>JANYEN010000007.1 GCA_025363115.1 Alphaproteobacteria bacterium | reverse complement strand
CGCGTCGCCATGAACCTAGGTGCACCTCGTATATGCTGACTGGGGCATCCAAGGCATTGGCTTGTTGACGAGCTAGCGAGGGCGCAACCATGCTGGGCAGCGCTGCAACAACACTAGCCGTAGCAGGACGCAATTCTGATTGTCGTGCGTAAGGATCTGCTTTTGTTGGTAAAAGCGTACCGTCTCTAGTAGAGATTTTTGATCCATAGCAACATGAATTATTGGATTTATAGCTGAATTTGATGGTCTAGATTTTTCTAAAACTGCCTTATTTTTTATGCTGTCAAAAAAATCAATAAGCATTTTATCGTTGTCACCAAAAATGGTAAAAAGCATATTGCATTTAACTTTAGCGGAATTATTTGATGAAGTCGAGGTTTGCTGTTGCTGATTGTTCAAATTAGTTGCCCCTTTTTGCATAAATTTTATATTAAAAAACTATCTATTTATTTATCCATAAATTCATTCATGTCAAGACTAACTAACAATTTAAATTATGTTGGCTACTAAATTCATACATTTTATCAATCAACAAATTCAAACAATTGGATTTGCCAATCATCAAGATGAAGCTCAAAAAATATTTGAACACATTACTGGTTTAAAAATTAATCAAGCTTTATTTAGCAATAAAGAATTTGACGAAATAGAGGCAAATAAAATTATAGCCCAAAGAAAAAGTGGCATCCCGTTAGCCTATATTTTGGGATATCAATATTTTTTTGGATATAAATTTTTAGTTAATAAACATGTTTTAATACCCAGGTGTGATTCTGAAATTTTAGTTCACAATGCTATAATTAACTGCAAAGGAGGCGAAAGAGTTTTAGATTTAGGCACTGGTAGCGGTTGCTTAGGAATTTCAATTGCTAAAAATATTGAATTATCTAAATTAGTTTTAGTTGATATAGATAACAATGCTCTTGAGATTTCAGCTAAAAATGCCAATTATTTGCAAGTAAAAGCTGATTTTTTACAACAAGATATGTTAAATATTAAAAATAATGTTGAAATTATTGAAAATTGTGATATTTTAATATCAAACCCCCCATATATTGATAAAAAAACTTTTAATAATCTTGAACGTCAAGTTAAAGATTATGAACCGCAAAAAGCTTTGACTGATGGTAATAATGGTTTATTATTTTATAAAGCTATTATAAACTCTATATTATTATGCCAAAATAAACCTAGATTAATTTTATTAGAAATAGGCTTTAATCAAGCAACAAATGTTTTAAAAATAGCTGGACTATTGAATAATTACAGCAGTAATATTATTGATGATATGGGTGGAAGAAACCGAGTATTAATTTTAAAAAAACATGATTAACGACCCGCATTTATTATTTTGTAAAAAAGCCGTTGTGTTGTTTAATTTAGGTGGTCCAAGTTCTCTTGACGAAGTTAATTCTTTTTTATTTAACTTATTTAATGATGAAGCAATTATTACTTTGCCTAACCCGTTTAGATATTTATTAGCTAAATTTCTTGCCAAAAGACGTACCCCATTTGCTAAAGAAATTTATAAAGAAATGGGAGGAAAATCGCCAATTTTAGAAAATACTTTACTTCAAGCCGATCATTTGCAAAATATGTTTTCTAAAAATTCTGAAGTTAAAAACGGTAAAGACATTCAATATAAAGTTTTTGTAGCAATGAGATATGCAGAACCCAGAATTAAAACTTTATTGCCAGTTATTAAAGATTGGAACCCTGATGAAATTATTTTATTACCTCTTTATCCTCAATATTCCACAACTACTACGCAAAGTTTTTTTAATGAATGGATGTATGAATGTAAAAAACACAAGTTTGATATAAAAACTAATAAAATTAATAGCTATGAAACCAATAAAAGCTTTATTGTGGCTGTGGTAGAAACAATCAAGCCACATCTTAAAAGTGGATGCAGGATATTATTTTCGGCCCATGGCTTGCCTCAAAAAATTGTCAATAAAGGAGACCCATATCAAAAACATGTCATAGCCAGCGTAGAGGCAGTGATGAGTCAATTACCTCCCAATGATTATGTAATTTGTTATCAATCCAAGGTGGGTCCATTAAAATGGTTAGAGCCTAGCACGGTTGCCGAAATTGAAAGGGCAGGAAAAGATGGGGTAGGGGTAGTAGTTGTGCCAATAGCTTTTGTGTCAGAACATTCCGAAACATTGGTTGAGCTGGATATTGAATATAAAGAATTGGCTCATGAGCATAAAGTTCCTTTTTATATAAGAGTGCCAGTTGTGGGTGTTGACAGTAATTTTATCAAATGTTTATATGATTTAGCCAAAAACTATAAATAAACTAATTGGATCTTTAATAAAAGTAATTAATATAAATTGAATACAAATTGCAGTAATAATAAGGGCAAAAGTTAGTTTTAAAAATTTGGCATTTATTTTTCCTGCCATTTTAGCCCCAGATGAACCCCAAAAACAGAGCTAATGATCATAGTGGAAAATAAAATTAAATCTACCCCTTTGTTATAT
>JANYEN010000041.1 GCA_025363115.1 Alphaproteobacteria bacterium | reverse complement strand
AAAACATTTAAAATAGCTAATTTTTTGATAAGATTACTTCTCTCAATAAGGAGCGGTAAATAGTCATCATAGAACCAAAAACTGCCAGTCCTACACCTGATTCTATACAAAAAATGCCAATTTGTTGACCCAAAATTGAATTTTTATTCAAAAAACTATAATCGAATAATGACCCTAAAAATAAAAAGCAAGCAAAACCTGTAAACGCATAAATTAAAACTCCGCTTGTAGCCAAAATAATAAAAACAATGTCTTTAATTTGCTTTTTAGGATTTTGATCTATCGTATAAAATAATAATTCATAAATTATAAATAAAATAGCCAAAGTAATTCCCGATTGAAATCCTCCTCCTGGGCTAACCTTACCATGAAATTGAATATAAAATGCAAAAATTGCTATAAAAAAGAAAGCAAGTTTACTCAGCTGAAAAGTTACCTTATTTTCTTTATAAAAATTATTCATATATTTAATAAAAAATTATTTTTACATTAATTTTATGTAATCTAGCAAATAAATATTTTTCAACCATTTTTATACATTTTAATAAAATTGACTTTTAAAAAGTTAATTTTATCGGTAAACATTTAATATTAAATTGTATTTGTAATATGCCAAAAATTGCATGTCCAATATGCGATTCTCAAAAATTCTTTAAAATTAAAGTTTTTTTAGTAAAAAATTTGATTTCTAAATGGAAAGCAAGATTTAATTTTAATCCCTTTTTGTGTTTTGCTGAAAAAGAAATTACAAAATATAATTGTTTAATCTGTGATTGCAATTTTTTTTATCCTACTTTTGCGGGAGATGATAAATTTTATCAACATATTGCTTCTAAAATACCTGAATATTATGGATTAAACAGGTTTGAATATGATATTGCAATCGAGGTAATTAAAAAATATAAACCTAACTCATTAGCAGAATTTGGATGTGGATCTGGCATATTTTTAGAAAAAATTAGAAATGCTGTCGATAATTTGGTTGGAATAGAAATTAATCCTGAAGCCGTCCAAAAATGCAAAGCCGACGGATTTAAGTTAACTGAGGATATTGAACAAAAATTTGATGCAATTGTTTCATTTCAGGTTTTTGAACATTTAGATAATTTTAATGAAATATTTGAAAAATGTATTAATAATTTAAATAAAGAAGGAATATTATTGTTGGCAGTTCCTAATCCTGCGGGCTTTGCTAAAAGTTTTGATAATATTTTTGATATTCCTCCTCATCATCAATTAGGAATTGGTAAAAAAACTTTTGAATATTTGGCTTCAAAATATAATTTAAAATTAATTGAATACCACGCCGAGCCATTGCAAGTTGCTCATACTCCAAGGTATGTTTACGAAGGTATTAAAAATAATATATCTAAATCCACAAGCATTAGCTCTAAAATTATCAATAATATTTTTAGATTTTTTTCGTTTATTTTAGCAATTAATTATATCAACCAAATTAATCTTTTTAAAAGAAATGAAATAATCGGTGATGCTCATACCGCCGTGTTTCAAAAATGAATTTTATTATGATTTTTAATTAAAAAATTTATGCGCTCAATTACCTCGTTATTAGAAAATTTAAAAAACAAAAAAATTTCTGCCACTGAATTAACTCAAGAATATCTAACAACAGCAAAAAATTCTCAAAATAATTCTTTTGTTACAATTACCGCCGAAAAAGCTTTAGAGCAAGCAAAAATGACGGATCAAAGAATTGCTAAAAATGAACAAAAAAAATTAGATGGAATTCCATGTGCAATTAAAGATGTTTTTTGCACTAAAGATATTTTAACTACCTGTTCTTCTAAAATGCTATCAAATTTTATATCACCATATGAATCAACGGTAACTTATAAACTTTTTAACGAAGGAGCTGTTATGATAGGCAAGACCAATATGGATGAATTTGCAATGGGTTCAATGACTACTAATAGCTACTATGGGGAATCGATTAACCCTCATCGAGACGCTAGATTTAGTCATAAAAAATTGACTCCTGGAGGTTCTTCGGGTGGCTCTGCAGTTTCGGTAGCCGAAAATTCTTCTATATTTGCCACTGGCACTGACACTGGAGGTTCCACTAGGCAACCCGCCGCTTTTTGTGGAATAGTTGGAGTTAAACCAAGTTATGGGCTTTGTTCTAGATATGGAATGATAGCTTATGCTAGTTCATTAGATCAGGCGGGTATTTTTGCCAATAACGTGCAGGATGCGGCTCTTTTACTTGATATTATTAGCGGTTTTGACGATAAAGATTCTACTTCTATACCTCATAAGTATAAACAATTTAATAGTTTTAGTGAAAAAATTAACAATGGAGTAAAAGGCTTAAAAATTGGCATACCTAAAGAGTATATTGTTGAGGGAATGCACAAAGATATTGTAAAAGTTTTAGAAAATACTAAAAAACATCTAGAGGAAGCTGGGGCTAAAATTGTTGAAGTTTCTTTACCTCATGCTAGTTTAGGAATTTCAACTTATTATGTTTTAACAACGGCAGAAGCGGCTAGTAATTTGGCAAGATTTGATGGTATAAAATATGGGTTTTCGGTACGCGAAGAAGGCGATTCTCTTGCCGACATATATATAAAAACCCGTGGAGAAGGCTTTGGTAAAGAAGTAAAACGTAGAATTTGCTTAGGTAATTTTGTGCTTTCAGCTGGCAAATATCAAGAATATTATGTTCAAGCTATGAAAGTTAGACGCCTTATTAAAAACGACTTTGATGCTGTATTTGCAAATGTTGATGCTATTGTTTGCCCAATTACCCCTAACTTAGCTTTTTCTATTGACGAAAAACCAACCGACCCGATAACAGTTTATTTAAACGATGTTCTTTCGGTTGGCGTTAATTTGGCAGGACTTCCCGCTATTTCGGTTCCAGTTGGCAAATCTCAAATCGAACAATTACCCATTGGAATTCAGGTGATTGGCAATTATTTGCACGACCATACAATGATGCAAGTAGCATCTGTTATAGAAAAAATGAATAATAATTTATATTAAGCTCGATTTTATACAAATAAATAATTATTATTAAAAACTATCAAGTTTTTTATTTCAACTACACTAATCCAAAAAATATAAATGAGTTTTGTGAAAGCGAATTCCTGGCAATATTAGGAGCATTAAACGTAGTTGACCCATCCCCTACCCCAAAAGTTGTCGAAACTAAATTAAATAACTGATTATACCTAGAGCGTGAAATTGCTCGCCCGTCGCAAAGCATCCAATTGTCGTGGTCGGTTCTTTGGGCTGAAAGTTTATAATCACCTATTTTTGGAAGATTTGCCGCTACTTTCCAATAAGAACCGTTATAGATCAAGCATCCATAATAATATAAAACATTACATATACAATTAACGCCAGGAGCGATAAACAGCCATGCATTATTTTGAAAAATGGCAATTTTTTGATCTTGTCCAACCCATGCTCCCGTGGCACCATTATTTATTAAATAAACATCGTTTGCATTAGGGTTTGTCGGTGGAGTAGACGTATAATCAATAGCTTTAATATGGGTTATGCTATCAATAATAGCAATATTTTGATTAACAATTACATCTTTAGTAATTTGATTTTGATTCAAAAAAGTCAATTGATAATTATTGGTATAATTTGGCATTTTTAATAAAAAATTAAATCTTAACTTGATTACCA
>JANYEN010000064.1 GCA_025363115.1 Alphaproteobacteria bacterium | reverse complement strand
AATAATAAAAAATTTAATCCTCAAAAAGAGACTTTATATCAGGCTTGCAATGAAACGGTAAAAATAGAACAGCAGAATATATTATGGATTTATTTTTTAATATTATTAAAACGATTAAAATTTAATATAAAAATTAATTTTACATTTAATAAAAATGTGAAATTAATTATTATTGATAACGTTAAACAACAAAAATTTGCCACCTATTTACAAAAAAATTTTTTTATTTCAGCTAAAATTATTCAATTTTATACTACTGGTTCAATAGTTAAACTAGCCCAGCATATTATATCTTCAAATTTAATAGATATACCAAAAAAATTTCGCTTTAAATGTTTGTTTTATAGGGGAATTTTAGTAAATGACAAAGTTCCTGATTATAATATAATGCCCATTACCACAAATATTACCCATCCTATGCTTTGGGCGGAAATTGATAATGCTAGCAATAATTATTCTTTTAAATTAATAGAGCAGTTTTGTAAAAATATAATACAATTCGCTCAAGATTTTGACTGTTTTATTTTTATTGCTATCAAAATTAATTCTCCCAAAATCTATAATAAAATAAAAATAATGTTTGACGGAAAAGTATCTTGTTATATTTTTAATTTTAATAAATCAAAAAATATGGATTATTATTATAGTTTTTTATATAAAGCTCAGTATTTATTTTATTTTGGATATAACGTAGAAAAAATTAGTATTTTAACAAATCTAAAAAAGATTTTATATGTTTTTTCCCCTTTAAAACAACGTCAAAAACAACCTATATTTCATCAAGATTTAATTAAAAAAAACGTTATTTTGTTTGACCAAAAAATTCCACTTTTACAAAAGACTTCTTTGCCACTAAATAATCTAGAGGTTATATGGAAGAAAATATATGGCTTGATAGACCAAAACTAACTTTATAAATTAGTTAAATTAAGCAAGAAAAAATTAGGAATATCTGCGGTTATTTGTTGATTTGGAGTAATATCGGCTATATTTATTTTGTAAGCCAATAATTGCAAATTTTTTGATAAATCACAATTTCCATAATATTTAAAATCTCCTACAACTGGGCAACCAATATAACTTGCATGTAGCCTTATTTGATGAGTTCTGCCTGTTTTTGGCATAAATTTAACCAATGCAATATTTTTTTTTTCATCAATTTTAATTACTTCATATTCGCTGATAGAAAGCTTTCCTTCGATGTCGCTATTTTCAGATTTATGCAACTTGCCTTGCGTTTGGGCTTTAGCAATATTAGTTGTAATTACTCCCGTGGTCTGCTTTGGAATTGGAGATAAAACCGCCAAATATTCTTTTTCTACCTCCCGATTTTCAAAAGCTAAAAAAATTTTGGTAGCAGTAATTCTATTTTTAGCAATAATTATTAAACCAGAGGTATCTTTATCTAACCTATGCACAATTTTTGCTTGGTCAGGCCATATAACTCTCGCTATATCATCAAGCGAATATTTTAAACTACCTCCGCTTTGACTGGCCAAACCAGCGGGTTTATCGATAATTGCCAAATTTTGATCTTGATATTTAATTCTATCTTTTATATTTTGAACAACTTTATTATTAATAAAAGACTCTAATTTAGGCGGTATTGCATTAAAAATATAATTATTTATAATAATAATTTGCGCAGTTTTTAAACTTAAATCAATATTTTTTATTTTTAAACCATCAATTAGTACGTTGCCTTTTCTAATAAGCTTGCAGATCACGCTATGGGTTAAATTTGCTTGTTTTTTTAAAAATCTATCTAATCTTATGCCTTCAAAGTCTGGTTCTACAATAAATTTCATTTTTTTAAAAAATTTTATAAAATATATTAAAATTAACGTTGATTAAATGTCAATAACAATTGACATTTAGGGTAATGTAAAGTAGTTGAAATTTAGTTTTTATTTATCAAAAAATATATCGCAAACAGTAATATTATAAAAGTAGTTATAATAGGCTCAGGTCAATTAGGTACGGCATTAGCCGGTGTTATTAGCAAAAATATCAATTATCAAACCTGGATATATAGTGTTGATAGTGAAATTGTAGATAGCATAAATTTAACTGGTTATAACAAAAAACATTTATCTAATTACAAAATTAATGCTAAAGCTACTTTGGATTTTAATCAAGCAATGGAAAATGCAGATATTGCTTTTGTAACGGTACCCGCATTAGCGGTAAACCAAATTATACAAAAATTAGCATTGGCAAATAGCACAGCAAATATTGTTTTATGCAGTAAAGGTTTTAGCGGTTTATCATCAAACATAGGCGATTTGCTATTTAGTAATTATATCAAAAAAATCTTGCCAAATAATAAAGTTTTTGTTTTTTCAGGACCATCTTTTGCGGATGGTATAATTGATGGAATATCAACTTGTGTAAGCCTAGCCACCGAAGATAATCAAAATTATGGAATTATATTTGATTGTTTTGCACACAGCAATATAACCTTATATACAACCAACGATATAACAGGAGTACAAATTTTGGGGGCTATAAAAGGAACTATTGCTATAAAAATAGGTATTTTAGAAGCGTTAATAAATAACTTTTGCATTGCCACAAATGCAAATCCAAATTTATATAACAATAAAATATATAAAATGCTTTCAGAAATAATAATGGAAGTTCAGCAAATAGTTTTAGCTTTAGATGGACATCCTGGTACGATTATTTCTCCGGCAGGCATTGGAGACATAATGATGGTATGCAATAGTGAGCATTCACGAAACAAAAGATTTGGTATTGAAATTGGAAATATTTTGTGGCAAAAAATGCTAAATAGTGAAAATTTAACAACAATAAAAAACAATTTATTAAGTGACAATGTTAATACCAATTTGTTAACTATAAATGATATAGAAAACTCACTTATATTGCTTGGCAAAATGGTGGAAGGATATTTTGTATTGCCTAAAATAGATAAAATCTTAAAAAATATCCAAATTACCGCACCTCATTTGGAATGGATGTGCGATATATTTAGGATAGAATTTTCAACCAAACAATAATTATTTTGTTAATACTTGAGCTTCTTGTTGATTTAGCTTAGCATTAGCTTTAATTTTTTCAATAACATAACCTGTTCCTGCTGGAATCAATCTGCCTACAATAATATTTTCTTTCATTCCACGCAAGTAATCAACTTTACCGGAAATTGCAGCTTCTGTTAATACTCTGGTAGTTTCTTGAAAAGAAGCTGCCGAAATAAATGATTCAGTTTGGATTGCAGCTCTTGTAATTCCCTGTAGTCTAGTTTCGTAAACCATTGGTTTTTTACCTTCTGTAATTAATGTAGAATTAATATCTTTAGCAAGATTTAAATCGATTTGCTGACCATTATTAAAATCAGCATCCCCTGCGTCAATAATTTCTACTTTTTGCAACATGTATTTTACAATAATTTCGATATGTTTATTATCTATTTTTACTCCTTGCAATTGATATACCTGCTGAACTTCATCTACAATGTATTTGGTCAATGCTGGAATACCTCCTACTGCTAAAATATCATGAGGGTCTAAATCTCCGTCAACTATAATATCTCCTTTTTTTACAAAAGTACCATCTTGCACTTGAATGTAATGACCTTTAGGAATGCTATAATGAACTACTTGGTCGCTATCTAAAGATTTAATGGCAATTCGATTTTTAGCTCTATATTCATGTAAAAATTCAACTATTCCATCTATTTCAGCCACAATAGCTGATTGCTTAGGAACTCTGGCTTCCACAATATCTTCAACCCTTGGTAAACCTCCAGTAATATCTTTTAATACTCTGGTTCCTTCACGGGGAATGCGGACAATTTTATCGCCAGGATGAATTAAGTCACCTTCTTTTAAAATAATCATAGAATTAGTAGGCAATAGATACCTAACGTTTTTTCCGCTATGGTCTAATTTAACGGGGTTATTATCTTTGTCTAATAATTCGATATGAGGATTTAAAGATTTAACTGACGCCCACCATTTTACAATAATTTTATGGGATGCCCCCAAACCATCATCATTTTTTTCTTTATATGTTACGCCAGCTATCATGTCATGAAATTTAATATGACCAACGTATTCAGAAACAATATAACTATTATAAGGATCCCATTCTGCAATTTTATCTCCTTTTTTTACATTAACATTATCTTGAATATTTATTTTAGAAGCATAAGGCACTATTTCTTTAAATACCTCATGTCCTTCTTTGTCATGCAGAGAAATAGAAGAATTATTACTAACAACTATCTGATTTCCCTCTTTATCAATAACGATTTTAATATCATGGAATTTTACTTTTCCATCAATAATTGCAATAATTGCTGATTTTTCAATAGTTTTTGAGCTGGCTCCACCTATATGAAAGGTTCTCATAGTAAGCTGTGCGCCTGGCTCACCAATAGACTGAGCTGCCACTATTCCTACTGGCTCTCCAATATTAACCATTTGTCCTCTGGCAAGATCATACCCATAACACTTAGCACATATTCCTCTATCGGTATCACATGTTACTACCGATCTTAGTTTAACTTCGCTAACATTCATTTTTTCCAAGATTTCTACCTCTTTATCTCCGATTAATATGCCTGTTTCCAATATAACTTTTCCGTCTCTATCAAAAGCATCGGTTGCTAAAACTCTACCAAAAACAATATCATGAAAGCTTTGATTTTGCATATCATGCTCTATTTTGAGAGAATAACTTATACCGTTATTGGTACCGCAATCATATTCTATAATTACACAATCCTGGGCAACATCAACAAGTCTTCTGGTTAAATATCCGGCATCTGCTGTTCTAAGAGCTGTATCGGCTACTCCTTTTCTAGCTCCATGAGCCGAATTAAAATATTCCAAAACAGTCAAACCTTCTTTAAAATTAGAAATAATTGGAGTTTCTATAATTTCTCCCGAAGGTTTTGCCATTAATCCTCTCATTCCAGCAACCTGCATCATTAAACGTTCCGATACTCTACCACCAGAATTCATCATAATATACATCGAATTAACTCTGCTATCGGTAATGTTTTTAGATAATTCCTTCATCATATCTTTTGATACTCTATCGGTGCATTCTGACCAATAATCGGTAACTTGATTATATTTCTCACGTTGTGTAATGTATCCAGCAGAATATTGTTGCTCAATTTCTTTAATTTTAATAAAAGTTTTATCAACATGATCCCATTTTGATTTAGGAACAACCATATCATCTTTACCAAAAGATACGCCTGATTTTGTAGCATATTCAAAACCTAGACTCATTATTTTATCAGCGAATATAACTGCAGTCTTAGTACCATAAATTTTATAAATTTCGTTTAAAAGTATACCAGTGTTTTTAGTATTAAATACTACGTTAACTTTATCAAAAGATAATTGTCCGTCGTTAGGAATGAGATTATATAACATAACTCTACCTGGAGTAGTTTTTGCACTATATGTTTTATTTGGTTCGCTAGAATAACTATAATAATAGTTAATTTCACTATTAACTACGATATTTTTATCATCTAAAGCTCTAACTATTTCATTATAACTTGCAAATGCCTTATTATTTCCTACCGTATCAGTCATAGGAGAAGTCATGTAATATAGCCCTACCGTAATATCTTTAGTAGGAACAATCATAGGTTGTCCATTTTGAGGGCTTAATATATTATTAGAAGACATCATTAGCACCCTAGCTTCAATTTGAGCTTCAATAGAAAGTGGTATATGAACAGCCATTTGATCGCCATCAAAATCTGCATTAAAAGCTTTGCAAGATAAAGGATGTAATTGAATAGCTTTAGACTCTATAAGTTTAGGTTCAAAAGCTTGGATGCCCAATCTATGTAAGGTAGGAGCCCTATTTAACAATATTACATGTTCTCTTACAACCTCATCTAAAATATTCCACACTTCTGGCAATTCACTTTTGATCATCATCTTTGCTATTTTGATAGAAGTTACCTTACCGTATAGCATTAATTTTGAAAATATAAATGGTTTAAATAATTCTAATGCCATTTTTTTAGGTAAGCCACATTGGTGCAACTTTAGTGAAGCGCCTACAACTATTACCGATCTTCCTGAATAATCTACTCTTTTACCTAATAAATTTTGTCTAAATCTACCGTTTTTACCTCTTAAGGATTCACTTAAAGATTTTAATGCTCTATCAGAGGAGCTTTTGGTAACCATTTTTTTAGAATTATCAAAAAGGGCATCCACTGCTTCTTGGAGCATTCTTTTTTCATTTATAAGAATAATTTCTGGAGCTTGAGATTCAATCATCTTTTTTAAACGATCGTTTCTCGCGATAATAGTTCTATAAAGTTCATTTAAATCAGAAGAAGCTATTTTTCCTCCATCTAAAAAAACCAATGGTCTTAAATCTGGCGGTAAAACAGGTATTCTTGTTAGAATCATCCACTCTAACTTATTACCAGATTTTAAAAAATCTCCTAACATTCTGGCACGTTTCAGCAACGCCCGACGTTTAATATCCGATTTAATGGTAGATATTTGCTGATGCAAGGTATCTATTTCTTTAATAAGATCAATATCCGATAGCAATCTTTTTATACATTCAGGTCCCGCCATTACTTCAAAACTTTCTCCAAATTCATCTAAAAATTGAGACAATTGATCATTAGATAAAACTTGTTTTTTATTTAAAGTTGTATTTTTAGGATCAACAACTGCATGTGCATCATAGTATAAAATTCTTTCTACATCTTTAAGAGTCATCCCTAATGTTATACTAATAACTGAGTTTATTCCTTTTAAAAATAGCACATGAGCGACTGGGCTAGCCAAATCTATATGACCTAAACGCTCCCTTCTAACTTTCGAGACAGTTACTTCAACACCACATTTTTCGCAAGTAATTCCTTTATATTTCATACGGCGATATTTGCCACATTGACATTCATAATCACGAGTAGGACCAAAAATTTTAGCACATAATAAACCGTCTTTTTCTGGCTTATATGTTCGATAATTAATAGTTTCATCGTTTTTAACTTCCCCATGAGACCAGGATAAAATGTCTTCAGGACCAGCAAGTTTAATTGATATACCTCCAATTGATCTAATGTGTTTTTCTGACCTTCCAAAAAGGCTAATGACGTCTTTGCTAACTAATGTATCGTTTTGAATTGTTGTTGTCATAATCTTACAAATTAATACTTATTCATTATTCTCTAGTTTGATATTAAAGCATAATGCTCTTAGTTCTCTAAATAATACATTAAAAGATTCGGGAACGCCACAATCAAAATGCATTTCTCCTTTTACAATAGATTCATACATTTTAGTTCTACCTTCTACATCGTCTGATTTTACAGTCAGCATTTCTTGCAATGTATAAGCTGCGCCGTAGGCTTGAATTGCCCAGCATTCCATTTCTCCAAAACGTTGACCACCAAAATGTGATTTACCTCCCAATGGTTGCTGAGTAACTAAACTATAAGGCCCCACTGATCTTGCATGAATTTTATTATCAACTAAATGATGAAGCTTCATCATATAAATACATCCAATAGTAATTTTACGATCAAACTTTTCGCCAGTGTATCCATCGTATAAATCAACCTGTCCGCTGATATCTCCGCCTCCTAATGCAATCATTCTTTCAATTTCAGTAACATCGGGACCTTCGAATACAGGGGTACCAAAAGGTATGCCGTTTCTATAGCTTTTAGCAACTTTTAATAAATCATCTTGATTCATTGCTTTCAAACGTTTTTTTAAATCATCGTCTGTTAAAATTTCATTTAAAAATGCCAATATTTCATTAGATTCAGCATTATTTTTTAGCATTACATCAATTTTTTTGCCTAATAAACGAGATGCTAGACCTAAATGAGTTTCCATAATTTGACCAATATTCATCCGAGCTGCTACTCCAAGTGGATTCAATACTATATCTACTGGTGTGCCATCTTCCAAAAAAGGCATATCAGCTACTGGAACAATTCTAGCAACTACGCCTTTATTTCCGTGGCGACCAGCCATTTTATCTCCTGGTTGTAATTTGCTTTTGGTAGCAATATAAACTCTAATAACTTTTAATACTCCTGCTGATAAATCATCTCCTTGAATTAATTTACCTATTTTTGTTTCAGAGGTGTTTTTTAAATAATCTACAATATTTAAGTATTCTACCTTTAATGCGGACAAAGATGATTGTTTTTTAGCATCCGTAGTAGTAAAATTAAATTTTTCTCTAGTAGAAAAACTTTGAATGGAATCTTCATTGACTACAATTTCTTTAGTTTTATTTTTTTCTTTTATAACTACTTGAGATTCTTTAAAAACTTTTAAAATTTCCAAATCAAAAAACGCATTAATAATATTAACTTTTTTTTGGTAAGATTGTTTAACTTCTTCAACTTCATCATTTTGCTGTTGTTTTGCTCTATGATCTAATTCGTTACCTCTTCTTGTCAGAATATTTACCCCAATAACCGTTCCAAATACTCCAGGTGGAACTTTTAATGATGAATCTTTAACTTCTGCCACTTTTTCACCAAAAATAGCTCTAAGAAGTTTTTCTTCTGCTGTTATCGGTACTTCAGTTTTAGGCGTTACTTTACCCACCAATATATCGCCAGGTCCTACATTTACGCCATTATGAATAATTCCAGTTTCATCTAAAAACCTCATATATTCGCTAGACAAATTGGGAATATCTCTAGTTATTTCTTCTGCTCCCAATCGCGTATCTCTAACCGTTACTTCAAATTCTTCAATATGTATAGAAGTAAATGCTTCTTCTTGAGATAATCTTTCAGAAATAGCTATTGAATCTTCAAAATTATAACCTTTCCAGGGCATAAAAGCTACTAACAAATTTTTACCCAGCGCTATTTCGCCATTGCTAACTGCTGGACCATCCGCTATAACATCGCCCTTAGAAACTTTTTCGCCTACCCTAATAATAGAATTTTGATTAATGCATGTGCTATTATTGGATCTAACAAATTTTTTTAATTCATAAGAATCTATTTCATAGCCCTTATCTCCTTCCGCTTTAATTATAATTGACATTGAGTCTGCATATACTACCGTTCCCGATCTTTTAGCAATTATAACAGCCCCCGAATCTTTAGTAACAAAAGATTCCATACCAGTACCTATCAAAGGAGCTTCTGTAGAAATCAAAGGCACGGCTTGTCGTTGCATATTAGAACCCATCAAAGCACGTTTAGCATCATCATTTGCTAAAAAAGGTATTAATGATGGAGTTATAGCAACAATTTGCTTAGGTGAAACATCGGTATATTGAACGCTATCGGAATTAACCATTATAAACTCTCCGCTTTTTCTTGCGCTAATGAGCTCTTGAGAAAAAGTGCCACCTTCGCCATTGCTATTAACATCGATTTGAGAAATATAATAACTATATTCCTTGGAGGCATCCATAAATTCTATTTCATTAGTAATAACATTATTTACTACTTTTCTATAAGGAGTTTCTATAAAACCATATCTATTGATTATAGCATATGTTGCTAAACTTCCAATTAATCCTATATTTTGACCTTCTGGAGTTTCTATAGGGCAAATTCTTCCATAATGAGTAGGATGTACGTCACGTACCTCAAAACTAGCTCTTTCTCGATTTAATCCC
>JANYEN010000012.1 GCA_025363115.1 Alphaproteobacteria bacterium | reverse complement strand
AAGGTTATTTAGGTCGCACCCATTTAATGTCTCCTGTTATGGCCGCCGCCGCCGCTATTGCTGGGCATTTAATAGATTTTAGAGAATTAATTTAGGGTGATAAAATATTTATTTTTATTATTTTTTTATATTAATTATGCTTTTGCTGTTTGCAATGATTGTAAGCAAATTAATATTGAATTAGAAAAAGAGAATAACTTTGTTTTGCAAATACCAAATGGATCGGTTTTTTCTGATAAAAAAATTATTATAGATTCAAAAAATAATATTATCAAAAAAGTTTTACATCCTTATACTGCTAAAAAAGATTTTGTAAATTTTGATATAAAAAATTATCAAAAAGTTAATTTTGATGGCACATTAGCGGTAATTGATAGCTGTGGAACAAATAATTATTTTCATTGGATTGTTCAAATTTTGCCAAGATTATATTTAATTCAAAAATCTGGATTGCATTTTGACAAATTATGGTTTTCATATGAGTTTCAAGCTAATAAATTTCAAAAAGAAACTCTTAAATTACTTAATATAAAACCAGTAGTTGCCCAAAACGAAGAAGTATATTTTAAGGCTACAAATATAATTTCGACAAATATTATTGGTAATAACCAAGACAAGGGAGAGAAGGCTTTTACTTTTTGGATTAAGGATTTTTTAAACAATCTTATTATTCCAAATTACCAAGCGCCTGCTATAAATAAAATTTATATTGATAGAGATGATGACGGTTTAAGGGCAGTTGAAAATTCGGCAGAAATTAGAAATTTAATGACAAGAAAAGGTTATAAAATTGTTAAATTAGAAAGTTTATCGGTGGTAGACCAAGCTAAAACATTTCATGATGCTAAAATTATTGTTGGTGTACACGGCGCTGGATTTACCAACTTGTTTTTTGCCCAAAAAGGAGTAAAAGTAATAGAAATTAATGCCGAAGAAACTTTTATGCAGATTGGAAATCTTTTAAACGCCAATTATCATTATTTTTGCAAAGAAGATACGGCATGTAATTTTGTGAAAAAAATACGTCTAAATGCTAAACAGAAAGACTATCTTAATAAAAATTATTTAACTGATTATAGTCATTATGCCAATATTTGGATTGATGCCAATCAGCTTGCTAACTTTATTGATAATATTGAGAAATTAGTTTAGTTTTGCATAGCATATTAGATAATTTACACGATAATTTATTAATTTTAATATCTTCAAAGTAATAAAAAACTATGGCTAATAAAAGTAGTGTTGATAATTTAAGCTTTTCAAGAAGAGCAACAATAAGAGATAAAAGTTTTGAGCCTCGTTATCATGGTTTTGAAAAACATACAGATTATATTCAAAAACAGCGTCTGATTGCTCAAGAGCTTGAAGTTGCCACAAATAACCTTATTCCGCCTGAAGATATTTATACTTATCGAGTAGCCCCGAAACATGAAACACTTGCTACTTACGGACAAAGACCATGTATTGTTATTTATATATCATCCCCTAAGGGAGAAAATCATGCCATGATGCACTATTTTTCTTCATACGGATCGGATAACAGCACTATAGTAAAAAAAATGATAAAAGATTACGTGGAGACAGAATCTTTGGCTAATAAAAGCTTTGACAAGAAAGATATTCAGGTAACATTGATTCATAATCAATCATTTCTTAATAGTCATTCGTTGTCAATACCATTTATAGGTTTTCCACCACATATTAAGACTGTATTTGAACATTTTCGTGCATTTGATCAAATATTGCATGCTTTACATTGGGAGGGAATAGCTGAATGCAAAAATATAGTTAGTTTTGCAGATAAAGGATTCCTTCCTAAATCTCAACGTAATGGGTTGTGTGTAAGTGCTTTAGAAAATAAAATATTATGTTGCGATTGTGCCATTTTAATGTCAGACGAAGAGCTTCAAACAAGAAAGCTTTATAATATGTATTCCTTTAATATTAAATATCCAGCAGAAAATGAGCAATATATGACTGCTTTAGAAACAGATAAAAAAGGAAACCCCGTCATAACGCATAGAGGGCAAAATTTTTCGTGTATTCACGATGCCAATAAGCAGAATAGAGTAGAAGAAGCTAGAGATAATCATCAAGATCGTCACGGTGCTTTTGCTAAAATGTCTAGTCACGTAAAGACAGCTTTAATGAAAAATGAAGATCATAAAAATTCATTGTTAAATCCTAATAAAACAAACCGATCCGAATAATAATAACCAATTACAAAAAACATAAGGAATTGCTAGTTTGCCAAATACTTCTGTTTCAAAATCAAGTGCCTCTGTTAATAATGCGCATACTTCAGAATAACTTCATCAGTGTCGCTTTGCTCCATAGTGCGTTCGCAACACTCTAACAAAATACAAAGATAATTTAAAAACAAATAATTATGTTAATGGTTTGACATTAGCATTATATGTAATTAATAATATATGTTTTGTATAAGTTATTATTTTTATGTTTAATAAATTTTTAATTATTTTTTTTATTACAGTTAATGCAACTGCTAATAATATTAGTCCGATTACTCCAGAAACAAAAGCTAAATTATATGATAAAAAAATCCAAGCTAAAGAATGTGCCTGTTTAGATAATAGATTACAGGAAATGCAAGTAAAATATTATGATTTTGCAGGGAATATAAATGATGATGGCTTTATTATAGTTCTTGATGTAGCTGCAAAACATGTGGAAAATATTTTTAAACAGCTCGTGGACATTAAATTCCCAATTTTTGGAATTGACCCATTTAAAGGAGTAAAAAATGATACGTTTTTATTTTTCTTTAAAACTAAAACCATCGATGATAACTATAATTACACTGGAGCTTTTAGCTGTAGTAAACTCACAGGTTCAAGAGATATCACTTCTATCAGAGGTTATGGGTTATCTATTCTTTTAAATCCTTTGCTTAATCCTTATATAGGAATTTCGCTTGAAAAAAATGAAATTACTACAATTATACCTAAAAACGGTATTTTTAATATAAACAGAACGTCTAAAAGACCTGGAAAACCCGAAAGAAAAGGTATTATAAATAAACAAGTAGTTGAAATATTCAAACGTAATGGGTTTAATATCTGGGGTGGAAATTGGGATTATCCAATTAATTATATGCAATTTTCGGTTAGCAGACCAATGGCAACTATGTTAACTGCAATGAGCTATCAAGATGCCGAAATATTTTTTGATTTAAATGTAAAATATATTAATGATAATTATGATAAATATAATAATGACGATTTAATGACCGTTATTATGGAGCAAACTCAGCAAAATGAAATTGATTTAAAAATGTATTATAAGCAATATCCCCAAAAATTTATGAATATGATAAAAATGATAATAAAGAATAAATAAAATTATGAAAATAGTTTTAATATTTGCAATACTGGTTATTGGTTCTTGTTCAACAAAGCCGTATCAGCCAGTGTTGCATTATCTTAAAAATGCTGAGTTTATCCGTAATATATATTGCATAAATCAAGATTGTAATAATATGGTATATATTAGCGAAAAACAAGGGGTATTTTATATAAAACAATATAATTTAAAAGATGATTCTTCGCAAATATTATTGCAATCTAATGGTAATATAGCATCGGTGCGTTTATACAAAAATATAATTTATTATACCCATGACAGAAGTGGAAATGGAGATTACACGATGTATGAATATGACAGAGATACCAAAATAACTAAACTAATTTTGGGTAGCCAAACAACATCGATAAGAATTGTAACTTTTTCTGACAAAAATATTTTTTATTTAGAAAATACGATCGAAAAACAAAAACAATATTTTTATAAATATAATTTAGAAACTCAGCAAAAAATTCTTATTAAAAAACCCGCAGCCAATCGAGATGTCGCAATGTTTATGGAATCTGACGATATTATTATAGAATGTGAAAATCTTGGTCATTTAAAATATAAATTATATTCTTATAACATAAAAGCTAAAAAAGAAAAATTGCTTACGCCTGTAGCCGCTAATTATAAGCCTTTTAGCTATGATTCAAAAACCAAAAATATGTATTTATCGTCTGATTTTGAAGGCGAATTTTTACAAGGGTATAAAATTAATATCAAAACTGGCAAAATTACTAAGTTAATTTCAGAAAACTCCGATGTTATGCAAATTGGATATAATAAAAAATATTGGTTTTATAAAATAGAATCTTTTGGCAAAATAACAACTAAAATTTTTACCGATGAGTTTAAAATTTTTTTAATGCAAATTGATGATGGTAATATTATTGGTTTTGATAAGTATGAAAATACTGCTCTTTTGTCAATTTCTTCCGAAACAAAGCCACGTAAGTTTGCTTTGCTGAATTTAATGAATAAACAATATACAGATATTGATATTATTAAAAATAAAAATTATCTGCCAATTTTTATAAAGCCTGAATTATTAAAATATAAATCAAGAGATGGATACGATATATATGGCTATTTATTTATGCCAATTACTAAAAAACCAAAAAATGGCTATCCGCTATTAATGGCGGTTCACGGCGGTCCAACATCGCATTTTGTTTCATATGCCAGACTTGATTATCAAAGTTTATTAACCAACGGATATGCAATATTTGCACCCGATTTTAGAGGATCAACTGGTTATGGCAAACGTTTTATTAATTTGGCAAACGTTAATGGTATACCTGACCATAGCAAAACTCCACTTTTTGATGTTATTGACGGTAAAAATTATATTTTGCAAAATTATGCAAAAATTGACCAAAATCGAGTGGGGATAATGGGAGGAAGTTGGGGTGGATATATGGCTTTGGCGGCATTAGCTTTTGAGCCTTATGAATTTAAAGTTGGAATTGAAATTAATGGACCGACCGACCTAGTAGATATGGTAAATAGTCCCGATGCAATGAGAAATAATGGAATGTTAGATTCATATGAGCAAATTGGCAATCCTAATATTAATCTTGGAGATATGTACGATAGGTCTCCTTTTTTATATGCCGATAAAATAAAGTCCCCACTGCTTATGATTCACGGCAAAGATGACTGGAGATTTGAAGATAGCATGCATTTAATACAAAATGCTGTAATAAAAAATGGAGGTTATGCTGATTTAATTATTTATGATAACGAAGGTCATAGTCTTGTTAAAAATAGCAACACTAGCCCTGATTATAATAAAAAAATATTAACTTTTTTAAAAAAATTCTTATAATTTAATCTTTAAAACTATGCAAAAATTTACCAATTTAACTGGCATTACAGCTTATTTAGCTATTGATAATGTTGATACTGATATGATTATTCCGAAGCAATTTTTAAAAACCATAACTAGAACAGGCTTGGGTAGCAAATTATTTTATGAAATGCGATATAAAAATGACAATTTAGTAAAAGATTTTATTTTGAATCAAAAGCTTGATGCTAAAATTTTATTAACAGGCAGTAATTTTGGCTGTGGATCGTCTCGTGAGCACGCTCCTTGGGCATTGCTGGATTTTGGAATTTCTTGTGTAATTGCCGAATCGTTTGCTGATATTTTTTATAATAATTGCTTTGAAAATGGCATTTTGCCAATTGTTTTACCTAAAGAACAAATTGCTGAATTAATTAATTGCTCGCAATTAACCGTTGAACTAAAAGCCCAAGAAATTTTGTTTAGTGATAAAAAATTTAACTTTGAAATTGATGATTTTAAAAAACATAGATTATTAAATGGTCTTGATTCAATTGGCTTGACAATGAATTATCTGAATAAGATTGAGGAATTTGAACAAAGACAAAAAAAAGAATTTTCTTGGTTATAATCTTGTAACAAATATTTAACTTTTTATTAAAAAAGCTCAATAGATGTAATTTTTTGCTAAACAAAACCCAATAAATAAAGTAACTATTTCATTTATTGGGTAAAACTTAAAAATTTATATACAAATTATTAATTGCATAAAATTTATTTTTTATTTTTTAAATTTTTAATAACTAAGTCGGCAACCATTTTTGAAGAAGCAGGATTTTGCCCTGTTATCAAATTATTGTCTTCAACCGCTATTGGTGCCCAATTTGGAGCAGATTTAAATATTGCGCCAAGTTCTCTTAATCTGGTTTCAAGCATAAAAGGAACAACTCCGTCTAATTTAATAGCTTTTTCTTCGCTATCTGTAAATGCAGAAACTTTTTTACCTTTAACAACTGACGTGCCATCGGCAAATTTTGCATTAACTAAACCAGCTGGACCATGGCAAACTGCAGCCACAACTTTATTATCTGATAAAGTCTTAGCTATTATTTCACCAAGTTTTTTACTATTAGGCAAATCCCACATTGTTCCATGACCGCCTGGTAAAAATATAGCATCATATTTATCTGGATTAACAGTATCTATCGACTTAGTATTGACAATTTTTTTCATAGCCTCTTTGTCTTTTAAGAAACGCTTACTTTCAGGGCTTTTAATATCGGTGACTCCGCCTGGATCAAGAGGTACATCGCCTCCAGCTATAGAAACTATTTCAACATTGTATCCGCTATTTATAAATTCATAATATGGGACGGCAATTTCTTCTAGAAAAGCACCAGTCTTTTTGTCGGTATCACCCATCATCGAATGTGAGGTTAAAACAAAGAGAACTGTTAAAGTTTTTGATATAATCATAAAAAAAATGATAAAATATATTATATTAATAATAAAATTTGTTAATTTTTTATATGCAACTTTTATTGATTATAATTCATTTACCCAAAAATAATTACTTAATAAATAACTTTACTTTTTAAGTATCAATTATAGATTTGATATAGTTTATATATATTAACTTTAATTGTTTTTTAATATGTCAATTCTTTTTGAATCAATAAAACTTGGCGACTTAACTCTAAAAAATAGAATTGTAATGTCTCCAATGACACGTTCAAGGGCAGGTAAGGAAAGAATAGCAAATGAATTAATGGCAAAGTATTATTCTCAAAGAGCTGATGTGGGCTTAATAATTAGCGAAGCCACATCGGTCGATCCAATGGGTGAAGGATATCCAGATACTCCCGGAATATATAACGATAAACAAGTTGAGGGATGGAAATTAGTGACTAATGCTGTTCATAAAAAGAATGGTTTAATTTTTTTGCAAATGTGGCATGTAGGTAGAATGTCCGATCCTATGTATTTGAATGGAGCTACACCTGTTGCACCAAGTGCTATAGGTCCCAAACAAGGCTCTGCTTTTGTGCCGCTTACTAATCCTCCAAAACCAGTTGGAATTCCTAGGGAACTTAGTACCGAAGAAATAAAACAAATTGTACAACGTTTTATACAAGGCGCTAAAAATGCTAAAAATGCTGGTTTTGATGGAGTTGAAATACATGGTGCTAATGGATATTTATTAGACCAGTTTTTACAAGATAGTAGTAATAAAAGAACCGATGAATATGGTGGTTCACTTGAAAACAGAATGCGTTTTCCATTGCAAGTTTTAGATGGTGTATTATCTGTTTGGGATAAAAATCGTGTTGGGTATCATATTGCGCCAAGGTGCGATGCATTTGGTATGGGAGATTCGGATTCTTTAGCGACATTTAGTGTGTTAGTGGAGCAAATTAACAAGCGTCAAATAGCTTTTATCTGCTCTAGAGAAAAACTTGGCTTGGATAGCAAATTAGATCATTTGAGAAAGATATTTAACGGAATATATATTGCCAATGAATCTTTTGATAAAAATATGGCAGAAAAATTGCTGAATGAACAAAGGGCAGATATGGTTGCTTTTGGTAAACCTATTTTAGCTAATCCTGATTTTGTAACAAGAATAAAAATGGACGCTAAATTAAATAAGGCAGATGAAAAAACTTTCTACGCTTTAGTTGGCGAAATTGGTTATACGGATTATCCATATTTAGATTTTGGCATTTAAGTATGAAGTAAATTAAAGAATTTGAACGAAAATAAAAAAGAAGTTTTCTTGGTTATGATGCAAATTAAAATGCCATTAAATGCTAATTAATTTAATATTTATATGAATAAAAATTTAAACAAAAAAATAAAACCTATTTTAAAAATATATAAAACTGATCGCAAACATTGGGTAGGGGAAGCTTTTTATGTTAAAAATATTTTTTCATATAACGATGCCAATAATCAAGACCTTAGCCCTTTTGTTTTACTTGACTATGCAGAACCTCACTATTTTTCTCCTTCTTCGCATCAAAGAGGGGTAGGGGAGCATCCTCATCGAGGATTTGAAACTGTTTCAATTATTTATCAAGGCGAGGTAAAACATTATGATAATAAAGGCAATGAGGGAATAATTTCGGAAGGAGATATTCAGTGGATGACTGCTGGAAAAGGCATTATACATTCTGAATTTCATAGCAATAATTTTGCTAAAACTGGAGGAATTTTTGAAGCAATCCAGCTTTGGGTAAATTTACCTAAAAAATATAAAATGACCTTACCTAAATATCAGGATATTAAAAAAGAAAAAATTCCAGTTGTAAAATTAGATAATAATGGAACTACATTAAGAGTTTTATCGGGTAAATATGCCGAACATCAAAGCCCCGTAAATACTTTTACTGCTATTAATGCCTGGGATATAGATCTTAAAGCAAATAATGAAATTGATTTTGAATTACAAGAAAATTACACTACCTTAATTTTTATAACCAAGGGTAGCATTGTTATTGATAATCAGATAATAAAAGCTGGTGAAGCAGTATTGTTTAAAAGAATGGGAAATAATATTATTATAAAATCTTTAGAAGAAGCGAGAATTTTACTTTTAAGTGCCGAGCCTTTAGATGAACCTATTTTTGGATATGGACCTTTTGTTGTGAATTCAAAAGAGGAAATTGAACAATCTATTATCGATTTTAATAATGGATTTAATTAATAATTATTTAGATTTTATGCAAGTAAATTTTTTTGATACCACTTTGCGAGATGGAGAGCAGACAAACAATGTTTCTTTCTCGCCCGAAGAAAAACTATTAATTGCCGAAAATCTGCTTACCAATGTCAAAGTTGATTTTTTAGAAATAGGCTCATGTAAAGTTAGTAATAAAGAAAAGGAATCGATACAAAAGATTGCTAAATATGCTAAAGAAAATAATTTAGTTGATAAAATTAGCGTACTTTCGTTTGTAGATTTCAATAAATCGATTGATTGGGTTTTGGATACGGATTGCAAAAAAATAAATTTACTTACTAAGGGGTCAAGAAAGCATTGCAAACTGCAATTAAAAAAAACTATAAAAGAGCATATTGGCGATATTGCCAAAACCATTGAATATGCTAATAAAAATAACTTAAAATATAGTTTTTATTTAGAAGATTGGTCTCGAGGAATAGAAGAGGATTTTGAATATGTCAAAGAAATAACACATTTTTTACAAAGTTTAAGCCCCCAAAGCATTATTTTATGCGACACAATGGGAATTTTAAATCCCTGGAAAACTACTGAATTTATTAATAAAATGAAAGATAATTTTAATAATTCTATATTTGAATTTCATTGCCATAATGATTACGGTTTGGCGGTGGCAAATTCTTTATATGCCGTAATGGCAGGAATAAAAACCGTGCATACCACTATAAACGGTTTAGGCGAAAGGGCTGGCAATACAAATTTAATCGATTTTTCTGTAACCTTGCAAGACCATTTAAATGTTAAAATTAATGTTGATGAAACTCAATTTCAAAATATTTCTAACTTAGTTGAACGGTTTTCAGGCAAAAAAATACCTCATAATGCACCAGTAGTTGGGCGTGATGTTTTTACTCAAACTGCGGGAATTCACGCTGACGGTGATAATAAAGGCAATTTATATAAATCTCAATTAAATCCAAGTAGATTCAACCGAGTTACGGAATATTCTTTGGGTAAAATGTCGGGCAAAGCAAATTTAGAAATGCATCTCAAAGAAATGGGAATTTTATTAACTTTGGAACAAAAAACATCGGTTTTAGAAAGAATTATTACCATTTCTGATTCAAAAAAATCAATTACCTCGTTTGATTTGCCATTTATTATAGCCGATGTTATTGGCAATCAAATTCAGCATGATTTTGAGGTTATAGAGTGCATTATTACTTCTTCGACCAATCTTTTGCCAGTTGCCAATATTAAAATACGATATAAAGATCAATATTATACCGAAAATTCTTCGGGTAATGGGGGTTATGATGCATTTATGAATTGTTTACAAAAAATGTCTCAAAAAAGCGATTTATTTATACCAAATTTACTTGATTTTGAAGTATCAATACCACAAGGTGGCAAAACCGACGCCTTAGTAGAAACGATAATAATTTGGCAAAATAATGTTAAAACAACGGGTATTTCGGCAGATCAAATTATGTCTGCAATAAAAGCTACCGAAAAAGCTATTAATCATTTTATTCGTCATAAAATTGTTTGCACAAGTTAATAAATTTGGTTTTAGGGAATATAAATTGTTAGACATTCTATTTTGTTGGGTGTAAATATTTTTATATTTTAACTAAAGTATACTACAGCGCGGATGATTTCTTCTTGTTTGATTTTGTTGTTCTCTTCTACCGTGCAACCCTTGAGTTTCCGCTAAAAGATTATTACTTGTTGCTAATTTATTTGCATAAGCATTTTGTGGTATTAAATGATTTAATTGATTTTTTTGACTACAGAATGTTTTTTTAACTTTCATAAAAGTAGTGGCAGGATTATCAGTGGGAATAAGTCCACCAACATATTTGCTGGTTTTAGATAATTCTTCCAAAGCTTGCATTACTTTACTTGTATTATTTTCGCTAAATATATCAGAAAGAATTTCATTATTGGCAAGCTTTACTGTCTTAAATTCATATTGGTTATTACGGAAAAGAACCTCTTTTGTTTGAGGATTATATTCCATCGTCATGCCTGTACCCAAAGGCAACGGGAGATGAGATTTGGATATATTAAATTCTATTTGCCATAAATAATCGGTTACACTGTTTATAAAATTAGGGGTTACCGCAGTAAGTTGATTATAAAAATTAGAGCATATTTCGGCAGCGCCTCTCCAATTTATGAAACGATTAATATTTGAAGTATTGTATCGGGGATTTAGACAATTGCTACATAATTTATGAAAAGCTAGCTCGGTATTTTCTTGCTGTACCGGTATAGATAATAACACATTCTTATTATTGGCATCTTGCACTTCTAAAAAGTGAGATTCTTTGTTATAATCTATTATAACTTTTTGTGAATCTTGCCCTTGATATGTTTTTACAACTACGGGAAATTCATTTCTAAATATCTTATTAACGGCATAGGAAGCTTCTTTATCCTTTTGTAATATAGAATACGTTAGGGTGGGAATTGTATGGTCTTCCATAAGCTCTTCATTTGAATGAGGAATATAAGAATGCCAAAGATGAATATTAGAGGTATTTTTGACTTTATTTTCTTCTCCTGATAACAGATTGGATAAGGGGGCGGGTTTTAATGTGTTAGTTGTGCGATATAAAGGAATTGGTTCGTAGCGATTATTTTCATTTTGATTTGCCGTGGCTGGATTGTCGCTTTCATTTAACATAAAAATAAAGTAATAATTATTATCCTAAAATATAATTAAGTTATTTTGATTAGTCAATCTGTTGTTACTATTTTTATTTAAATAACATTTAAGTTAAAATTAGCACTAAAAACTTGTTTTTTATATTAAATATAAAAATTAACAATTTATTATGTAAAATAGAATAATATGAAAAAATATAGATCAGCTATTTTTGCAAATAAAAAAATGGCAGGCGCACGAGCATTATGGAATGCCACTGGAGGGTATAATCCACAAAAGCCTTTAATTGCAGTAGTAAACTCATTTTCGGAATTTGTTCCTGGGCATGTTCATTTGCAAAAAGTAGGCAGATTAATTGCTCAAGAAATAATATCAGCGGGAGCTAATGCTAAAGAATTTAATACTATTGCCTTAGATGATGGCATTGCAATGGGGCATGACGGAATGCTATATTCTTTGCCTTCACGTGATTTAATTGCCGATTCCATTGAATATATAATAAATGGGCATAAAGTTGATGGTATGATTTGCATTTCTAATTGCGATAAAATAACTCCAGGAATGATGATGGCGGCAATGAGACTTAATATTCCAGCAGTTTTTGTTTCGGGTGGACCTATGGAAGCTGGAAAAGTTAAATCTGAAAATAACAAGCCTATAGATTTAGTTGATGCCATGATAATTGCAGGAGATAAAAATGCCAGCGATGAAAAAATTAAAGAATATGAAGAATCTGCTTGCCCTACTTGTGGATCATGCTCTGGTATGTTTACTGCTAATTCGATGAACTGCCTGTTGGAAGCTTTGGGGTTAGCTTTAAAAGGCAATGGTTCGTTACTTGCTACCCACGAATTACGCAAAGAATTATTTTTAGAAGGTGCGAGAATGATTGTTAAAAACACGATAGATTATTATCAAAAAGATGTTAAAGTTGCTCCTCGAGACATAGCAACAAAAGCTACTTTTGAAAATGCTATGAAGCTTGATATTGCCATGGGGGGATCAACCAACACAATTTTGCATATTTTAGCAATTGCTAACGAAGCAGGAGTTGATTTTAATCTTGCCGATATTGATAAACTTTCACATATCGTGCCAACATTATGCAAAGTAGCTCCTTCTTCTAGTTATCATGTAGAAGATGTTCATAGGGCAGGGGGGATAATGGCAATTTTAAAAGAACTGAAAAATGGTGGGTTGCTAAACTTGGATTGTTTAACGATATATCAAAAAAATATTGATTACGTAATAGAAAAAGAAGAGGAAAAATTATTTTTTGCGGCTCCAGGTGGAATTAAAACAATTGAAGCTTATTCGCAAAAATCTTATTATGATTCTATGGATTTAGATCGAGTTGGCGGATGTATTAGGAATGTAGAAAATTGCTATTCAAAAGATGGTGGACTAGCTGTATTATATGGCAATATTGCGCCACAAGGATGTGTAGTTAAAACTGCTGGTGTAGATGAATCGATTTTGCATTTTAAAGGAACTGCTATTGTTTTTGAAAGCCAAGATAGTGCAGTAGAAGGAATTTTAAGTGGTATGGTTAAAGCAAGTGACGTTGTAGTAATTAGATATGAAGGACCAGCAGGGGGACCAGGAATGCAAGAAATGCTTTACCCTACCGCTTATTTAAAATCGATGAATCTTGGTACCAAGTGTGCCTTAATCACTGATGGACGTTTTTCGGGAGGAACATCGGGTTTATGCATTGGTCATATAGCACCAGAAGCCGCCCATGGTGGCAACATAGCTATTATTGAAAATGGAGATAATATTGAAATTGATATAAAAAATCGCTCAATAAACCTGTTAATTTCGGATAATATAATTGCAGAAAGAACAGCTAATAAAATTGCTAAATTTGGCGATGGGTTGTGGTTACCGCAAAATAGAGACAGAGTTGTTTCAAAGACTTTACAAAGGTACGCAAAATATGTTAGTAGTAGTGCAGAAGGGGCAATTCTTATATAACGCGCTCAATATAATTTGTAAAATTAATTTATTAATTAGTAGTTTCTTGCTAAATTTTTTTTATCAGTTGTACCTGGCACAGTTAATAAATGATTGAAAATATATTTAGTGAAATGCTGATTACACAAAAATATTGCATAAAAACATTTTTGTTATATAGTAATTATGTAACATAATAATATTATATATGTATATGGCAAATGATTCATCTAATATTCCCGCTAATCAAGAAGAACAAATAAATAGTAATCCATGGAAAGTTTTAACTGATGCCTTTGAGCCAAATAAACCAGGTAAACCAAAAATGTCATACAGCTTTAATTCTAATGAAAATAGCGTTACTGTTACTAGAGGTTTTAAACAAAATAAATATAAGTTATCTGATTTGAATTTAAAAAATATTGAAATATTGGTAAATTACTATACTGAGAATCCAGTTATTTCTCATACACTAGGTAATAGCCATGCTGAACACTGCTCAGCGTATATATCTTCGTTTTATAATTATGCACCCGACGGGTTAATATCTGCATGGCTAAATTCCGTTGATCGGACTGAACAGCAAAATTTATTCGATTTTGTTCTTCAAAATGGCAATTCTCAATCCATATCTATACTTCTCAACGCAGCAAGAGGTTTTCAATTAAATCCAAACAATCCAATACACAAACAAGCATTTGAAAGAGTTTTAACAAATGGTAAAGCACAAAACATATCACTATTTCTCAACGTAGCCAGAGGTTTTCAATTAAATCCAAACAATCCAATACACAAACAAGCATTCGAAAGAGTTTTAACAAATGGCGATGCTCAAGATATATCATTATTTCTCAACGCAGCTAAAGGTTTTCAATTAAATCCGAACAATCAAATACACAAACAAGCATTCGAAAGAGTTTTAACAAATGGCAATTCTCAATCCATATCTATGCTTCTCAACGCAGCCAGAGGTTTTCAATTAAATCCAAACAATCCAATACACAAACAGGCATTTGAAACAGTTTTAACAAATGGTAATGCTCAAGATATATCACTATTTCTTAACGCAGCTAAAAGTTTTCAATTAGACTCAAACAATCCAATACACAAACAAGCATTTGAAACAGTTTTAACAAATGGTAAAGTACAAAACATATCACTATTTCTCAACGCAGCTAAAGGTTTTCAATTAAATCCAAACAATCCAATACACAAACAAGTATTTGAAAGAGTTTTAACAAATGGTAATGCTCAAGAGATATCACTATTTCTTAACGCAGCCAGAGGTTTTCAATTAGACTCAAACAATCCAATACATCAAAAATCGATTATTACAATTTTAGAGAGTAGTACGTCTTTATCTTTCGCTTTGGCTATTGTATCAAGCGATAATAATAAAACCAGCATTTTTGATACGTTACAAAATTTACCAAACAGAAATATAATATTGAAGCGTTTTAAGCAAAATATTCATATGATCTCGAACGATCGACTTAAAGGAAGTTTGCTGTCATTCATCGATAGTTTAGAAAATAATAATACTCAGACTGCCGTTAATAACAGTTTACTAACCACACGCAAATATTATGCTGGTATACCATTAAATAATCTTGCTTCTACGGCGACACCAAGAGCAAATGATTTTTCTACCAGGCTGGAAATTATGCCCACCATTGCGTCTGCGGATAATAATTCAAGAACGAGAGATGCTGAAAGAGTTATGCCACGAAGTAATGTATTGCAAGCAAGATTGCGTACGGCAGTAGAAAATGATGTAACAATCCCTCAAACTAATGCTTTTGCAATATTGTCAACATTACCCGAATCTGATGTAACTCAATCAATCAATGCTACTAAAAATAAAAAGAAGAAAAAAGCTAGCACTGATGATAAATTTATAGGTACTGCGATGGCAACTAAACAAGAAGAGCAGGTAAATTCACAATTACAAGCGTCCGAACAACCAGACTTGCGTATACTTACCACTGATATAGCTCCAATTCAATCTCATAAGATTGCCAAATTAAAGCCAGCAAGACGGCAATCTTCTGATAATGCATTTTGGACAAAAGTAGAAACTTCATTTAAAGCTCCCCCATTATGCAATATTTTATAAATATTTAAAGATGTCAAGGCAATTAAAAGCGTTTTTGTTTTTATATTAATTATAAATTTTAAGTATGAAAAAAATATACAAAATATTGTGTTTACCAGGTGATGGAATAGGCTTGGAAGTAATGGATGAAACCAAAAAAATTATCAACTTAATTAATAATCAATCAATGGATATTGGCTTTGAAATAACCAATGCTTTAGTTGGGGGTCATGCCATTGATATTGAAGGTCAAGCAGTTAGCAATAAAACTTTAGAAATTGCTAAAAATAGTGATTTTGTGTTGTTAGGGTCGGTGGGCGGACCAAAATGGGATAACTTAGCTACCGACAAAAGACCAGAAGCTGGATTGTTAAAATTACGCAAAGAACTAAATTTATATGCCAATTTACGTCCAATTATAGTTTTTGACGAACTAATTGAAAGCTCTCCTTTAAAGCCAGAATACATTAAGAGTTTGGATTTAATGATTGTTCGTGAATTGGTAGGAGGCTTATATTTTGGAGAACCAAAAGGAATTGATATTCTAGAAAATGGTGAAAAATATGGCTATAATACATTGGCTTATAAAACCAGCGAGATACAAAGAATACTTAAAATTGCATTTGATATTGCGAAAAAAAGAAATAAAAAAGTTTGCTCGGTCGACAAAGCAAATGTTTTAGCTAGCATGAAGCTATGGAGAGACACTGCAATAGAAATGCACGAACAATATCAAGATATAGAATTATCTCATATGTATGTTGATGCTATGGCAATGAGTTTAATAAAATGTCCAAAAAAATATGATGTAATTGTAACCGAAAATATGTTTGGAGATATTTTGTCCGATTTAGCTTCTCAGTTAACTGGTTCAATTGGAATGCTTGCATCGGCTTCGTTAGGTGATTTAAATGGTAAAAAAACTGCTCTTTACGAACCAGTTCACGGGTCCGCTCCAGATATTGCTGGTCAAAAAATTGCCAACCCTATTGCTATGATTTTATCATTTAGCATGGCTTTACGTTATTCATGTAATGAGCAAAAAATAGCCGATAAAATAGAAAATGCCGTCAAATTAACACTAAAAGCAGGTTATAGAACCAAAGATATAGTTACTGCCAATACCCAACTATGTTATACCGATCAAATGACTCAACAAATATGTAGCTTTATATCTATCTAAGTTAGAATTAAAATTTTTATTGTAATATAATTTGTTATAAGCATTATATATAAACTGTTATTAATTTATTTTTAAAAATTATGACCAAGCAACCTCATAAAAATGGTATTAGCAACCCCGATGATTTAATAAAACAAAAAAAACCAGTGGTTATCCCACACGCACAGGATAAAGCTAAAAATAAAATAACTCAAGATATTAAGCATAATTCTCAAGTTCATAATAATCATTTAGGTAACCAAGGACACGGCAGAAAAAATAATAGTAATTCTAAAAATAGCTAAATATAAATTTTGACATGTTTTTGAAAAATTGTTAAAAATTTTAGCGAGTTCGTTAATGGTGTTTAAAAAAGACTATCAAGAATTAATTTATAAATATTAAATATCGTTTTTATAACAAAATAAAGCAGGAATATTTAAAACATCAATTATTTTATTGAGCAAATAATAATCATATTATTAATACCTTAAACATTACCGATTATTAATAAAAGCAATAGACAAGCTAAAACTATCGTTTATCAAAACCAATAGAATGTCTATTGATGCTATTTTCTAGATTATAGCCTGTAAATCCGTCAATTATCAAAAATTATCAATATAATTTCATAGATCAAATTATTATTGCTTATAAAATTAAGTAATGTAGTTTTACAAAAAATAACCATTTTATCTAAAAATGAACTACGAAATTGTAAGAATAATATGGTGGGGAATTTTAGGTATATTGCTAATTGGATTTGCAATAACTGACGGTTTTGATTTTGGAGTTGCTGCATTGCTACGTTTTGTAGCTAAAAATAACAATGAAAGAAGAGTGGTTATTAATACAATAGGTCCAGTTTGGGACGGAAATCAAGTTTGGTTTATATTATTTGGGGCAGTGACTTTTGCAGCTTTTCCTTACATATATTCAGCTGCTTTTTCATTATTTTATATAGCATTTTTTTTATTATTAGCTTGCTTTGTTGTAAGACCAATAGCCATCGACTATAGAAGTAAAATGTCTCTTCAATGGGCAAAATTTTGGGACAATATGCTTTTTTTATCGGGTACTATAGGTTCTATTTTATTTGGTGTAGCAGTTGGAAATTGCATGATTGGCTTAAAATTTGATTTTGATGAATTTAACGTAGTGCAAAATTATACTTCTTTTTTTTCGCTACTAAACCCCTTTAGTTTACTTTGTGGAGTCATAAGTTATGTTATGTTGGTTTCGCACGGAGCAGCATATCTAATTTTAAAAACTGATAGTGAAGTTAAAAAAAGAGCAATGTTTATTTTAAATTTTACTCCCTTGTTGTTGATTATTTTGTTATCAATAGCTGGGTTTTATGCATATAATTTAGATGGATTTTTATTTAATGAAAACACTTTAACTGCCAAACAAAACGTATCTATTCCACATCAGCAAAAAATTATATTAATTAAACATGGATTATTCGCCAATTATTATAAGTATAGCTTTTTTTTGATTGCACCAATAGGTGCCTATATATCAGCTATTTTAGTAATTATTTTAAAAATTATAAAAAAAGAAAAACTTCTTTTTATTTTTCATAGCTTGATGATAGCTTGTATAATTTTATTATTCGGCTTTTCCACTTTTCCTTTTCTTCTTCCCTCTACTTCAAATTTAGATGCCTCTCTTACCATTTTTAACTCTTCGAGTACGGAATCTGCTTTAAAAATTATGTTATATATTATAGGTATATTTTTACCGATTGTGTTATGCTATATTGCCTATGTTTATTACAGTTTTAGAGGTAAAATAACCAATGATTCTATTGAAAAAAATCCTAAATCTTTATATTGAATAATTTTTTTTTGCATTAAAATGAAAAAATATCAACTATTTGAAATTATTAAAATTAATTAATGTTATATTTTTATGTGGTATTTTTCTTGGGCTATCGGAACTGCCTTGATTGTTTGTTTTTCTATTTTTATTGCTTTAGCACACGAAATTAAAGAAATAAAAGTACTAAAAGAAATTAAATAGTTTTTTAGCGCATTACTATTTTATAAGTTTTTAAAAATATACAATACTATTACGGTATTTTAATAAAATATAACACTAAAAATAAAACTTGAAAGTTATACACCCTAACAATTGATAGTAGTTTAAAATTTAGGACCAAATTTTTTAGTAGAGGTTTCTGTTGCTAGGTACCTCCAAACCCCTGACCTTTACGTTATGTCAAACGTGTAAATAAAAGGTACGCAATTAAGCGTAAGCTCTTCTTCTGTTAGCACCAGCCATTGCTATTGCAGCTATGACGGCCATTGCAGAAGTTACAGCTCCTTTTACTTGATTTACAGCATTATTAATGTTGTTTATCGTTTTTGAACTTTTATGCCTAAGCATGGGGGTTTCTGCCCAGCAAAATATCATAAAACCTTACAAGTGTCGAATCTGTTTCATCCCCACAAAATGGAGGAGATGTCGGGCTCTGCCTCCCGAGTCCAAATGCAGACCTTATAACATTATATATTGCCATAGTCTTGCGACAAAAATATGATTTTGTTTATGATCTTAAAATGCAAGAATTATTTTTGTAAAAGTTTTTAGTAATAAAAAGATGCTAAATAAATATTCTTTTTACTCAGCATCTTTTTATTATAAATTTTTATTGAAACATTTTTTCTATTTCGCTAGCTTGTTTGTATCCAAGACTTAGTTTATTATTAATTATTATTGCTGGAGTTCCATCAATCCTAATTTCGTTGGCTTGTAAATAATTATTACGTAATTCTTTTTCATAAAGTGATTTACTTTCTTTAACAACGTTTTCATTGATTCCTAATGACTTAGTTATAGAGTGGATTGAATTTTCATTAATTTCTTTTAGACCAAGAAGTTTAAAATGAAATTCTTCAAATTTAGAACCATGTTTTGTATATACGTACATTGATGCTTTAGATGCAAGAATTGATGAAGGTCCAAATAACGGAAGATCTTTAAGAATAACTTTAAGTTGGGAATCTTTTTTAAGTAATTGCTTAAATTCATCGGCTACTTTTTTACAATATGTACATGAGTAATCATAATAAACAACAGCAACATGAACTCCGTTTTTATTACCGATAAAAGGAATTGATGGGTCATTTTTTTCTTTAATATAGATATCTTTTACTTTTTCAACTGCCCCTTCTTGCATTTCTTTTTGTTTTTTTTCGCTAAATTTTTGAACAGATTCAATTATAGCCTCGGGATTATTTATTATAAAATTATGCATTACTTTAGGAAGCACATAATATACCAATATAGGAGATAAAATAGCAACACATATAGCTACTAAAATAAATTTTTTAATGTAACATAGCACGCATTTAAGCATATTACCACTTGATTGAGATGGAGAACAAGTACCAGCTTGGCAACATGATTTGTTAAAAACATTTAATTTTTCTAGAATGCTCATTGATGAAATAAAATAACTTATATAAAATCAATTAATTATATAAAGTGATTTTTTTTATACGCAAGCATAAAAATTAGTATTTTATTTATTGCAATTTATAAAATAACTCCAAAAAAGCTAAATCAACTTTAATTATACTATATGTAAGTAAATATATTTTTTATGAATACTCAAATTGAAAATAAAGTTCATGTATCTAAACATAGAGTAGGAGATATTGACAATAAAATAGGAATAAAATTGCAAAAATTTCGAGAAATGTTTAATATTACTCAGTCGGAATTAGGGAGGGCAATTAATGTAACTTTTCAGCAAATACAAAAATATGAAAAAGGAACAAATCGTATGCATGCGGGGGTAATTTGGAAAATAGCCCTAACATTTGATATTCCTGTAGATTTTTTTTATGATAATAATGAAACGGAATTTGATGAAAAAAGTAATAACAATATTAATATTACTCTAAATAATATTCAATATAACGATAAGGACTCCATTAAACTTGTTAAGTATTATATGCAAATTAAAGACCTAAATATTAAGAAAAAAATTTCTAACTTAATATCGTCAATAATAGAAATTGAAGATAATTAAGATAATGGTATTTTGTCGATTTAATATTATTAATGAATTTTTAAGTAAAAAACCATGGGAATTAGCGACTTTTTTTCTAAATTTGATTTAGGATCAGACATAGCGGTAGATTTAGGTACGGCTAATACCTTAGTCTATGCTAAAAACAGAGGAATAGTTCTAAATGAACCTTCTATAGTTGCAGTTATAAGTGAAAAAGGATTTGAAGTTCCTTATCTTTTTGGACATGAGGCTAAATTAATGCACGGCAAAACCCCTAGTAAGATTATTGTATATAAACCTTTAAAAGATGGCGTTATTGCTGATTTTGTGATTGCCGAAGAAATGATTCGTCATTTCATTAAAAAAGCAAATGCTATTAAAAAAATTATGCGTCCTTTAATTATTATTTGCGTTCCATTAGATTCTACTCCAGTAGAGCGTAGAGCCATACAAGACGCAGCCGAAAAATGTGGAGCACGCGAAGTTATGTTAATTGAAGAGCCGATGGCGGCGGCTATTGGTGCAGGGCTGCCAATTGGAGATCCTGCGGGTTCAATGGTTGTAGATATTGGAGGTGGTACGACTGAAATTGCCGTTATTTCTTTGGGGGGAATTGTCTACGGAAAGTCTTTAAAAATAGGAGGAAATGCGATAGATGAAATTATTATTAATTATATAAAACAAAAATATAATTTGTTAATAGGCGAAACTACTTCAGAAAAATTAAAAAAAGAAATTGGTATAGCTTATTTAAATGCTGATGATGCAATTAGACATGCACAGATAAAAGGCAGAGATTTATTAACGGGAATTCCCCATGAAATTACAGTCTCACAAGAAGATATAGTGGAAGCTATAGCTAAACCCATTGCTTTAATTATAGAATCGATAAAACTGGTTTTAGAAACTTCCCCTCCTGAGTTATCTTCAGATATCGTTGATCGGGGTATAGTTTTAACTGGTGGAGGCGCTCTCTTAAAAAATATTGATACTGTAATTAGTGATTCTACTGGTTTACCAGTATTTATAGCTCCCGATCCTTTGCTTTGTGTGGCAAGAGGGGTAGGTCAAGTTTTGGAAAATTATAAAAATTACTTTCATGTTTTATTTAAGCAAGTTTAATTATTATGAGCATCGTTTTTAAAATTGAAGAACTAAGTAAAAAATTTATCAGTAAAGAATCTGAAAAACTAGTATTAGATAATATTAATATTTCGATGAAAGCTGGCGAAATTTTTGGTTTAATTGGATTAAATGGAATTGGCAAAACAACTCTTATACGTATTGCCCTGGATTTAATTCAGCCCGATAAAGGTAATATAAGCTTTTTTGATCGAAGTCATAAGGATAGAAATTCTAGGCAAGATATTTGTTATTTGCCAGAACGCTTTCATCCTTCTGTTTATTTAACAGGATATGAGTTTTTAAATATTTTTAATCTTTTTTATGGTAAAAAATTAGATAAAAAATACACACAAGAACTGGCTATTAGATTAGATCTTGATCCAAATGCACTCGACAAACAAATTAAATCTTATTCTAAAGGAATGGGGCAAAAAATGGGGTTAATTTCATGTTTTTTAAGTGAAGCTCCTTTGTTGATTCTTGATGAGCCCATGAGTGGGCTAGACCCCAAAGCTAGAATAGGTCTTAAAGATCTTATTTTGGATTACAAAAAACAGGGTAAATCAGTATTTTTTAGCTCTCATATTTTAGCCGATGTTGATGAAATTTGTGATAGAATAAATATTTTAAATAATACTAAAATTGTATTTGATGGGATAGCTGAAGACTTAAAGCAAAACTTTAATGAACCTTCATTAGAAAGAGCATTTTTAAAATTAATACAATAATTTTAAAATAAGCCTTTGATTTAATAGCCCGATAAATATACTTTTATATTGACTATTATCGTTGTTGTTATAACCATATTATATATGTTTTAGTTATTTAGCCAAGTGTCTTTTATTCAGTTATTAATAAACGCCGATATAATAATAAAGCTCGTAATTTTTACTATGATAGTTTTATCTATATTAACCTGGGCGATACTTTTTGAAAAAATATACAGGTTTAATATAATTAAAAATAGGTCGGATATTTTTGAAAAAAAGTTTTGGTCAGGGATAACGCTGGAAGACTTCTATGAAACTAATAAAAATAAACTTAAGCATCCTGTTGGGCAAATTTTTTCTTCAGCTATGCAAGAGTGGATCGCCAGCGAAACAAATAAATCAATCCCTGCAATTGAATTAGTGAAAACAGGTTTACGAGAAAGAATGATGATTGCCATTGATGCCACAATTGGCAAAACAGAAATTAGTATCAATAAATACATGGGTTTTTTGAGCGTTGTAGCTTCAATATCCCCCTTTATAGGTTTGTTTGGTACAGTTTGGGGTATTATGGCAAGTTTTAGGTCTATTGCTGATGCTGGCAATGCTAACTTAACAGCTGTTGCACCAGGAGTTTCAGAAGCTTTAATTACTACGGCACTTGGTATTTTAATTGCTATTTTTGCGGTCTCAGTGCATGCTTATCTTAAGTATAGAATAAATTTTTTGCTAGAAAAGTTTTATTCGTTTGGTGCTGAAATTATAAATATTTTATCGCGCGAACTTGATGCTTTTTCAATAAAAAATTATAATTCATATAATAAAATAGAAAACTAGTTTTATATGATTTATATAAAAAATTGGTAATTTAATAAGCAAAGTAATAAAATTATTGTAATTATTATCTTTTTAGATTGAAAAATATGAAATATAATCAATGTTTACAAGGTAAAATTAAATTAAAAAAAAATGAATCTATCTAGTTTAAGAAGTCGTAGAGGTAAATTAGTTCACCACGAAGAGCGAGAAATTCAAGTTACTCCTTTTATAGATGTTGTTTTGGTTTTGCTCATTATTTTCATGATAGCAACTCCTGCAATTTTATCGGGAATAGTAGTAGATTTACCCTCTGGTAATAATAAAACCGATGCCAGTGCTCAAGAAGAATTTTTAACTGTCACTTTGAGTGGAGAAAATCAACTTTATTTAAATGACGACGTTGTAAATACCGCGAATATTATTTTATCAATTCGTAATAAAATTGGTGAAAATTTAGATAAAACAATATTTATTAGAGGCGATAAAATAGTAAAATATGGCGATATTATGAATATAATTGATATTTTAAATAGAGCTGGATACAAAAAAACTATTTTAGTTACCACGTTAGATTAATTAATTATTTTATACTAAAATGACCTTAGAAAGCCTATTTGTATTTGACCTAGAGACTATACCCGACATTGAAACAACCCAGAATTTATTAAACTGTGACAATTTAGAAACCAACCAAATAAGACAAAAATTAACAGATTATCATTTAGAAATTACTAATGGAGCAAATGACTTTCCTAGACAACTTTTTCATCAGATTGTATGCCTTAGTTTTGTTACTGCCGATATTGAAAAAATTGCAGGAAAAGAATATTATCAAATAAAAGAAATCAAAACTGGCGGGAAATTTGATACAACTGAATTTGATTTAATATCAAAATTATCTACTCATTTAAATAAGGAAAAACCAAGACTAATAAGTTTTAATGGACGTACTTTTGATATCCCTGTTTTAAAATATCGGGCATTAAAATATAATATTTCCATGGAATGGTTTTATAAATCAGGCGATAAATGGAACAGTTATACTAATCGTTATAGCTTAGATTGGAATTGCGATCTTTTGGAGGCGTTTTCTGATTTTGGAGCTTCTGCCAGAATAAAATTAAAAGAATTATGTGCTTTGCTTTGCATTCCATGTAAATATAATGTCGATGGTAGCGAGGTAATGCAAATGTATGATGAAAAAAAAATTAAAGAAATTCGTGATTATTGCGAAATAGATGCATTGACTACTTACATTGCCTATTTAAAATATGCTTTACATACAGGATTAACTAGTTTAGAACTTTATAAACGTTCTTTGAAAGAATTAATTAATTATTTAAACGAACAAGGCATTGAAAAACCACATTTTGAAGAATTTTTAAATTTATGGAAAAACTTACATAAAGATGGCATTATTTTATGAATTTGCTAAATTAAATAACGAGCAAATTAATAGCATTGTAAATGGTTTTAACGAAGGTAAAATTGTTATTTTGCCTACCGAAACTGTTTATGGATTATGTTGTATTGCCACTAATACCGAAGCTATAAAAAAAATATATAAAATAAAAAAACGTAGCTTTGACAAACCACTTAGTGTTTTGGTAAGTAATATTGATCAGGTAAATAATATTGCTATGCTGAAAACTCAAGCAATAAATGATTTAAAATTAGGAAATACTATAATTTTAAAAACCAAAACAAATAATTTTTCTAAAGCAATTTATGGCAATCAAGATCAAAATACAATAGGTATAAGAATGCCTAACAATTGCGATATTTTAAAGTTTTTAAGCTTTATAAATCAACCTATTGTTGCTACTTCGGTTAATTTAAGCAATGAACCCCCGTTAATTGCAATAAATAATCTTTCTGATCAAATTTTATCCTATATAGATATTGTAATTTCGGGAGACCAATTTTGTAGTGGCGTTCCTTCTTCAATTATTGATTATCATCTTGATAGTCAAGGTATAAAACTTCGGTAATTTATCATTATAAAGATTTGCATATATTTGTTAAATACCTACCTAAATTTCTAAATTTATACTATAATTCTTGACTTTTACAACCATTATAATATATTTTTTTATAAAAATAAAACTACTATAATATGTATGGCAATAAATTCTTATCTCTCTCTCTCTCTCTCTCTCTCTCTCTTAAGAAACTTATTTTTATTAGCTAAAAAGTATAGTATTTTTTTATTAAGATTAAAAAACATTAATTAATTGTTTTAACAATAATCTCTTTAATAAACATTCCCACTCCTTCACCATTATCGAACTTTCAATAGTAATAGTAATAATATCGGTTGTGCTATCGGTTATTTTAATTTCTAAAAATCTTATCAATTCATTAAAAATAAACAAAATATATGAAGAATTTAGAATGTATAATAATTCAATACAATTGTTTTATGATCAATACGGATGTTTGCCAGGAGATTGTAATGCCATTCAAATATCAAGCATAAGCCCGCAGGCGGCTTTGGCATGTGCCAATAATCAAGGTAATCAATATAATGTAACTCAAAGTTTAGGAGCTAATTGTAGTAGCAATAACAGTCAATCGATGAATATTAATTTTCCAAATTCCTATTCATCAATCACTCCAAATATAAGCGTTAATTCTTGTGGAAACGGAATAGATACCTTTACTTGTTCCATCCAAAATATTACTGGCTCGGGATTTACGATAAATCTTGTTAGAACAGATATAAATTGGGGTTGGTGTGCAGTGGTAAGTATAAATTATAGCATTTCAACTGGTGCTATTATTGATCCAACTTGCTGTAAGCCAATAACATCCGCAACTGCCCTTGCCAACACCGCTAACACCGAAATATATAACATGTTTGGCACTGGTGCTATTGAAAGCACAACTAAACGTAGTTGTATGTTTCAAGAACTTCAGGCAGCTGGATTTATTAATGGCAAGATAAAATCTAATAACCCACTCACCGATTCTATAGCAGGAGGTACAATACCAGTTAGCGTGGTTAATAGTAAAATGGCTTGGGATTATAGAAAAAGTAGTGGACTGGAGGCAAGTGTTAACCGATTTCCTCTTCCATTTGAACTTGGATATTATACAAATCTTGTAAATTATTGGACAGGACGTCATATGTTTATATTAAGAGATGCTAATATTATAAATGGGTTAAATTTAGATATCACGGGAGCTAGTGGTCAAATTACCGGAGGTGCAAATTATGCTATTTCATCAAATCTTACCCAGAAATTGGATAGTAAATTTGATGATGGATTGCCCTATGGAGGTAATATTGTGGGAGGTTTAACAATTAGTAGTTGGCATGCCACTCCCAATATCTCTTGCAATACTTTTAGCGGCAGTGGATCAACTACGTCTTCTGGTAATATAACTAATAACACATACTTATCTTCAAATGATATTTCAAAGGGATGCTTGGTGGCTTTTTTGGTAAGCGCAATAACTTAAATTGAAGCAAAAAATGCAAATTTTTCTACCCTCTCAATAATTCAATAGTATGATCATATCTAAATATTTTTAAAAGAGTGATATATTTTTCTTGGTTTTTAGGCATTGTTATAATAGGTTTTCGGGCTTCTAAATTTGCTTCGTTTAATAATGGTAAATCAATGGATAAATTGGCAATTTTAAAATCACCAAAACCGCTTTGTTTAGTACCTATTAATTCTCCAGTTCCTCTAATTTCTAAATCTTGTTTAGCAATTTCAAAGCCATCTTCGGTATCTTTAATGGCTTTTAATATTTTTTTGGATAAAATTATATATAAAACTTGACCTAAAAAACTTGACCTAAAAAACTTGACCTAAAAAACTTGACCTAAAAAACTTGACCTAAAAAACTTGACCTAAAAAACTTGAC
>JANYEN010000085.1 GCA_025363115.1 Alphaproteobacteria bacterium | reverse complement strand
TTTATGACCGTTATAATTGCCTGCCAGGAGATTGCCCTGGCAATCAAATATCCGATATTGCTTCGTTAATTTCTCCTATTTGTACAACCCTAAACAATACCACTGGCACATCTCAAGTATATAACATATTTAATACGACTAACATAGAATCTACCACTAAAAGAACTTGCATGTTTCAAGAACTGCAAGCATCGGGCTATCTTCAATCTGCCGTTAACCTTAACTATACATCCGCTTCTGCTAATCCGCTTACCGATTCTGTGGCAGCAGGGACTATACCTGCTAGTGTTGTGGTTAAAGGGGCATGGGATTATTTACATGGCACCAGCGCTACCGAGCCCGCAACTGGATATTATCCTTTGCCTGCAAATATAATTTATATGTCAATTTTTATAAATCAGCACTATATGTTATTACGTGATGCAAATACTACAATTGGATTAAATAATCTTCCCGTATATTCTGCTTCCGCTTCTCCTAACCCAAGTGCAAAATATAGCATTCCTCCATCTTTAAGTTCTAAAATTGATTCAAAATTTGATGATGGAAATCCTAATACTGGATCTATTGTAGGTGGTGTTACATGGTTTGATTGGTTAAAAACAAATAATACTTCATGTATCAATTTAGCAAGTATTAATGCTACCCTAGTAGGAAACAGCTATAAAATGCCAACAAATATACCATATTTAGGTTCCAATAATGTATCTCAAGGTTGTCTGATGGCATTTTTAGTAAATAATCCAAGCTAAAAATTAAAATCTAATTGAAATTAGATTTTTTTAACAATAGTGTCAATATTTTTAATATAAGTTAAAATTTTTAAAGTTACCTAATTTTAGTATATAAGGCTCATCGCTTAAATAGTGATATTGACTTGTTATACCTCTCTTTAATAAAGCCCAAAGTTCTCAATTATATTTGTATTAAACATTGCCTATAGCGTATTTTTTTGCTATTTGCTCGTACGCTTAATAAATGCCTAAATGACATATAAACTCTGTAATTTTACGGATACAATACCTATTTTCAAAATCAATATTACTGTTTGCAAAAGCTCTTTAAATTTTTAAATCTCAGTATTTGTTTTTTAAATAACTCTGCCATTTTTGATCAACATATCAATAATTGAAATTTTAGTTCTTTTTTAATAAAATATTGTTTTACAAAGCAAAAATTTCCACAGCAGTGGTTTTTTGAAAAAATCATAAAGTTCATCCATTTCTGATATATTTTTCCAATTGCTTTCGCTTGCAATTTTTACATTTAAATCTTTTTTTCTCTCAATAAAAGCACGCTTAACAATATTTTAGAAACGCAAAATTTACAGTTTTCTATACAGAATCAGCTTAATCTATAAAACTGTTTGTATTGTATACATCTCAAATTATTCATTAATCTTAAATTTGATTAATTAACTTGAATATTATTTAATTGTCATAATTTGTATTGATAAGGCATCCGATTTATCGCGGTTAAAGCCGAGGAAAGTCAGAACTCATAAAAGTGGCAGTGCTGGCTAACAGCCAGAGTAAGAAATTACATGGATAGTGCCACAGAAAATATACCGCGTGGTAAAATACGTAAGGGTGAAAAGGTAGGGTAAGAGCTTACCGCAAAATTGGTAACAAGTTTGGCAAGGTAAACCCCACTGTGAGCAAACTTGAATAGGATATTGTACGTATTGGCAACTTTACGTGGCTTCGCTTTTGGCTAAATATCGGGTAAAGTGCTAAAAATAATCGGTAACGATTATTGTAGATAGATGATAAATCTTGACAGAATTCTGCTTACAGGATGCCTTTTTATTACTTTTAATATTTTCTATGACCTACAGCAGATTCATTTTGAGGTTGGTCAGCAAGTTGGCTTCTAAAAGATTCTGAACTAGAAAAAGAATTACGTCGAGAACTATTAGGAGTTACAGTTTTGCTTCCAACAAGTGTGTTTTGATCGCTTTCTATACCAGATTCGTTTGAAGGAATATTTATTATAGAAGAAACTTGGGTTGATAATTGTGAGGCTGTATTATATAATTCATTAGCTCCTGCAAGCGTGGTTTCTTTTAAAGAAGAAGAGCTATTTGAACCAATAGAGGAATCTATGATATCTTCCAATTCTTCAGCATCATACTCGCTTAAGTCTTGGTCAGCATCTTCTAATATATTGCTTATTAAATCTGGTATAGGAATAAGTTTTTTTTGTGGTCGAGACATATCTTTATCTTCAGCAGTGGGTTTTATTCTTTTTTTAGTTGATAAGTCGTGTTGGCTTAATAATTCATTATGCTCAGTAAGTAAAATCAACGTTTGTTGGTCATTGGTATCCGCTTCTCGATTTAAAGTTTTAATTTTTGCGTCGTGAGATTTTAAATCTGCAATATCATTTTTTGCCTCATTTATCGCTCGTGACCCTTCCGATTTATGTAAAGATATTTCTTTTAATGCTTGATCTGCTTCAACAATTATTTGCTTCAACCTTTCACGGTCTGCATCTAATGAACTATTAATCTCTTGTGGATTAGGGTTCATTTTGTTATATATCTCTAAATTTAATTGACGTAACCTACCTAAGGCTTTATCAATATCATCTTGGTGCATTTTTATAATTTTTTTATTAGCCTCTTGTGGATTTTTAGCATTTCTACGAACTATATCACGCTGAGAGAGATCTTGGACATTACTTATTATTTCTTCGTTTGAGAGTTTTAAATTATCTAGCAACCACTTTACAATATAGTTAGTTTTATCTTGTTGTGTGCCTGTAAAACGTAGCATATCATCACGAAAACTAAGACCTTTGTAATTGTTGATTGATTCGTGACCAACATTTTTGTAATTATTTGTATTATTAAACATTTTTAATAAAATTTATTGTTCTTATCTATTATAATTATGGTACACTTTTAGATGTAAGAATCAACTACTTTTAATAGTTTTATTATTTTTTGGCTACATTATTAAAACATGACCAACAAAATCGTCAATCAAATATATTTTTCCATTCACAACTACGGGATTTTTATGGACATCTTTGGGAATTTTTATTGTTTTTTCAACCTCACCATTTTCTGGATTAATTATAAACAAATCTCCAAATTGATTTAACAATACAATTTTATTATTTATAAAAATAGGTCCTCCATATTCAAATCCTATATTTATTCTATTTTTTCCACTATTTAAATATGAGGGGATAGCAAAAGAGTCGTGATGCTTAAATTGTGTAGACCATTTAATTCCTCCAGTTGGAATATGAAGACATATTAAATGAGCTTCGCTATCCATAAAAAATGCAAAGTCCTCTGAGCTTACTACGCTACTTGCCAATGAACCTAAATATCCCGATACTATTTGACCATTATCGGGTTTTATAAATTGAACATTTCCATTTATTCCTCCTACCATGACATAATCACCTACTTTTGCTGGCGTGATATTAATATCAATCAAGCGAAAAAGATTGTCGCCATCACGATAATTAACTTCACTAGTCCATAAAATTGTTCCATTCTTACCATCAAAAGCTATTGCATCAGCAGTAGAAAAGCCTACTACAATTTTGTTATCTAAAATTAAAACTGAAGGTTTTTCAATAGTAACTTTTTGGGTATCAATATGGTCATATTTCCATAAAATTTCACCGTTTTTAGGATCGATTGCAAAAACCTTATTATTAGCCGAAACTCCATACAAAGTATTATTACTATATTTAAATGCCGATCTTAAAGGATATTTTAAATTTTTAATCCATAGACCTTGATGGGTATTAATATCAATTGCAATAACGAATCCATCATTTGTTGCCATAAAAATTTTATTATCTCCATAGCTTAAATGAGCTGTTAAAAAACTAGTAAAAGAAAAGAAATTACGTCCTAATTCATACATACTTTTTGACCAAATTTCTTTATTGGTATTTAAATCAAAAGCTATAAGCGTTCCTCTGCCATTGCATATATACATAGTATTATCAATAATAATTGGCATGCTAGTATGACCATATCTATTTTTAGATGATGACCCAAAATTAATTTTATTCTGCACTTTAAATTCTCCTGCAAAATAATGGTTAATATTAGATATTTCGCTGGAATAATCAGCGTAAAACCAGTTTAATAAAGTTTGTTGCGCAGGAATTTTAATATTAGTGTTTTTTAGTTTTACGCTTACTACAACATTTTCTTCATTTTTGAATATAGGATCGCTGTCTTTTAAATCTTGTTTTTCAATTCCGCAAGATATTAATAACAATGTCCCAAATATTAAGGTATAACGCATTTAATATAAATATTGATAATGTGTAGTTTTTTTACTTAACATTTAAAATGCAATAAAATAGTTAATCAAAGAGTTTATAAAGTTTTTAAAAAAATTATAATTTCTTTTTTAAATTCTGTATAAATATCTTTAGCATTATACCTTTGTATTATTTTACGTTTAATCCAAGGTTTTGCTACTTGCCATGGATTCATTTGAGGGTCTATTATCATTAAAACTCCTTCTAACATTGCAGTTGTTTTATGAAATAAAACTAATGACTTCTGAGAATGTATTCCAAATTCCAATGCTAAATTCATAATTTTAGCTAAAACATCTGCTAATTTTATATGAGAAAGCTTTTTGCCCACAAAATCTTGCCCCATAACTAAGCAAGCTAATTCAAATTGTAATAAATTAGTATTTTTAGATATATAACCCGCCCTCTTATGTGCCAATGCTACTTTATAATAATCTCGAGTTACAAAACCATGTAAAATATCGGCTAAAAATTCTTTTTCTTTAGGTTCTATAAAACCAATTCTGCCAAAATCTAAAATAGCTATTTTTCTATCAGGTGTTACTAACAAATTACCTTGGTGAGGGTCGGCGTGAAATATTCCCTGATCATAAATTTGACCCAAATAACATATTAATAAACTACTTGCCATGGTTTGACGTTCAAATTTAGAATATCCTATAAAAGCTTGTGGATCATTTAAAGAAACACCTTCAATCCAACTAATAACCAGAACGTTTTTACTAGCAAATTGCCAATGAACTTTGGGTATTATAATATTTGCATCTTTAATAATATGGGTAAATTTTTCTATTGCAGCTGCCTCCATTAATAAATCGGTTTCCATTTTTAAATATCTAGATATTTCGCTAATAATGGTTAATAAACGCAATTGTTTGAATTTTTTAAAGCAAATATTCATGAATTTTCCAAAACCATACATAATAGTGGTTTGTATTCTAATTTGTTTAATAATGCCTGGTTTAATTATTTTTACTGCCACTATTTTGCCAGATTCCGATATTGTGCCACGATAAACTTGAGCAATTGAAGCCGTAGCCACTGGAGTTTTTTCAACTATAATTCCATTGGGTATCAAAGTGCTTATTTTTTTATATTTTATAGCTGGCAAAGAATCTTGCAAAACATGAAATTCTGTAGCCATTTGTTTGCCTATTAAGTCTGGTCTGGTAGCCAAAAATTGTCCAAGCTTGACCAGTCCTATTCCAAAATCTTCTATACATATTATTAGCATCGATTTAGTGGGCTTTTTACGTAAATATAATATAATAAAATAAGGCCAACAATATATCAAAAGTAATAATTTTAATATAAACCATTTTTTTGGCAATTGCAAAGTTAGCAAGGCAAAAAAAATAAAACTACTCTTAATTAAGCAAATAAAAAAATACATTATTGTAACCTAAAAAAATTTCTTATTTTACACCAAAAAGTAGCAGGCATTTCGTATATTTCTGGTTCATCTTTATTTTTTGTCAGTACATCTTCATTTTTTGCCATTAAATATGTTCCTTTATAGCCTTTAGTTGGAGTACAAAACCAATATTTTAATTCTGCGTTGCGATACCCTAAAATAGTAATAAAATTTTTTGGCATTAAATATAATTTATCAGGGTAATAAGTTTGAATAAATTGACCATACCATAGCCCTTCCCATGGAGCAATTTTAATCATATCTTTGATATCAAAATGCATCGAATTATATAAGTTATTAACCATTTCAGCTACAATATCCGATGACCAAAGTGCATAACTAGAAATAAAATCATACCATGGCCAATTATCAATTGTTTTATTTGGTTTGAATAAATAGCGAATATAAGAATAAACATTGTATTTTTGCGAGGATTCTGAACTATTGTTTTCAAAATGCAGCTCTTTAATTGCCTTATTCTGATTATTGGCAATTTTAACTCCCACTGTTTTTAATGTTTTATTGTGATAAAAAATGCTCTTGTCGAAATTTTTTACAAAATAAGTATCAGAATCAAGCGTTAAATAATCTTTGGCAAGCATAGTTTTATGGATGCAAAGTTTAACCATTTGTTGTATTCTCCAGCCGTTTTGAATTGCAGGTACGTCATCATATATTTTATCAAAAATTCCACATTTTTTTAAAATTTCTTCTTCAGTTAAAAATTCGGGCATTTTTTTAAATTTACTTTCAAAAAAAGCTTTTTTAAAAAGAGCAATTTCTTTTGCAGGCACTATCATATAAAAAGGGTAGCTTTCGGTAGCGTAGTCTTCTACCGATTTATACATAAATATGCTTTTATCCAAATGTTCATGATAAGATTTGCAAAATATGGCAAAAGCATTTTTATATTCTGCTGCATAGACCGTGGAATTAAAAACTAAAAATCCTAATGTAAAAAATTTTATCATTTTTAGTTTAATTAAACCAAGTTAGCCATAAAAATTTATAATTAATTAGTTTTATAAATGCAACTTAAAAAAACCAATAAAATAATTTTCTAAAAAACTTGCAGTTAAAAAAGTTAATATTACCTATTTTGTAGGTATTTCATATAAAATTTAATTAATAATGAGTAATATAGCTAAAAATAAAGAAGATAACGGTTTACGCAACAAAATTTTTGTTACTTTGTTAGTTATTATAGCTTATCGGTTTGTAACTTATGTTCCTTTGCCTTTTATCGACCCCGCTAAGATAGCAGAATTTTCTAATTTAGTTAAAAGTGGAGTTTTTGGAATGTTTAATATGCTATCGGGAGGCTCCATAGCTAGAATTTCGGTATTAACCTTGGGAATAATGCCATATATTACGGCATCAATTATTATTCAGTTACTATCGGCATCGAGTGAACGACTTAAAAAACTAAAAAATGAGGGCGAAGCTGGACAAAAAAAAATGAATAGCTACACAAGATATTTAACAATCGCAATATCCCTTTTTCAAGGCTTTATGATGGCCACAGGTTTTATAAGTATGGGTCTTTATACTGGATATTACATTCTATATTTTAAAATATATTCGGCATTTATAATGATGGTAGGAACGGTATTTTTGCTTTGGTTAAGCGATATTTGCACGGCAAAAGGCATTGGTAACGGCACTTCGATAATTATTTGTGCCAGTATTTTAGCTGAAGCTCCACGAGACTTAATGAATGTGTTACAATTATCTAAAAGTGGTAATATTACCCCAATTATGTTATTAGCTTTATTTGCTATTTTTATTTTGACTATCGTTTTCGTAGTGTTTTCCGAAAGATCAAATCGCTTAGTCACTATTCAATATCCTAGGCAAGCTTACTCTTTTACTGGCAAAATGGATCAAGCTTCAAAAAACAATTTTTTACCTCTCAAGTTAAATGCCCCTGGGGTAATTCCGCCAATTTTTGCTTCAGCTATTTTACTTTTCCCAGCTACAATTGCTTCAGTTTCCGAATTTGGCAAGACAGGGTCAATTGGTGTGTTTTTAGCTACTCAATTTACTCATGGTAAGCCACTTTTTATGATTTGCTATACTTTGTTAATTGTCTTTTTTTGCTTTTTTTATAATAATTCTATTTTTGAAGTTGATGATATATCTAATAATCTTAAAAAAAGTGGAGTTTTTATACCAGGATACCGACCAGGAGCTGCTACATCTGCCTTGCTTCGTAAAATATTAAATAAACTTGCTCTTGTGGGTGCTATTTATTTATCGATTGTGTGTATGGTGCCCGAAATTTTAAGCCCTTATTTTGGATATTCATTTTTGTTGGGGGGTACAGGGGTGTTGATTGTAGTAAATGTAATAATTGATACAATGGTTAGCGTGCAAACTCAAATTATGTATTCTAAATATTATAAAAACATGGGCAAAAAAGGTTTTAAATAGTATTACATACTTAAAACACTGCCTTGGCGTGCTTCTGTGCTTGCACGTCTTGCAGTAATTATAGCACTATTAGCTTCATTTTTTAAGATTTTTTTCTCTTTATTATTATTTATTTTCTTTACCTGGAATACGGCTATTAGTATAAGTGGAATTAACAATGCAGACAAAGGCAATAATTGTATAGATTTGAAATTAAGCTTACGACTTACTTCTTTACAATCTTCTAGCTTTTTGCAAGCTTCAACAGCCAAGTCTAATGTTATATCCAGATTAACGTCATGGTCTAATAAAATCTTTTTGGATAGTAATTCTTTTATTTCAGGATTTTTTAAACTACTGTTATAATTAAACTGATAGTGTTTAATTTGTTCTGCTTTATTCATCATCCCCCCTATTTCTACTAACTGTTGGCGCAATCTAAAGCATTTTTCTCCTGTATCTCGATTTATTACACCTGAGTTTTCTAATTCTTGTAATTTTTTCCCCATATCCTCAAGATTTTTTAATAAAAAGTTTAAATTGAAAATATCAGGATGTTGATTTATAAGTTCGTTAAAATTACCTGCTACTTTTTCGGCATGATGCTTTAACGACATAAATTTTCCTAAAGCCGCAGGACTTATAATATTTTTATGTTGTAAAAATTTTAAATGCTCTATCAATTGTTGTTCATTAAAAATATTATCTAAAGTAATATTTTGGGGAATCATTCTAGATGGCGACGATCTAGGACTTATTGATGTAGGGGGAATTCGATCTGTGGTAGTGGGAGCAACTGGTATTCTTCCTGCATATTCTCTGCCCGTCGTAGTAGCTTTAGTGTCAAATGCCGTTGAATCACTAAAAGGTGGTGGTCGATGATCTAATAATGAGCTTATGCCTATTTCTGTTGAAGTAATTGGTATTCTTCTTTTAGAGTCTTCAATGGCAGGTTCATCTCCATCAAGCAACCAAGAGGGTCGATGAGTTGAGGATGCTATACTTCTTTCTGTTAAACTAGTTCTAGGATTGCCAGCATTTTGGGGAGCTGGTGGTCTCGATTCCACTCTTCTAACCATTGCAGCATTATAAATATGTGGTGGTCTATCAAAAAATGATTCTTGTACAGGTTCGTAATAAATATCTTCTTCATCGGATAGCGCATGTGATCCATTAACGCGGGCATTATAGTCATCCCTTTCTTCATACAGTGAATCGTTAGATGGCTGAGATATTGAACGATAATCAAATGAATCGTTTGGTTCTTCGCGAGAAACACCACTAAATCTAACTGTTTTTTTAGCGGTTGGCGGAGGTTGACTATCTGCACTAGGTCTATTATTTATATCCAATCTAACCTCAGAAGTATGTTTTATTTGAGTCTCTGTAACTTTTTTAGCAGGAGTTTGTGTTGCTAGCAACGCATTTACGTGTAAGTGCTGACCAGTGTTATTTTGATTTGATGTTGGGTTAGAAACCGCCGAAGAACTCGTTGTTAAACCCAAATTACCGTTTCGATGATGCGAAACGTGCTGTCTTTCATTTGTACTGTTGTAGGGATCTGCGTTCTCCAGCCAGATTTCTGCATTACCTGAAAGATTAGGTTGTCTGCGGGCATCCCTAGGCTCATCCGCAACCGTATCTACATCTAAAAATTTTGATTCGTGAAGGTTATTTTCTCGCCTCATTTCATTAAACGCTGGATTAAAATTATTTTCACCTCCTATTGGATTCATTTCTAAGCGAGAAACAGGCAACGATGGATTGCCATTAGCTAGTGCATTGGCGGGCTGTTGAAGGCTTTGGAATGAATATGGTTGCCAATCATCTTGATTAGCATTAGGGCGAGATTGTATATTTGACGGAGTAGGTTGTTCAATAGCTTGCGTTACTGCATCCCAACTACTATTTGCATATATATTAACATTTTGACCACGCTCCAGCATAATAGCTCTAGAAAAATGAGCATTACCAGTACGAAACACGTTAATATAATCTGTATTTTCGTTTCCCATATAAGTGCGCTGTTCATATCTAGAATTTCCTTGTATAGAACTGTGATTATAAAAATTGAAGTTTACTTTAAAACACCTGGCTATCATATCGCCAAAATTTTCAACATCAAGATATTGATCTGCACCATATTTTCTGTTAAGACCATTTAATATTTGTTGGTGAGTTACTGTACCCGCAAGAACATTTCGTTGATCAATGCCAGCATCGTGAATTAATCTACTAAATAATACATTATTTTCTTCTCCTAATATACTCAAATAATGATTATCCAATACAAAAGAATTTGTAGTTTTTAATAAATCGGTTCTTTTCAATTCTGTTGCACGATCTAATAGCCATCCTGCAGTATATTCCATTAGTTCTTTACGATGCTGTCTTGCTTCTATATCGACAAGTTGTATTATGTCTGGATGCTCATGATGCTGTAGAAACCTATCGCCCAAAACTGCATGTAATAAACAGTTATTCCCTCTACCCGCTGTAGGAACTTTATACAAATTATGATTATTATCATAATTTGTAATATGCTCAGGGTTGACGTAACGTTGATTAGCTACCAAACTATCAGGGGTTGTAGTTTCTTTCATATGTATAAAAATATATAATATTTAAGTTAATAATATCATTTACAAAATAAATAACAATTGCTTTTTATTTTAAATATTATTTTTGGTTAATCATTTGTGGCGGGCATAGCTCAGTTGGTTAGAGCACCAGGTTGTGGTTCTGGGGGTCGCCGGTTCGATCCCGGTTGTCCGCCCCACTTAAATAAACATTATATGCAAATATTGGCTTATACTATATTCAGTTTTGTTACTTTTTTTGGTTTAGTAAGCTATATTAAAATAGCTAAACGTTTCAATATTGTTGATATACCTAGTAGTCGTCGCAATCATAAAGGAATTATAGCTAGAGGCGGAGGCATTATTGTAATTTCATTTACTATTCTAGCTTATTTTGGCTATAGATTTTATTTTTACCATTATATCGAAGTTCAGCAATTTGGTTTATTGCTATTGGGATTGGCATTATCGATTGTATTTTTTATTGAAGATATTAAACCTATGCCTATTATTATTAGATTAGGAGCCCAAATAATAGCCTGTATTTTAGCAATATATTTATTAAAAAACAACTTAGCTAACGATTTTTTGGTGTTTATACCCTTTTGGCTTAAAGCCGTAGCAATTTTTATTGGTTTGCTATGGTATATTAATTTATATAATTTTATGGATGGCTTAGACGGAATAACCGCCACCCAAACCAGCTCAATTTGCATTTATGCTCTGATAATTTTGACTTTTGCTGGCAATTATAATTTATATCATAGGCAACAAATTGCAGAACAACCAATTATTTTAGATTCTGAAATAGTTATTGAAATTTCGGATAATAATAGCGCTTTAATAAGTGGCGTTGATATGTCTTATAAGCCCAATCGCTTAATAAGCTATAAACCTTTTATTGTAATGCTTTTAATTGCTACTTTGATTTTTTTATATTTCAACAAAACTCCAGCCAAAATTTTTATTGGAGATTCGGGGTCAGTAGGATTGGGATTTATTTTAGGAATTTTGCTAATAAAAATAGGTTGCGAATATAGTATTTTAACAGCTTTCAGTTGCACCCTTTATTATATAGTCGATAGCACTATAACAGTTTTTTGTAGGTGGTATAACAAAGAAAAAATATGGACGCCTCATTTAAAGCATTTTGTTCAACAAGCTAATCGTTCAGGATTATCCGCTATGAATATATCGGCATTAATTCTTGTTTTAAACATAGCTTTAAGCGCTATCGGCTATTTAATTATGGTTAATTTATCCAATAAGCTTATGGCTCTTGGTTTATTTACAATAGAATTAGTTTTGACGGCTTTCTTACTTATTTATTTTTATAAACGATTCAAAAGAATTTAATTTCTAAATTGTCTCTATATTAATAATTTGGTCAAATAAATCAGATGCCACTTGCTCATGAGTTATGATAATTAGTGTTTTACCGTGTGTATATTTTTTAATTACCTGAAATATTAAAGAGGTATTGGTTATGTCTAACGCCGAAGTAGGCTCGTCAAAAATAAATACTTTAGCTTCTGTTTTCAGTAAAGCTCTGGCTATACATATTCTTTGTTTTTCTCCTACCGATAATTTATCGTTTTCAACATTTTTAATATTGGTTAAATTAAGATCATTAATTATTTTTTCGTATAAATCGGAATCAAAATTTTTACCATAAAAAATATTTTTTTTTACTGTAATATCAAAAATATCGGTGATTTGAGGGCAAAAGCTTACTACACAATGCCAATAATTTATATCAATATCTTCTATTTTAACATTTCCTATTAAAATATTGCCTTTGTCTAAAGAAATAAATCCTAATAATAAATCGCTCAGCGTGCTTTTCCCGCTTCCCGACTTACCAACAATAACTGCGCTAGTGCCCATCGCAATTTTTGTTGAAAAATTATTAAAAATATTTTTGTAACATAAATTTTCAATAACAATATTGTTGTTAGGTGGAATAGTATTTCCATTTTTATGAGCAGTGAGAGCTAATATTTCCTCTATTTTAGTAACACTATTCATAAAACCTTCACGCTCATTACGAAAATTAGAAATTCCTATTAAAGATGAAATTACTATAATCATATAAATTAAAAAAGACATAAATTGCCCGCTAGTCATAATATTCGCCGATACCATCATCATACCTCGATAAGTAGAATAAACTATTGATACTAAAACAAAAAAAGTGATGACCGCAAACATCAAAGCTCTATAAAATTGTTTTCTCTTATTTAAGTTAGCATAATTAATAGCTTTATTTTGAAAATCCTGGTTTTTTAGATCGTCGGGATTAAAAATTTGTAATACTTTTTGCATTGCTATACCTTGAAATATATGTTGCATTATATCCACATTGGCAGTGTTTATTTTTTGAGTATATTTTTTTATTAAAGATAAAAATATAACTAACATAATTGCTACTAAAATAGCAGTAAAAATTAAAATAACAAAAAAGAATAATGATGTTTTTATCATTAATAACATGCCACTGATAAACAATACTATATTGCGAACTAAAAAAGAAACTTGACTAGCTAAAAACTTTTTTATTACCTCCACATCTTCAATAAAAATTATATTTATATAACTACTAGAAAATTTTTTTACAATTTCAGCTTTTGCTTTGGTTAACTTATCATACAATAAAAACGTTATATCATAAGTTATTTTTTCGGATAAAATATTTGAAAAATAAGATCTTGTAAAAGAAAATACCGAAAAAATAAAAGAAAAGACCAGCATTAAGTTTATATAATAAAGTAAATTAGTAGATTTGTTATCAACAATTAATTTTATAATAGTGCCAAAAGTTATTCCCGTTAGCCCCACACATAATGCTGCCAATGCTGATCCTAACACCATAAATTTGTATTTTAAAATAATTTTGTTAATTTCGCTATTTTTCACTTTAATATAAATTAAATATTATCTACAATTATCACCATAACATGCCCATATTCAATGTTAATATTAAATACATTTTTTTCGGCAATATTAGATACCCCAAACCAAGGCTCGCTAACCATAAAATTGTTTATATTCCAACGTAAGTTTTGGGTATAATTAATTAAGGTTTTTGTTAAAATTATTAAAGAAATCGTTTGATTAATTTGACATAAAATTTGATGATTACCTTTATCAAAAGCTTTAATTGTATTGTTTTCGGTTAAAATAACCACATTAATTTCATTTTTTAATCTAGTAATTACTTGATATATATTCAATAAGCTATGATCAATACGTGAAAGACTTGTTACTGCTATTGCATCAATTTTAGTAACATTAAAATTAGTTAGGCAGTAATCTGCTGCAAACTCAAAATCAGTTAAATCTTGGTTTTGTTTTTTAATAACCGATATTCCTAATAAGTCTGTTTGCCTGGCAGAATCAATATCACCAATTACCAAATCGGGCTTTAAGTCTAATTCTTTGCAATAACCTATTCCTCCGTCCAAAGCTATTATGAAGTTATAATTATTATCTAGCTTGGTGCGTATAGCTTGCAAATTTAGTATTTCTCCATTGCCAATAAAAAGAGCATTTTTTGACATTTTTAAGGCATTTTTACTTTATGAAAAACTGGTAAAGTTATATCTTGTGCTACCATAACCTTAATTTTTGTGCCGTGAGGTAAGCTAATAATAGTAGGTAATGGATTGGCATTTAATTGATTTGCCATATTTTGCCAAGTTTGTATAGCGGCAGTAGCAGCAGTATTCAAAGGGCTTGAAGTAACCGATGTTCCTCCATTTGTAGTAGAAACTGTGCCAGTAGCAGAACTTCCTCCTAACTGATTAAGAGCGACTGCAGTGCCCAAACTAGCAAAAGTTATTAATAAAGTGTTGACTAGATTATCTCCAAATCTGCTATCAACATCTCCTTCTATACCAGCTCTTCCAAATTGATCTGTAGCCTGAGCATTAATAGATATGCTCACTCCGTCTGGTCTTATAATTCGATTCCATAAAATTGTAATTCTTGATTGTCCATTGTTAACAGCCGAAGTGTATCCGCCATAAATCCGCGTTCCTCGAGGTATTAATACTTTATTACCTGCTTCTCCGCATACGTCGCTATTTACAATTCCTCTTACATTTCCTGGTAATTGCGAATTAATTGCAGTTTCTAAAGTAGCTGAAATCATTTTACCTTGTATTAAAGTTGTTTCAAGATTAGCAACTTGTTCGGCTTGAACATTAGAATTAGTTTTTTTTAAAGATAAAGGGCTACCATCCACAATGATTATATCACTTTTTTGCTTTCCTCTATTTCCCGCTCCAACGCTATCGGTAGGACCATTACCATTAATTGCAAACATCGTTAACCTTCTTTTTTCTTCAAGGCTTAGATCGCTACTATTTATTATAGGTATACCATTTCTATTTACATTTTGTAAATCTAGAGGTTGTGGGCTATGGGGGTCTTGAGCTGGAGCGGGATTATCAGGGTCACTAGAATCTTGAGAATTAGAAGTATTTGGAGTTTTATAGCTATTTTTAGCTATGCTGTTTATACTAGGAAGTTTAATTCCAGTAGGACTTTGTTTATTTTCATTGGAATGCGGGGGCGTAAAATCTGGCAATTGAGGTAAATCAGGTGGTTCTAAGGGTACTTCTTTTGAAGATAAATTATTAGATACATTGGATTCTTTAGATGATATATTATTTTTAGCATCATTTTTAGAGGACGGAACAATTTGTCCCCCAATTTTACCACTTAAAGGTATATCCGCATTTGCAAAATCTTTAGGTGTGGCTGGTTTAGGGGGAGGTAGTGTAATTCCTTGATCTATTGAATCTTGTGAAGGCGCTGGATCAGCTTGAAGAAATAATTTATATATAGCAATGCTTGCAACGAAGCCTACCATAATTATTTTAATTGCTTTTTTTATAAGAGGAGCATGTGCCTGTAAAGAAAATTTTCTTTTTTCTTCAGATTGATTTTTATTTTCGTCTGGTAAACCCGTGGTTTCGGTATTTTCAACTTGGGTACTTTCTATGTTTTCAACCTCGTCGCTAGTTGGAAGAACTTTTTTTTTTGGTGGTCGCATTGTAATAAATAATGTTTACCTGCAAGTTATAAATAACAAAAAGAAAAAAAATTATAAGCAAGGCATTTTTATTGCATTTTAAAAAATTACAATTCTTTAAATAAATTTATGTAAATAATTATTTCATGGCAAATAAAAAAATTGTTACTTTAAGGCAAAAAAAAATTAGTGAACAAATTAAAAGAATTATAATTCAGTATTTAATGCTTGAATTATTACGAGATAATCCAATTAAAAATATGTTTTTAATTACTAAAACTCAGGTAAGTAAAGACTTAAAAAATGCCAATGTTTATATTAAAATTGAAAATTTAGATAAGCGTATACGAGATTTTATTAAAAATACTTTGAATGATTTATCCTCAGAAATAAAATTACATTTAGCTAAAAACATGGTTTTAAAATTTGTTCCAGAAGTTAAATTTTTTTTAGAAGTAATGGAATTAGAATTTATAACAAATATTAATACTGGCCCATTAAATCCCGAAAAAATATTATAAATTAGGGTTTTTATAATTTAATATTAAAATTTTGATAATTCCATAAAATAAAAAACAAAAAGATATTACATAGCATAAATACCAAGCTTTACTTTGAGCAAAATATTTAGTGCTTTCTGAGCCCAATAAAACTAAAGAAATAAATGATAATATATATTTTATAATATACTTTATTTCATTGCCTCTTAAAGTATTTCTATCACACATTATGGCATATATAAAAATAACCATAATAATTGAATAAAATGGTCTAAGTATTCGATTATGAAATTCTTCTTTGCTACCACCATCATTATCGATGAATCCTTTTTGATATAATTTTTTTAACCCAGTTACATAAAATATTTTTTCCATAAAATCTCTGCGCTGAGGCTTGATAATTGAACTCAAAGTCATATAAGAAACTTTACTATAAGAAACTGAAAAATTACTATTTGAAAGAGATCCTATTTTATAATTAGTCACATCTTCTAAAACAATTAAGGTTATCCCGTTTTGACGTTTAATAAATTTTAGCGATTTAGCATAAATGACTGAAGTTTCCGAAGGTTCGTTATTCTGCCAAATTATAACATCTGTTGCAAAACCCGCCTTATCAATATTTTCAAAATATATAGTATTTCCATTAAAGTTATTAAAACTTTTTTTATGTAATAAAGAAAGTATTGCCTTTTCTTCTGCAGAAGCCTGCCTTATTCTTAGTTCTTTATATAATCTTGGAGCAATTTCTAAAGTTATAAAATAACATATTATTGCTGAGAATATGCTAAATAATAGCGCAGGAGCAAAAATTCTAAAATGAGAAAATCCTAAAGTTCTAAAAGCAAGAAATTCTCCTCGTTGTTGCAATTGATTAATAGTCATCAGCATACCAAAAAACATTGCCATTGACCAAACCAAAGTAGCATCATATGGCAAAATAAAACTACATAAATATATAAAATTTAGCGACCCAAGTCCTATTACCAATATTCCACTACGGGCCATATTTATAATTTCGACTGCCCAAACGATAGCTGTTAAAAGTATTAACATCATTGTAGTAGTAACAATAATTTTTTTAAAAATATAATTAAAATATATCTTCATTTAAACGAGAAAAACTTATGAATGAAAAAAAATAATGGAGTTAAAAGACATACGTTAATAACGGAAGCATATATAGGATATATATTTAATTTATTGCATAAAATATATAATAATGCTAAATTTAACGCTAAATACAATAAATAACTTATATTGGTTTTGATATAATACCGCCAAAAATTTCCTTTAGCTTTAAAAACTAAATATCTAAAAGTAATGGTAGAATTTAATACTGATATAAAATGCACAATTATCGAAATTATTAAATAATTAAGATGATTATCTAATATGAGATAAAAAAAAGAAAATAAAGCCAATGATAAAATGGTATTAAAACCACCAACCATTAAATACCTTAAAGGCTCAGATATATTAAACCAAAAAGTTTTTATCATGTTTATAAATTATCAAAGTTTTCTAAAAACATTCTTATAGCTTTTAAAAAACCTATTGCTTCTTTTCCGTCTATTATTCGGTGATCATACGATAATGAAATATACATCATGGGCTTAATTACAACCTCTCCATTTAATGCTATTGGTCGTTCCATAATGGTATTAATGCCTAAGATTCCAGCTTGCGGGGGGTTAATAATGGGAGTAGAAAATAAAGATCCGTATTTTCCTCCGTTAGTAACTGTAAAAGTTCCATTTTTAGCATCTTCTGCTGTTAAATCTTGTTTATTAGTTTTATTAATAATTTGTTCTATGGTTTTAGCAATTTCTGCAATATTTTTTTTATCCGCATCTTGTATTACCGAAATAAATAGCCCGTCTTCTATATCTAATGCTAACCCTATATTATAATATTTTTTATATATTATGTATTCGCCTTCAATTTGTGCATTTACACCAGCAAAATGAGGCAAAACATAACTAGCAGCTTTAATAAAAAACGGAGAGATTCCTATTTTTAATCCGCTTTTTTTATATTCTTGTCGTTTAATAATAACATTACTCATATCAATTTCATTAAAAGTTGTTACTATTGCCGCAGTATTTTGGGCATATTTTAACCTTTCTGAAATGGTTGATCTTAACTTTGACATTTTTACCTTGTTAATTGCTATAGGACTTTTATTTTCCATTTTAGTAATATTGGTAGCAATCTGAAAAATTGTTTTATTTATATCCACTTCTTCACCTTCTATTACGTTAATTTCTGTTATAAAACCTTCATAATGACTTTTAATCTCTAAATTTACTTTTTCAGTTTCTATATCCGCTATTATATCTTCTGAACTAACAAAATCTCCTGGTTTTTTATAAATTTTAGTTACAATTGCTTTGGTAATTATTTCACCAAAATTTGGCATTTTAATCGAAAAAATCATATTTTTAATTTTAATGTAGGAGTTTTATAACATGTAAAATAGTTCTATTTAAAAAACAATAAAATAAAGATTTGTTAAATTATTAAAGTTTATTAATTGAGTTAAATCGAAAAATGTATTGCATTATATAATTATATGATTAATTGTAATAATGATTATTTTATTAAATATATTAAGAATTTATGCTTTCATTTAAAAAATTTGTTACTAGTTTTTCTGTTACCGCAGTAACATCAAGTTGTATATTATTATGTTATTTTTTTATTAGTTCTCCTAAAGTTATGGCAAGCAAAGAAACTTCTGATAAATTAGAAAATACTCTTTATTTATATCTTCCAGCAGGCAAAGTAATTATTGAAATGCTTCCTGATAAAGCACCTAAGCATGTTACTAGAATTAAAGAACTAGTTAGAAAAGGTTTTTATGATGGGTTAGCTTTTCACAGAGTTATAAATGGATTTATGGCACAAGGAGGAGATCCAAAAGGTGATGGCACGGGCGGAAGTGGTAAAAATATTCCTGCGGAATTTTCAAAACTTACTCATAAAAGGGGTGCTGTTTCTATGGCAAGAGCCAACGATCCTGATAGTGGTGACAGCCAGTTTTTTATTGTTACACATGATTCACTATTTTTAGATGGTAAATATACCATCTGGGGTTATGTGATTGGAGGCATGGAATTAGAAAGAGGTTCAAAAATAGAATCTGGCGTGGAAGCAGGTATGAAATATGTCGATAAGTTAAAAAAAGGTGGTCAGCATAATAATGGAATGGTATCACAACCTGATAAAATTATTAAAATGATAATGGCAATTGATGAAGAAAAAGCTAATTTAAAATCTAAAAAATAAATATGCTAAATATTAGAGGGGAAGATCTGCCAATTACAAGATTATTGCCTAGCATGTTTACTTTGTTAGCTTTATGTATAGGGTTAGGTGCGATTCGTGCTGCTTTTTTAGGATATTTTGAAAAAGCTATAATATTTGTTATGGTAGCAGGATTTTTAGATGGCGTAGACGGCAGAATAGCGCGTGCTTTAAGATCTACCAGCGAATTTGGAGCAGAATTGGATTCTTTATGCGATTTTGTTAATTTTGGAATTGCTCCTAGTTTTATATTATTTTTTTGGCAATTAAAAAATATTCCTTTTATGGGATGGGCAATGGTATTGCTAATGTCGATGTCACTGGCAATCAGGTTAGCTAGGTTTAATGCTACAATGGATGACGAAACTGACGATTCTTTTAAAAAATACGCTAAACAACATTTTTTTGTAGGTTCCCCCGCTCCTATAACAGGAATATTGTTTTTATTGCCTTTAATGCTTATTATAGAACTTGATATCCAAATATTTTCGGATTCTATTGTTTTAATTACTTATTTAATACTGATTTGTATTTTAGCGGTTAGCCGAGTACCCACCTTTTCTTTAAAAGGCATAAAAATTAGCAGAAAAAATGTACCAATAATAGTCATTACTTTAGGTTCTATTATGATAGGTTTATTATACGAACCTTTAAAGGTAGCTATTGGATGCTCTATATTATATTTTTTAGTTTTGCCATTTAGCGTAGGACATTTTATTACTAAAAAAAATTATTTTCAAAATTTTGTATGAATAAAAAACTACTTTTTGGCTTTTTATTAATAATGTTTTTTTTAGTAAGCGATGCTAATGCTGCACTTAATGGCGTTAATAAGGCAACCCAGGTTTTATGCGATATTATTACACTTGTAAGAGGTAGAATAGGCAGGGCAATTACTATGTTTGCAATTTTAGGTCTAGCAATTGCCTTTGTATTAGGGTCAATCTCTTGGCAAAAGCTTATGATGGTATCGGTTGGAATTGGAATATTTTATGGTGCAGAATCAATTGCTTTAGTTATTTTGCCTTCTACTGTTGCTGGTATAAGCGGTACTATGGCAAATGGTACTGCTTTTGATCCTTCAAAAAAATATTCTCCCCAGGAAATTTTAGCAAATGTTTGTCCTTCACTGGGTATGTATGGAGATGCCCCAGATAGTAAATATAATAGTTGAGTTAACTTTGACCACATTCCAAAATAATATCATTTTTTATTGTAATAGCCAAATTTTTATTTAAATTAGAGATAACTTTTAAAGTTTGCAAATTTTTAGCAATGATAGTTATTTGAGGTTGAATTCCATCCTGGTTTTTAAAATCTTCGGTAATAACTATCTTATCATTTGTATCTATGCTTTTAACAGGATATCTTTGACTAATATAATCTAGTGCTACAGAAAATACGTCACAACTTTCGCTTTCTATTTTTTTAATTACTTTTGTTGATTTATTCTTATTAAACGTTTTTAAATTGAACGTAGCCGATAAAGAATTCAATTTGCCTTGTCTTCCAGCAAGTTGATAAGGAGTGCTAACTGGATAAGAATCCTCAATTTCTAAATTATCGGAGAATTTTTTTATTTTATCGCAACCAATAATTAATAAAAAATATAATAATATTTTCATTGTTTATTTTATAAAGCTTAAGAAGCTTGATTTTTATTTTAATTTAAATGCAATAAAAATGAGTTTATAAAATCCCTAAAATGAATCAAATATTTAATATTATTAAAATAAAAAGCTTTTTTATTCTTGCAATTATAGGTTCTTTTGCAATTAAAGTTATTTCAAAAGTTGGTTTTTTCTCTATATTTTTTTATCGTTCAATGAGCAGTATTTTTAGTAAACCCTTTTATTTTAGAAATACTTTTGACGTAATAAACTATGCTTTTATTAGAGGATTACCTATTGTTGCTTTGGCGGGATTTTTTGTAGGAGGCGTAATTGCTTTGCAAAGCTATAATGGACTTTCTCGTTTCAATGCTCAAGATTCAATTCCTGCTATGATAGCTATTTCTTTTGCTAGAGAATTAGGTCCTGTAGTTGCTGGATTTACTTTGTGTGGTTCTATCGGAGCTTCTATGGCCGCTGAATTATCAGGTATGGTTGTAAATAATCAAATTAATGCTATGAGAATGTTGCTGGTTAATCCTTTTAAATTCTTAATTGTACCAAACATTATAGCTTGTTTGATAGTATTGCCTTTTTTAACATTTATAACTGATATTATAGGTTTTTTAGGGGGTTTTGTAGTTTGCGTTAATATGCTTAATTTTTCTGAATCTCAATATATAAATAACGCATTTAATATATTAAAAGCTAGCGATGTTATTTTTGGATTAGTAAAATCTTTATTTTTTGGTTTAGCTATATCTATTTTATCTTGTTATCATGGATATAACTCTAATAATAATGCCTTAGGAATTGGTAAAGCGACAATTAGTGCAGTGACAACTTCAAGCGCAGCAATTTTAATTATTAATTATTTTTTAACTGCTATTTTATTCTAATTTATATGACTAAACTGCTAATATTATTAGGATTTTTTTGCACTTTAGCAAAAGCTAAAAATTTTAATATTATAAACAAAAATACTGCAGTTTTTGCTATTTCGGTAATAAAAAATGGCAAGGTAATATCTCGTGAAATAACAGGAGAATATAAAAATAAAAAAGCTGATTTTAATCATATATTTATTCTTAATTCAATGTCTAAACAATTTACGGCAGCAGCTATTTTGCTTTTAGAAGAGCAAAAAAAGATTTCTTTAAATGATAAAATATCAAAATTTTTTCCTGAAATAGCTAATTTAGTAGACAATATTACAATCCTACATTTAATAACTCATTCTGGCGGCATTCCTGATTATCTTAACGATCCCAATCTTGATATGGATAAAATGGTTGAAAATAATGAAGTAATAAATTTTAACTACGTTATGAACTATATAAAAACCCATGAATTTCAAGAAGTTGATAAATATAATTATTCAAATTCAGGATATGTTTTGTTAGCTAAAATAATAGAAAAAGTTTCTGACATGCCATTTGGTGAATTTATAGAAAAAAATATTTTTCAAAAATTAAAAATGCAAAACACTTATATATTACATTATAATGGAAAAGATGCCTGTATGCCAGGGCATACAGCATGGCCAATTTTTTTACCCAAAGAAAGAGATAGCGTGTTGCAAATTGACGGTGATGGGGGCGTCTGTAGTAATATTGTGGATTATGAAAAATGGATAATAGCTTTAGAAAAACATCAAGTTTTTGCTCAACGGAAAACCTCTTTAAAATTTATGGAAAAAATTAGATTACCTAATGGTAAATTAGTTGTAATGCCACTGCCAGGAAAAAATTTGTCTACTTACGGATATGGCTGGCGTCATGGCTTTTATAAAGACTTATATCCTATTATGTGGCATCCTGGTAGTATGAGTGGTTCAAATTCAATGGCTATTTATTTTATTGAAAAAGATACTTGGATAATATTTTTTAGCAATAGCAGTATTGCCGATGTTACTAATTTTGGTATTGAAACGGGCTTGAAAATAATTAATCAAATTTGATTTTACCAATGCAAATTTTTTGCTATATTCTTTATTTTATGTTTTATAAGCTTTCTATGATTGACTTTTTCAGGCAATTTATTGGTATCGGAAACTATTTTCATAAATTTAAAGTCTCCAGATTTTAGTTGACAAAATCCCAATGCCTTATTATCCGTGTCACGTAAAATTGCTTTTCCCAATGTCCAACTTTTAGACAATTTTGTTCTTGACAATTAGTTTTTTACCCTCATTATATCTATATAAATTAAGTATTAATTACTTTAAAAATATAGATATAGTAAAAGTTACAAACAAATTCAAAACTCAAGAGCAATGTATTAAGCATCTTGAAAAAGTTAGATGGAATGGCAAGCCAGTATGCCCGTATTGTGGAAGCGATAAATCAACCAAAA
>JANYEN010000082.1 GCA_025363115.1 Alphaproteobacteria bacterium | reverse complement strand
TAAACCGAGTTTCAATTGGAATTCAGGCTTTAAATGATGAAGATTTAAAATTTTTAGGGCGTAAACATAGTTCAAAAGAAGCTATAAAAGCCATTGAAATGGCTAGCAAAATTTTTGATGAATTTACTTTTGATTTGATATATGCTAGGCACAAAAATCACAGCTTAAATGACTGGAAAAACGAACTTAAGCGAGCTATTAATTTAGCAGGCGATCATTTATCGCTTTATAGCCTTACTATCGAAAAAGGAACGGAATTTTTTGTTCAAAATAGTAAAGGATTATTGTCTGTTCCTAACCAAAATCAAGCCGAAAAAATGTACTTTGAAACCTTGGAAATTATGGAGCAAAATGGTTTTGAAAGATATGAAATATCTAATTTTGCTAAAAATGACAAAGTTTCAAAACATAATATGCTTTATTGGCAATTGCACGATTATTTAGGTATTGGTCCTGGTAGCCATGGCAGAATTTTTTATGGTAAAATACGCATGCAAACAATGACTCAGCATAGACCGCAAAAGTGGTTAGAAAGTGTTAAACAAAACATTGGTTTGCAAATTGAAAAACCACTTACTCACAACGAACAAATTAGCGAAATTTTAATGATGGGGTTGAGAATAACCGAAGGAATTAATTTAGACGATATAAAATCTAGGTTAGGGATAAATTTATTAATAAATATTAAAAATTTAAATAAATTAGAAGAGTTTATAAATATTAAAAATAGTTTTTTAAAGCCTACTAAAAAAGGAATTAATATTGTTAATAGAATAGCAAGAATGTTATTAGAGTAATTTGATTATTGACAATAAATTTATTTAAATTTATTTAAATTAACTTAAGTATAAATAAAGTTGAACGATTATGCAATCTTTTTTTCTTTTACCAAAAAAGCGTTTGCTAGGAATATTTTTAATCTTTTTAAGTGGTTTACTATATTTTTTTACTTTAATAGAAAAACCAAATATTGTAAAAACTGAAGTTCCAAGTATAGTTATTTCAACCCCACCTACAATAAAAATTAACCCCAATAAAGTTAAAATTTATGTAGTAAATATTGACAAAAATAAAGAAAGATGGAATTTAGTTCACTCTCTTTTAGATGATTTAGGTTTAAAACATGAAAGATTTAGAGCTACCGATGGAGTAAATCTTTCGGTTATTGATTTAAAAACTAATCAAAAAATAAATTTATCGGATGTTAAAAAAGGTAATAAAAAAATAGAAATTGGCAAACAATATTTAGTTGGTTGTGAAGGATATAATCAATTAATTCAATTTGGTTACAACCAAAGTATGAAAAATTTGCAAGAAATAAGTGAATGGAATCAAAAATCAATACCTGGCATCATAGGTCATTATTGTACTCATATTAGAATATTAAATCAAATTTTTAATAAAGATGAGATTGCAATAGTATTAGATGATGATACCTCCACAAATTATGATAAAGAAGAATTTTTAGAATCGTATTATAAAGTTTTATCTAATATGCCAGAGGATTGGCAAATGCTTTTTTGGTTTCATGCAACCCATAGTTCACGATCTTTATTTTATCCTTTTTATAAAAAATATTTGTTAACAGGTTTAAATATAGTGGAGCCCTATCCTGCTAGTGTTATTGAAGAACCTAGAGCTCCCTTGTATATGATAAATAAACAAGGTGCGCAAGCAATGTTACTTGGTTCTCAAAAACTTTATCATGCTTATGACGCTGTAATGGGGCGTATTGCAATTTCGGGGGCTATCAAAAGTTATTTTGTAACTGCAACTAAAGAATATATTTTATGTTCACAAGATATAAAAGAAAATGGATGTTTAGATGAAATTCCTAAATTTAGCAATCGTATGCTACTTCCATTGGAATTTTCTGGACGTGCCAACAGAAAAGATATTGCTGAAGCCTCAAAAACAAATGTATGGCATTAAAGACATAGAAATATAAAAAAACTTGCATTTATAATTTTATAATAAAAGACTTTTTTATTATATATTTCTAAGTTACAAATGCTAAAAAATTTATTACTTACTAAGCAAAAACAAGAAAAAATTCCAGCATGGTTTATGCGTCAAGCTGGCAGATATCTACCTGAATATATTGCAGTTAAAAATGATCTTGAAAAACAAGGAAAAGGCTTTTTTGATATGTGTGATAATCCTCAAATTGCGGCAGAAATAACTTTGCAACCTATGCGAAGATTTGACATAGACGCTGCAATAATATTTTCTGATATTTTGGTAATTCCTCGTATTTTAGGATGGAAAGTAGAAATGTTGCCCAAGCAAGGTCCTGTTTTAGAACTTTTTCAAAGCTTGGACGATGTAAAAAAATTATCATTAAATCAAGATTTGCTTGATAAAACTCCCAATGCTATTAAAATAGTTAAATCAATAAATAGTTTAGATTTAATAGGTTTTGCGGGAGCTCCTTTTACTGTGGCTATGTATATGCTCATGGGCGGTAAAATAGATGGCAATAAAGATGCAAAAAAAATGATTTATCAGCAAGGATTGCTGGAAATTTTAATGCCAATATTAATTGAAACAACTAAGGTTTATTTAGAATTACAAATTGAAGCAGGAGCTGACGTAATAAAGATTTTTGAATCCCATTGCGGCTTATTAGTTGGTAATTCAGAATATATGCAAAAATATCATATTGAGCCTGTTAAAGAAATTGTCGATCATTTAAAAAATAAATACCCGCAAACGCCAATAATTTTATTCCCTCGTGGTGCGGCAGAATACTATGAATCAATTGTTAATAATATAAATATAGACGGCATTGCACTTGATGAAAGTGTAGACTTCGTAGGAATGGAATTAATTAAAAAAACAGGTAAAGTCATTCAGGGTAATTTAGACAATTATTTACTTTGTTATGGTAGTGAAAAGCAAATATTTGAAGCAGTTCACAAAATTTTAAATTTAGTGGGAGATTATCCTTTTATATTCAATTTAGGGCATGGCGTATTGCAATATACAGATACAGCTAAAATAGAATTAGTGTTAAAAATTTTACGTTCTTTATCTTAAATTTTTATGAATTGGAATATTAATTCGTGGAGAAATCTTCCTATATTACAACAACCTGATTATAATAAAAACGAACTAAATATTGTAGTTAACAAGTTACAAAAAATGGATGGCATTGTTAACAAACCATCTATAGATAAATTATTGCAACAATTAGCAAAGGCTAATGAAGAAAAAAGCGTTATTTTGCAAATAGGGGATTGCGCAGAAACTTTTGCTGATTTTTCAAAGAAAAATATTCTTGATTATTCAAAAATGTTTGAAAAAAATGCCACTAAAATAGAAAACTCTTTAAATAAAAAAGTTATTTTAATTGCCAGAATGGCTGGGCAATTTGCCAAGCCTCGCAGTGAAAATACCGAAACTATTAATGGCGTAACATTGCCGTGTTATAGAGGTGATATAGCAAACGGAATAGAATTTAGTGAAGAATCAAGAAAACCTCAAGCTAACAGAATTATCAAAGCCTATGAGCAAAGCATGCAAACTATGCAGATTATTCAAGATAGATTCTTTGTTTCTCATGAAGCTTTAATTTTAGATTATGACTCAGCCATGACTCGCCAATTTGACGATAAATTTTATTGTTTATCAGCTCATATGCTATGGATTGGTTATCGAACTGCTCAGCTTGACCACGCTCATATAGAATTTTTAAGGGGCATAGAAAATCCAGTTGGCATCAAAGTGGGATTAAATGCTAATCCCGAATATTTGAATAATATTATTACAAAATTAAATCCTTCTAACAAGCCTGGTAAAATTATTTTAATTGTTAGATTTGGATTTAACAAAATTGGGTCAGAATTGTCAGATTTAATTAAATCGGTCGATAAAGCAGGTTTAAAAGTAATTTGGATTAGCGATCCGATGCATGGCAATGGATATAAAGCTAAAAATGGTATCAAAACTCGCAGTTTAGAAAATATTTGCGGTGAAATAAAACAATTTAACCAAATGATGAAAAATCACCATGTTAATATTGGCGGACTTCATTTGGAAGCAACCCCCCATGAAGTTACTGAATGCGTGCTTGTAGCAAATGAAAAAAATGAAGAATTTTTAAAAGAAAGTTATAAAAGTTTATGTGACCCAAGGTTAAATGCAAGCCAGACCGATGAGGTTATTAGTATATTTTGTGATAGTTATAAATAAAATAGCAATTTTTTTTAAATAATTTTTTCTATCTTGTGATTTACTTATCTTAAGAATTTAAAATATACTTTTTCTAAAATAATAACATCATAATTTGTTAATTAAATTATTCCATTCTTGCTCGGTAACAACTTTTATTCCAAGTTGCTTGGCTTTTTCTAATTTATTACCAGATTCCATACCACATACTAGATAATCAAGAGAGCGAGAAACGGAGGATAAAACTTTAAATCCCAAACGTTCGGCAGTTGCTTTAGCCTCTTGCCTGCTCATGCTAATTAAAGTTCCTGTAAAAACTACTGATTTGCCATTATTTATTTTTTGTTCGGCTGGCAAAACATTAATATGTTTCAACAATTTGTTTATTATATTTGATTTACCCATAAATTTTACTATTTCACTAGCCGTTACATCTCCAATTCCATCCTGATTAGCAAAATCAGCAAATTCCTGCGAAGCTATATCTTGGGCAATTATCATTTTATCAATCATATTTTGAATAGTTTTAAAATAACTTGCTAAAACTTTTGAGCCTGTTTCGCCTACATGTTTAATGCCTAAGGCATAAATGAATCTTTCAAAACTAATTGTTTTGCGGGCTTCGAGAGAATTAACCAAATTAGTAAATGATTTATCTCCCCATCCTTCCATATTTTGAATAATTTCATTTTTTAATGGTAACTCAAATAAATCTGCGGCGTCTTTAATTAAACCATCATTATAAAATTTTTCAATCTGTTTTTCTCCTATTCCTTCTATATCAAAAGCATCTCGGCTTGTAAAATAAGCTATTCTTTGTATTACTTGATCGATACAGTTTTGATAATTAGGGCAATAATAAGCTACATCTTTAGCTTTTTCTTTTATAATATTGGCATTACAGCAAGGGCATTGGGTAATAATACTAAATTTAGGCAGGTTAATATGATCAAGACTGTCAACTTTAGCTATAATTTTCGGTATTACGTCGCCAGCTCTTTCAATTACTACCATATCTCTAATTCGCAAGTCTTTACGTGCGATTTCGTCAAAATTATGCAAAGTAGCACGTTTAACAATTACTCCTCCTATATTTATAGGTTTTAAAATAGCCACTGGAGTAATAGAGCCAGTTCTACCTACTTGGCAAATAATATTTTCTAAGATAGTAATCGCTTTTTCGGCAGAAAATTTATAGGCAATGGCCCACCTAGGGCTTCGGGAAACGTTACCAAGCCTAGTTTGCAAAACCCCCTTATTAACTTTTAAAACTATACCATCGATGTCATAATCAAAAGTATGACGTAGTGATGCCATAGAATTATAAAAATTTTCCGCCTCTAGTATGTTATTACATATTTTATAATTTTCATTTACACGGAATTTCCATTTTTTTAAAGTTTGAAGCAAATCTAATTGAGTATCAAAAATTTGCTCTTTAGCTACACTTACCACCGAATAAGCAAAATAATTTAATTTACGGGTAGCGGTTATGACGGAATCTAATTGTCTTAGCGATCCTGCTGCAGCATTGCGAGGATTAGCAAACGGTTTTTTTACATTGGCATTAAGATATTCAAAATCGGAATTTTTCATATAAATTTCTCCTCTAATTTCTAATTCATCGTTTAAGGGAATTTCTGTAGGAAAATCTTTAATTGTTAAAACATTCTGCGTTACATCTTCTCCAGTTTCTCCGTCTCCTCTGGTAGAAACCCTTACTAATTTATGATTTTTATAAAAAGCAGTAAATGACAAGCCATCAATTTTTAATTCTCCCGTTAAGGCAATATCTTGTTGTTGCCCTAAAAATCTTTTTATTTTATCATCAAAATCTTGCAAATCTTGAAAATTATAGCAATTAGCAAGCGAGAGCATTGGCCAGATATGTTTAGCTTTTTTAAAGCCTGGTTGAGGAGTGGCTCCTATTGGTAAAAATAATCCACCTTCAAGCTCTGTCAGTTCTTTCGTCAGTTTATCATACTCTGCATCGCTGACAATTGGATTATTGTCATTATAATAAGCTTCGGAATATTTTTTTAATAAAAGTCGCAATTCTTTTGCTTTATCCATAATGTAATATATTTTTTAAATCAAACTTTACTTAATTTTTTTATTTTTTGTGTTAAATTCAGCATTCATAAAACGCCATTTTTTTATTTCAGCATGATTACCCCCAGATAATATAGATGGCACAGCTAAATTTTGCCATATTGCAGGTTTGGTATAATAATCATATTCTAGCATATTTTCAAGTTCACCGCAAAAGCTATCTTCGTTATTGTGATTTGGGATAACATCGGGCAACAATCTTACAACTGATTCAATTATTACTATGCTGACCACTTCTCCTCCAAATACTATATAATCGCCAATGCTAACTTCTTCAAGATTATAATAGTCAATTGCTCTTTGATCTACTCCTTCAAAACGATTGCAAATAATTGAAAAATTTGGCTGTTTAGCTAATTCAGTTGCCATTTTTTGATCAAATTTTTTGCCTCTAGGAGAAGTTAATAATACTCGTGATTTGGGCTTAATATTTTGTTCAATAGCATTACCTATAACGTCGCTTCGTAAAATCATGCCGCCACCGCCACCATAAGGGGTATCATCAATTTTTTTGTATTCGCCTATTCCGTATTGTTTTAAGTCTATAATATTTAACGACCAAAGGCTTGCTTTTAAACTGCGACCAAGAATCGATAAATTTGTAACATCAAAAAACTCTGGTAAAGCTGAGAAAACGTTAATTTTCATAAATAAATTCTTGACAATTATTTTGATATAAAATTTTTATATATAAATATATCTATAATAAAAATCAATATGTCATATCCCGTTATTGAATTAAACCAAAAAACCGTTACTGGCAAAATAGCCAATCGTGTGCTAAGGCAACAAGGTCAAATACCAGTTATTTTATATGGAAAAGAAGGAACTTTTCAAGGATCAATCCCAGTTATTATTGCTAAAAAATTAGTAGCAAATTATTATTTTATGACCCAAGTTTTTAATATAAACTTAGGTGGAAAAACCTATTTGTGTATATCTAAAGAAGTTCAATTTAACCCTGTTAGCGATGTTCCAGATCATTTTGATTTCAAAATTGTAGCTGAAAACGATAAAATTATAGTGAAAGTACCCGTGGCTATTGTAGGACAAGAAAAATCAATTGGCTTAAAGCGTGGAGGTCATGTTATAGTTAATTCTTATAATGTTAAATTAAATACTAAAGTTGGATATATTCCTAAAGAAGTTAATGTTGATATTTCTGATTCAATTATTGGTAGCAAGTATTATCTTTCTGATTTAAAAATAGAAAATGCTACAATGATTTATAATTGTTTGGTAGCAAGAGTATCGGGTAGACAAACTAAAGAAGCGGAAGCCACAACTAAGCCAGCCTCGGCAACACCAGAAGTTGCTAAACCTGCTGCAGGAACAAAATAATTATTTTTTTTATGGCATTATCCACAAAATTATCTTTTAAGGATGCTTTAAACCAAAT
>JANYEN010000070.1 GCA_025363115.1 Alphaproteobacteria bacterium | reverse complement strand
CAGGTTTTTATAATGCCAATCTTTTAAATAGCGTTAATGTGACAGTACTTCGAGGTTCCAATAATTTGTCAGAAGTCAATTCGGCTAGTTATATGGGCGGAGTATTTGGAACTGGAATAACTCATTATATGGATAAAGTAGTCAGCAATTTTTTTGTAGAAGGATACTTGGCATCTTTAATGGGATACCAAGAAGACGCCTACAATGGCGGTAGTTATGTTAATCCTTATGTTGGCTCACAAAGAGCTTTAGGGTTTGGCATAGGAGCTTCTACCGAAATTGAAATGACCAAAAATATTTGGATTAAACCATTTATTAAATTTCAAATGATGTTTAGTGGTACTTTATCATTCTATGATGATCATCGTACTTTACAGGATTATGGCGGTTCTACTAACTTTACAAAAACTACTTTTGGTATAGCTTTGAGTTGGAGATAAAAAAATTACGGGGCTTGTTTTTTGAGGCCTTTAAAAACAAATCTTTAAATTAGATATAATTTTTATTTTTTGTCGTATTTTTGTTTCCAAGCTAAGCAGCATTTTTTAACTAATTCACGAACCGATAAAATATTTACAGTTCTTTCGGAATGCGATAATAACCCCCTAGCATCCAATATATTTAAATTATGGCTTGCTTTAAGACAAAATTCGTACCCTGGCAAAATTAAACCATTGTCAATTAGTTTTCCAGCTTCGGTTCTAGCTTTATCAAATGCTATTTTTATGTCATTATCGTTATAATGATACTCTAAATAATATTGAGATTGTTCAGCTTCATATTCTTTGAAATGTATATCTCCATATTTAACAATTGCATTTTTTGTGCGATGCCAAACTATGTCAAAAATATTATCTATTTCTTGGCAATACATTGCAAGACGTTCTAAGCCAAAAGTAATTTCGGCGGCTATAAGCTCGCATTCTATGCCACCCATTTTTTGCATATAAGTAAATTGAACTACCTCCATTCCGTCACACCATACCTCAAAACCAAGCCCAGAAGCCCCAATTGAGGGATTTTCCCAATCATCTTCTACAAATCTTATATCGTGATCTTGTGAATTTATTCCAATTTCGTTTAAACTTTGCAAACACAAATCTTGAGCATTTTCGGGTGCGGGCTTTAATATCACCTGCATTTGATAATAACCTCCAAGTCGGTTAGGATTTTCGCCATATCTTGCATCAGAAGGACGCCTAGAATATTGAACATAACAAGCATTCCAGGGTTTGTTGTCAATTACTCTTAAAGCAGTATGAGGGCTTAAAGTTCCTGCTCCCATTTCTAAATCATACGATTGCAACAAGGCACAATCATTTTGCATCCAATAATTAGATAGCTTGGTAATTATTTCTTCAAAGGTAAAGGCAAGCATATTTTTAATCAATTGCACCAAATTTATAGCCATTAATTGCACGTTTAAAAGTCAAGTTCTTATTTTTTTGCTAATAATTACCAAAACAGTTGATTTTAATATTTTTATTAGCAATTTCTAGATTTTGCTTAATATAAGCTTTATAAATAATGACAGCCCGAGATTTTGTAAAAATAAAAAGCAACGATGTAATAGAAGGCTTGCGAACTGACGGAATTACCGATTTTGTTCATATAGGAACCGAAGAAATTGGTATTCCATCCAACTATATTCCATCACAAAATTCTCCTGAAGAATATATGAGCAAGCAACAATTAGCTTTTTTTAAAAAAGTCTTACTTAACCAAAAACAAGATTTGCTTGATAAAACTTTAGAAACTATTTCCGACTTAAATGAAGATGCTTCCGAAAAAAGATTATCCGAAGAAGGAGATTTTGCTTCTGAAGAAGAGAGAATTCTTGCTGAATTAAGAACCAGAGACAGATACCGCAAGTTAATACATAAAATAGAAAATGCTTTAATTAGAATTGAAACAGGAGAATATGGCTATTGCGAAGAAAGTGGAGAAGAAATAGGGTTGCCTCGACTCATGATAAGACCTATTGCTACCCTTGAAATTCACAAACAAGAAGAGCACGAAAAAGAAGAGGAAGATAAAGAAGATTCTGAATATAGCCATAAATTGCTTAATAGTACCGAAAATTCTTCTACTTAAAAAATTAACATATTTATATTGTGTTATATGCAAGGTGTTTTATACTTTTCAATGCAAGACAAATTTCAAAAAGAACTTCTTTTGCTTGAATCTTTTTGTAAAAATCAATCAAATGGATTGTTAATTTGTGTAAAAAATGATATAGAGTCGGATTTTATAGAAGAATTTTTTCATAGGCAAAATGCTTTAATAATTTCGGATACAGAAATAACAGAAAATATTATCTTAAACGATTCCGAAAGTTATATATACAATATTATCGATAATTGCGATAAAAATATAATTGCTTTAAAAAACCCAGATAATTTATTAACTTTACCATCCAAAGCAGTTTTTTCATTTTTTTTAAAACAGTTAATAGACGAAACTCAAAACAGTGGATATAAAATAGCCCTTATAGTAAAAAATGAAACAGTTTTTTCTGTTTTGCCAGATTTATTTTCACGGATTAGATCATTTAATAGAATTTCTTAAAATGGCTGAAGCATATTTGCAATTAGCAATTAATACTTTTTTATCGTTTTTGCTTATACCGTTAACTCAGCCTTACATTGAAAAGGTAATGCTATCTGCTATATTGCCATATAATCATATAATTATGGCATTCATTGTGTTTATTTTTACAATGCTGGCTATGATAACCAATATGTTAATTGGATTTTTTGTTAGAATGTTTGCTAACAATTATATTTCTCAAATAGGATTAAAAAATATGGAACGTTCTTATAGTTTTTTTTATAAATATTGTCTCTGGTTTTGCCCTTTATTATCTTTTATATCCCCTTTGTTAATTATAATTTTTGCTACTCTTTGTGGTTTTTTAAAACTTTCTAAAGGAAGAATTTTACTAGCAATTTCATTTGAATGTTTATCCGAACTACAGAAATATTTCTTTTAAAAGGTTATCTATGCCAATGGTTGTCTCAGCTCGGCTATATAAATTTTTTATTTTCAATTGCCTGCTTGCTTTTTCGTCTGGTCCGCAAATTACTACGTTTTCACAACCTAAAAATCCTGCTTTTGCAATTTTACTGCCAATATTTCCGTTGCCATATATTATTTGAGTATTATAATGTGTTGCTCGGTATCTGTTGGCTACTTCCATGGCATAATCAATTTCATTTTCGCTATAATAAATAATTCCATATTTAGGTTTATTTGCGGGTGGGCAAATTTCGGGGCAAAGCATAAGTCTTTCAATGCCAGCTGCAAAACCAATTGCAGGGGTAGCAACTTTGCATCCTGCCTGTTCAATTAAATTGTCATACCTGCCACCACCTAGCAAAGTATAGCCTTCTGGTGAAATAAATTCAAATAAAATACCAGTATAATAATCAAGTCCCCTTACTAAGCGATCGTTTATTTTGTAAGATATTTTTAGGTTATCTAAAAAAGCAATGATATTACTAAAATAAGTTTGGTCTTCTTTGCTATAATATTTATTTAAATTGGGAGCGTTTTCAATAATTTTTATGTCTTGTGGGCTTTTGGAATCCAAAATTCGTAACGGATTAGTTTCGATCCTTCTTTGGCTATCGGCGGACAAATCATTTTTATAATCCGTTAAATATTTTTGCAAAGCTACTTTATAATTTTCAATAGTTTCTTCGCCTCCTAAAAAATTAATATTTAACATAAAATTATTGATATTGCATTTTTTTAACAAATGCTCGCCCAGCATAATACATTCAGCATCAATAGCGGCATTTTTAATGCCAATAAATTCAAAATTTAACTGATTAAATTGTCTATACCTTCCTGCTTGAGGCCGGTCATATCTAAATAACGAACCATATGAAAAAAATTTTTTAGGCAAATTAGGGGCGTGCATCGAATGCTCTACATAAGCTCTAGCAATTCCAGCAGTAAATTCTGGTCTTAATGCTAAAAGGCGATCTCCACGGTCTTTAAACTTATAAATTTCTTTACTTATTACGTCGCTTTCTTCTCCTAAGTTACGTTCAAAAACTTCAGCAAATTCTAAAATAGGGATATGCAGGGTTTCAAAACAATATAAATTAGCTATTTCTTTACCTATATTAATTATATGTTCAAATTTTTTACTTTCTAAGTCAAGTAAATCGTGCATCCCACGTACGGCCTGAATTTTCATATATTTTTAATTGATTCAATCAGGTTTTTTTTGGATTTTTCTACATTGGGCTGACCAAAAGGAGAAATATTATGACCTAAATATTTATTAGCTAAATAACATGTAAAAATAGTTTCATAAATAAAATCTATCATCATTTTAGCAATGTAATATTCATTTACTATTGGGATGGTAATAATTCTAACTGGGCAATTTTCTTCAATCATACTTTTGGCGGTAGCATTACAAGCTTTTTTAAGCATATCAGAAAATTTTATTGAACTGCCAGGATTAAAAAAACTTGAATGGTTAAATTTTACTTCTAAATGTTGTTGCGCTATATCAATGGGGTTAATACTGGTATATTCATTAGCATTATCTACAACGTTTATTTGGTCTATATCTATTTCTATCAAGGTAAAAAATTTGTTTTTTTTGCCTCCTAAATACATTTGTAACATGCTATGTTGGTCAATAGTGCCAGTCGAAATTTCTGGCATGCTACCAAAACCTTCTTTGCCTATGCTTTCTGCCCATAATTGCCTATACCATAAAGCAAAACTGTTTAATTGGTCAGAATAAGGCATTAAAACATTTATGTCGTATCCTTTTTGCCATAATAAATAATTAATTGCAGCTCCAGTTAATCCATTGGCAGGATTTAATTCTTTGCCTGCTTTTGCTATTAAATTTAAATTATACCCCAATAATGCTAACGGCAAAAGTGTTGAAATTGTAAAAGCCGAAAACCTTCCACCCACATTTTGATGCCAATCATAAATTGTTATATTGTTTTGTTTTGACAAAGTATTTAAGTCGTTTAAACCAGGGGAGCTAATAGAAATGCAATGTTTGCCAACATTGATATTTTTGTGTTTAAGCCAATTAATTATAAATTCTGCTTGTGATAAAGTCTCAATAGTAAACCCTGATTTGCTTACAAAAATAAATAAGCTTTTATTAAAATCTATACTGTTAATGGTAATATTAATTGAAACTGGGTCTATGTTTTCCATAAAATAACATTGACTTTCGTTATTTTTTAAAAAAGCTTTTACCCCTAAACTTGATCCACCAATACCCACTAAAACTATGTTTTTAAAATTTTTATCAATAGATTGCGCAATATAGCTAATTTTATCAACTTCTATGTTCGATATGCTATTAAATAATTGATTACATTCTTTGTCTTCGTCTAATTTTTTTAACAAATCTTGGTTTTGCGAGATTGAATTTTTTACCTCAAGTTCAGATATAATATTAATATTAAATACTCCGCTATTATTAAACACATTTGCACAATTAAAAATAAAATTAATTTTAAAAAATTACTTTTTTATAGTCAATATTAAAAATATATTGACTATTGGCTTGTTATCAACAAATAGAAGTTATCTTTAAATGCATATTTATGAATATAAAAATTTTATTTTTAATTTTAATATCTACGCTAATATTAGGCTTTATAGGATACAAAATTCACTTAAATAAAATTGTTAAAAAAAATAATTTATTACATCAGTTAACTAAAATTGAATCAGAAATAGAGGAAATTGACGATGACTCTCCTATAACAGGAAAAATTTTTTTAATTAATCTTGAAAATCACCCAGAAAGGCTTAAAGCTTCTAGTGATCAGTTAAAACGCGAAAATATTGAATATGAAAGATTTAACGCTATATTGGGATATGACGTAGACATAACTGCTCCCAATGGGATTCAATATAAAGGAATGGATTTAAAAGATGGTAATCTTGTTTTTGAAAAAGAAAAAACCTATAATATTAAATGTAAAAACACCAGTTTCAAATATCATGCAAATAACCCTAAAGATATTTTGGTAGCCGGTACTGCTGGCATTTATTGCAGTCACTACGAAATAATGAATGAAATTGTTAAAAATAATTATCCTTATGCTGTAATTTTTGAAGACGACATTTTGTTGGCTAAAAATTTTGGTAAATATTTGAGAACTACTCTAGCAAGGCTAAAAGAAATTCCAGATTTTGACATTTTATTTCTCGCCGTTCATATGCAAGGTCCTCAAGGAGAATGGTATTTGGGAGTTTCTGAGCTTCCCGATGAAATTATAGACAAATCGGTAATATTGCCTATTTCACCTTATAATTTGAAGCCAAAAGTGAAAGAAGATAATTTTACTAAAATTAATGATAGATTTAGTAAAATAACTTTAAATAGCGACTCAGAACATAGAATTAAACGCACCGCCTCCACTTATGCTTATATAATAAGTAATGCTGGAGCAGTTAAACTGTTAAAATACTTAAAAAACAATGTTAATCAAGTTGATCACGAACAATCTAACTTAATTATTGAAAGTAAAATTAATGCTTATGTTGTAAATGAATCTAAGGTAGGTGTTATTTGGCATTCTTCTTATGCTGGTAAAGGTAATGAGATTATTTAATAAAAACTTGCTTTTTAAAAGCGATGTTGAATCAAAAAATAATAGCTAAATTGCATTACCTGCTGTTATGAAAACAGAAAAATTTATTTTAATTGTTTCTGGGCCATCTGGCGTTGGTAAAACTACTATTTGTAATTTTTTTTTAGAACAATACAAAAACTTTACCCATCCTATTTCTGTTACTACGAGGTTACCTAGAGATTATGAAATTAATGGCAAACATTATAATTTTGTAAGT
>JANYEN010000017.1 GCA_025363115.1 Alphaproteobacteria bacterium | reverse complement strand
CTATTATTGTTATTCATACATTAACACCCTTACTTAATAACGTAAATTATTTTTATTAATTTAACGAATATATATAGAGTAATTTATAGTCAAGAAATAATGAAAAATATCCTGCCAATCTTTGATAACTCAAGCTTATATAGGTTTAATGCTTTATCTAAAAAATTTACCTGGTTTCAGACTGGTGGCACTATTGATGCGCTATTTAAACCTGCCACAATAGATCAATTAAAGCATTTTTTAACAAATTATAGCGACAAACAATCTATTAAAGTTATAGGTAATTGCTCTAATATAATTATTAGAGATGGCGGCATACGTGGAGTTGTTGTTCGTTTAGGGGCTAATTTTAATTATATAAAAACCATAGACGATGTAACTATAGAAGTAGGCGGTAGCACCCATGATTATAACATATCTAAATTTGCTTGTGAAAACGGCATAGGGGGGATGGAATTTTTATCGGGCATTCCTGGGAGTCTGGGCGGCAATATTAGAATGAACGCAGGATGTTATGGTTTTGATATATCTAATATTCTTATGGAATACGAAGCTATTGACTTAAATGGCGTTATATATAAATTTAATAAAGATGATATTGATTTTAAATATCGTCATAATCCACAAGCTAATAATTTTATTTTTACTAAAGCTATTTTACGAGGTTATAAAGATAGTAAAGAGAATATTATAAACAAAATGGAGGAAATTAAACAAAAACGAGTAGCTTCTCAGCCAGTTAAAAGTAATACAGGTGGTAGCACTTTTATTAATCCGCCAGAACATAAAGCTTGGCAATTAATAGATAATTGTGGTTTAAGGGGGGCAAAAATAGGCGGAGCCCAAGTTTCTACCCAACACTGCAATTTTTTACTAAATCTTGGTACTGCTACCAGCATAGAAATTGAAGCGTTGGGAGAAATGATCCGTGCTAGCGTAAAAGAACGCTATAATATCAACCTAGAATGGGAAATCGAAAGATACGGTGATTTTTCTATCCTAGGTTAATAAAAAACTAACACCAATCGCAAGGAACATTAACAACTTCGTTACCAGATTTTGGAGCAGAAGCTTCAAGATTTAATGTAAAAGCAAATAAGAAAAGGCTTAATAATAAAGGGATTTTAGACATATAAGTATAAAATTAAATAAACAATATATCATATTATATTGCGAATATTTATAAATCAAGATACTTTAATATTATAATTTTTAATTAATTTCCAATAAGTTCCATGATCATAGTTTATTAGCTCATTTTCTGTTAGTTTCTTCCAAAAAATATGTCTTTCTTGTTGTATGTTGGGATTGTTAGTCTGAATGTTTTCAGTGGCAATATTGGTTACATATGATAAATAATAATAATTACCATATTTTATAATCCATCCACGGGTGTTTTGAATGCCATCTGGTTTTTTTATTTGCATTCCAAATAAATTATGTGGATATTTTTTCATATTTTCTATAAAATAATTACAATGCAGGCAGTCTTTTATTGACTTATAAGATAAATTATAAATTCTAAAATTTGGATTTTTTAAAAATAATTCTTTAGCTTCTGAAAATTGCTTTTTTGTCGCATTATAGCTTTTTTTTGTGTCACACATTATAATGTTTTCATTATTAAAAATATTGTCTATCTCGTCTTTGCCAGTTAAACGCATGCTAATTAAAGGTCTGTCTCCCAAAATAAACATTGTGGCTAGTAAATTTCTATATCTTTTAGTTTTAGTAATTTTTAACATCAAGTCATACATATCCAAATTTAATTGCGTTACACCAAATGAACAAGCCACATCTTCTGAAATTCGAGAATATCCATCTTTTATAAGATTTTTTATTAATGGGCTAGCCAAACTATATAATTTTTTGTCAAAAAAATAGTTGACATAATTTAAATAGTAGCTAAAAATAATTATACTAAATGCAGTTAATATGAAAAAATATTTTATTGTTTTTAACCCCCACTTTATTGCTTTTTTTATAATTTTGCTTTTTTCTAAATTATAAAATTCTTTAATTCTTAATATCCAAATGTCATATTTAGTAATTTCTAGCGTTTTTGTATTATGAAAAAAATCATCAACCACGTTTAAAACGGTTTTGGCATTTTTATAATATTCTATCCCAATGCTATTCAGCTTTAAATACCTGGTATTTCTATCAAATAATTTTACACCTAAATCATATTCTAGTGAAGCAATTTGCATAGAAATGGCGGAAGATGCGATAGAAAGATGCTCAGAAGCTTTAGCTAGACTACCTTGTTCAACAACTGCACAAAAAGCTTTTATTTTTTCTAATTTGTTCTTTTTATAGTTATGAAATGTCATTTATTATTTTAATAAGTAACTGATATTATATGATAGTTATATATATAATACTTTACAAGTGTCAATCTACGTTTCTACTATAAATATAATTAATCTAATTTTTATTATTTATGTTAAATACAACTAAAGATCAAGAAGAATTTTATTTAGAACAAGTTACAAAAGTATGGACATGTTTTAAAAATTTTTCAACTCCTGAAAAAAGAGAGCTATTTGCTAATTTTTGTCATAATATTACGCAAATACAAGATAATTCGCCAACTTATGTTACAGCAAAGCAAATATTAGATAACAAAGCTTTGCTTGAATATATAGGTATTGATAACATAGGATATTTACTTGATTTTATTAAAATTATCACAACTGTTGAGTCGGTTGCATTAAAAGATAAAATGATGGAATTAATTAAAGTGATGAGTTAATAAGCCATTAAAAAATAAATTTAATTCCCGTTAAAAAGATAAAACCTTGTAAAGCATTGGCTTGTATTAAATTACCAGCCGATGTTTTGCCATATGCGGGACTTAAATTATAATAAGTTAATTCTACGTAAGGTACTAGTCTTTTATATACGCCTCTAAGTTTAATATCACTACCTACTGATATTAAATTTACTTGGTTGCCCCGATAATTACTATACATATAAGTGGCGCTAATGTTAAATGGTCCAAACGATACAGCGGTGCCACCAGTATGATAAAATGCTTCATTCAAAGCGCCAGTGCCGTCGGAATTATAATATGCTATGTTGGCAGAAAAAAGGCTTTGCATCCAATTGCCATAAGAATAAGCTATTGAAATAGGTCCATATATGCCTTTGATTCCTATAGCTAACGCATTTAAATTATTACGAGAGGGAAAGTTATTATAAGATGTTCCTCCAGTTAAAAAAGCATTACCTTGATAAGTTCCGCTTTCATAGGTAAAAGAAGTTGCTATTCCAAAATCCCCAAATTGTTTTATATAATTTAATCCAATTGTTACCAAATTATTAACGTTACCCGTGGTTCCCGCTAAATTAAGATTATAGTATTGACCTAAATAATCGGTAGCATAATCGGATTTTCTATCCCAAAATCCAGTTAACCCAGTATTGGGGGAATAACTTAATCCTAATTGCAATCCTGCGATACGTTTGGTATAATAAGATATTTTATTTGAAATTGATCCCCATCCTAGTCTTGGCTGAACTGTGTTTTGATATAAAACCCCAGCTGGGCTACCCACTGGTGCATATGGTGCGTTACTATAAACATAATTGCCATTAAAAGCTCCAGTGGTAAAACCAGCTTCATTAGGCAACATTGGCTGTAATATAAAAACTGGATTGTATCCAAGTGTTAAAGATGGGTCTAAGTTTGCGGATGACAAAGAATATACTGGCAAAGCTATATATCTAAACCAATCTCCTTGAATTCCCCCAGTAGCTCTTGCTAATTGGCTGGCGTCTATGCGCATTCTAGACGCAGAACTATAGACCGATCCTAATTCAATTTTGCCATAAGTATGTTCCATAAAAATAAATGTCTCTCTGGCATACGATCCAAAATCATCTTCATTTTTACCACTTTGAAAGCCTACAAATGCACCGTATCTATTTTTTTTTGTTTTAATAGAAACTTCTAAATTAGCCATCGCTTTTAATCTTCCAAAAACAGGGTCGGCGCCATTATTTATGGTATTATTGGGAAGAACATTGTGGCTATAAGAGTCGTAAGCATTATTTACGGCTAGTTGGGCATCAATTTCGCCACCTAATTTTATTTGTATCTTGGGATTATTATTTAAGATATTATCTGCTAATGCCTTATCTTTTATGAAGATATATAAAAATAACAATATATATAAAAGATGAGACATATTAAATTTGCAGGACTTTAAACCACAGACTTATTATTGCAACTTTTTTAAAAACCATATTTTTTTAAGAGATTATAAAATATTGTTGACTATATTATTTAAAAATGATTATATATAATTGAATGTAAATTATTGATTTATTAAATATTATGAACCAGAATAGTATCGGAGAATACAGTGGTATGCCCTTTATGGTTGATTCACTTCGTTTTATTGGCGATGTTAATGAGCAGGCTTTATATATTGAAAAATATTTGAAAGAAAATTTATCGTTAGAACAAAATGAAATTATTCATTTTAGAAC
>JANYEN010000063.1 GCA_025363115.1 Alphaproteobacteria bacterium | reverse complement strand
TTAATTCTAAATCTTTTTAAAGGCTCTGAATTGGTTAGCGCTTTTTTCTTAAAAATTTAGGCCCAAAATTGCGCAAAACCAAGTTTGAACCTGAACTACGTTCAGGCGTCTTGCTCAGCATCAGGCGTGAACGAAACCCTTTACTCTAATAGTAGCAACTACCGACAGCTTAGAAAGACAGATTTCTGGTTGAAAGGTGTGCTCTTCTTAGCATTTTTATTTATAAAAAGAAATATTTTTTTAAGTTTGAAATTAACGATTATTAATATAATAAAGAACATCAAACTATAAAATTAGATAAAATTGTTATAAAAGAATTAAAAAATGGCGATAATTGTAAGATTTGTAATAAAATATTAACAGAAAATCCACCAAGAGGACATATTTTTCCTCTGGCATTAACAAAGTTATTAGAAGACAGCACAAAGGCGCTATTAACTGCAATAAAGTACGATAAAGAGCTTTCGCATTATAAGCTAGGAGGTTCTGAAATAAAATTTTATTAACTATGGCGTAGGAAATGCGAAAAAGACTTTGCGGACATAGATAACATTTTTATGAAGTTTTTTCATGATCTTGATATTAATAAAGTTACTCGGCTTGATAATAAAGTAGGCTTTTTGACATTACAAAACAATATAGACAAAATGATAAATGATTTTGCCAATTCTCTATTAATAAGATATTTTTTAGCAAATAATTTAAATAAGTCTATTAAATATCAAACCATTATAAGTATTGATACGCATACAAAATATAGAACAATTGATGCATTTCCATTTATTGAAAACATTGCAATTATATTACCAAAAGGTCTGACAATAATATTTAATAATACCGTGTTACCAAAATCAATGACAGATTTTAGCCAACTAAATATTATTGCAGTTACAAAAGATAACGTTAATGATATTAGAATGACAAAAATAATGCAATTAACTGGCTATGTTTCCGAAGAAAAGTTTCCTGAAATGAATAATAAATATAATCACACATAACTTTGACTGCGTAGATAATAGAAAGTTGGATGTGTGATGTGAATATGGGCACTCAAGAATTCTTCAACCAGAATAAAACAAAAAGAGCATGTATAATTCTTTACTATATTTTTAGTGAATATTTCATTAATAGAAAAGAGTTTACATAAAATTTCTGTTTTTAGTTAATCAGTTAAACTAAATTGATTTTACTTATTGGAAGAGTGTTGAACTTATTTTTTAATATTTGATAATAAAAAGAATCAAAAATTGACATATTCATAGAATTTTCTTGAGAAGATTCAGGATGCCACTCAACCCCAAATAAATAATTTCCATCTTTTAAATTTTCAATTCCCTCTATTATTCCGTCGTCAGATTTTGCAGAAACTAACCATTCTGTGCTAATTTTGGCAACTGCCTGATGATGAAAACTATTAACGTTGGATGATATATTTTGTTTGTTTAACTTATATAATAAAGATTTTTTATCTATTTTAATATCATGCTTTGTTAACATATGACCTTCAATATGCTGTGATAAACTGCCTCCAGACGCAACTGCAAGAACTTGCATACCATAACAAATACCTAAAATAGGAATTTTTTTACTAAATGCTTTTTTTATAAGCTCGATATCAAAATTAGAAGCTTCTAAAGAAGTAGGGGTTGTTTTGGGGTTAACTTTTTGGTTATAGGTTGCTGGATTTAGGTCTCCAGAGCTACCTGCAATTATAATTCCATCTAAATTTTCTATATAATAATCAATCATTTCAGAATACTTTAATATAGGAATAATCACCATTCTTTGATTCTTGTCAAATCTATTCTTAGCGTCAATTATTGCTGTTTGATAATTATTGATAAAAGTATGGGTAGGAATAACATGTTTTACCCCTTTGGCTTCAAACACCTGATCTTTTACTGGACCTACCATTCCAATTTTTATTACATCATTTTTTTTGTATTTAAAAGATTTACAATTTGTTAAAAAAAATAAACATAAAATTGATAGAAAGCTTTTCATAGCCTAAAAAAGTAATTTTTAATATAATTATAAAAATAAAATCATTTTTTTAAAGTGCAAGTTTATTCTAATTTAATAAACTTAATTTTAAATAACGCCTGCATTTAATATAAAAATCATTTTTAAATGATTAGTTATGTTTGGCAATAAATTATATGTTGTTAAATTTTATAAACTAAAACTTATGAACAATTGAATATGGCAAAAAAAATGAATTTTAGTTCTGCTTCAGATGATGATAAAAAAATTATAGATAATTTAAAGCGTTGTTTTTTAGCAGAAAACATATTATCCGAATGTAAAAATCTTGCGGTTAATATGTTATCGGTAACTGATGCTTATACCGCTAATTTGCTAAAAGAAATGTTTATGGTTAAAATATATTCTATCACCGCTCAATTAAATAGTATATATAATATTGAAGAAGCTAAAATTTACTTAGATAAAATTTGGAATATTAGAAACAAGCAAATAGGGCATTTTGATATTAAAGATGCAAATTATAAGATAAGAACTGAATTATTAATAAATAATCAAAAAAACATTAAATTTATATATACAACTGTTTCTTGCAATATTCACGACTTATCTAATTCATTTCTAAAATTTTATGGATTTTGGGCAATTGGATTAAGGAATGAAATAAATAAATTATCCCAGCAGGTAAACGAAATTATTAGAAATAATCCAAAATATGTATTAGCAGAAGAATTTAAAGAGCATTTTGAATCACAAGAAGAAAATTTGAATTATCTTATAGAGCAAAATATGTTTACTAAAATAGAATTCATTTAATTTATAAACATTATGCAAAACATACAAACCCACAACTTTGACTGCGTAATAATCGGAGCAGGAATGCGTGCGACTCTTTAAATAGGTAGCAAAAAGAGTAAAAAATGCTGTATTACTAAGGTTTTTCCAACCCGTTTGTATACTGTGGTGGCACAAGGAGAAAAGCATTTTTATGATACAATTAAGGGGGTCTGATTGGCTAGGAGACCAAGATGCAATTGAATATATGTGCAAAAATGTGGCTTGACAACTAATAATTACTGATAATTGCTAATAAGACTTATTAAGTTTAATAACTATGTCAAAAGTTTTATCATTTCAATTGCCAGATGTTTTATACGATGCGATTGAGCAAATTGCTAAGGCAAAAGATAGAAGCAAAGCATATATTGTGCGTGATTTTTTAGAAGAAGCACTTTATGACCAATATGCTTATAAAGTAGCTGAACAAGCGGCAAAAGAAATAGAGGAAGGTAAAGCAAGATTAATCCCATGGGAAGAAGTGAGAAAAACTCTTTATGACGTGGAAGATTAGTTTTGAAGAAAGAGCAAATAAAAAACTTTCTAAAATGGATAAAAAAACCAAGCAGGAAATTGATAAATTTATCAGTGAAAAGCTATTGGTTGATCCGATAAGACATTCAGAGCAACTTGCTGGACCAAAAAAAGAATTTAGAAAGGCTCGTGTTGGCGATTATAGGTTGATTATACAAATAAAACATCATGAAATCATTGTGCTGGTTCTTGACGTTGGTAATAGACAAGAGATTTATAAAAAATGAATATGAATGATATTTTAGAATTTGTTGAAAAAAGAGATGACAAAAGCTTAAGAAATAAATTTGTTGCATATTTTGGAGATTCTTTTGATGAAAACATATTGCCATTGTATTACTATACAATAAGAGAAAATGATTTATCTCTACCACAAAAGATTTTTTGTGATAAATGCCTTATAAAATATAGTCTCTATAGAACTAGAGAATTAAATGAATATGAAAATGAATATGACCATGAGTTTTGCTTTAAATTTGATTTTGATAAAGTAAAATTTAATACAAGTATAGAAATAGAAAAGAGCGTTATTATTACTGGTCTTTTATTTCATATATATAAAGAAGAAGAAGGTCAATCTTTGTTTCCAAACTATGGCTTTTATAAGTTTGTTAGAGATTTTAATACAATTAATATTTTTGGCAATATTGAAATGAATACGAAAAAATATGATGCCGTTATTGAGGGGAATTTTTTATATTCATCCAGTCCTGTTATAAACAAAGCAATTAATGAAATAAATGATAATGCACTGGTACTCATAATACAAACCTTTACAAATGCTACAGCTATGGTAAATCAAACTGAAAAAGTTGAAGCTACTAAGTCACTTTCAAGAATGATAGATGTGGACAGCAAAGCATTTGTAAGTGATAAAAAAATTCATATAACTAAACATGGCAATAAAGAATCCGCTATTTATCGAAATATAGAAAAAATGGTAAAATTATTTGATGATATTTGTAATAATTCAAAAATAAATCATCCAGAAAAAGATAATACTGATTTTACAAATAAAGAGCTGGAAGTAACATTTGATTTGGGCTTGTCTGTTATGAGATACTTAGAGAGCTTAAAGAATATAGATCAAAAGCCAACTGAGCAAGCTAATGAATATATTAGTGATATTGATGATGAAATTCCGTTTTAATAAATAATTTTATAAAATATGCAAAACATAACAACACACAACTTTGAAACCATAATAATTGGTGCTGGGGGTGCTGGAATGCGGGCAGCTTTGGGGATGGCGGCAAAAGGCATAAAAACTGCCTGTTTAACTAAAGTTTTCCCCACTCGTAGCCATACCGTGGCAGCACAGGGCGGAATTTCGGCAGCGCTAGGGAATATGATGGAAGACGACTGGAGGTGGCATTTTTATGATACAATCAAAGGCAGTGATTGGCTGGGCGACCAAGACGCAATTGAATATATGTGCAAGCATGCGATGGATTCGGTAATTGAGCTGGAACACATGGGGGTTCCGTTTTCACGCACTGCCGATGGCAAAATTTATCAACGACCATTTGGAGGCATGACTACCGAATATGGCGAAGGCGCTCCAGCTCACCGAACGTGCGCAGCAGCCGATAGAACTGGGCATGCCATTTTACATACTTTATATCAACAATGTTTAAAACACGAAGTTGAATTTTTTGTAGAATATTTTGTAACAGATTTGATAAAAAATGCCAAAGGCGAAGTAGTGGCTTGTTTGGCAATTAGCTTATGTGACGGAACTTTACACCTGTTTAAAGCCAAGTTATTTTGCTTGGCAACGGGGGGCTATGGCAGGGCTTATTTTTCGGCAACTTCAGCTCATACTTGCACTGGAGATGGAGGTGGGATGGTGGCTCGCTTAGGTTTGCCATTAGAAGATATGGAATTTGTGCAGTTTCATCCAACTGGAATTTATGGAGCTGGGTGTTTGATCACCGAAGGTGTCAGAGGCGAGGGGGGATATTTAATTAACTGCAATGACGAGCGTTTTATGGAACGTTATGCCCCAAATGCCAAAGATTTAGCATCCCGCGATGTTGTTTCAAGGGCAATTACAATTGAAATCAATGAGGGCAGGGGGTGTGGACCTAAAAAAGACCACGTGCTTCTAAAATTAAGCCATCTTGACCCTCAAATTATTCATTCTCGTTTGCCAGGAATTTCAGAATCAGCCGCAATTTTTGCAGGAGTTGACGTAACTAAAGAGCCAATTCCTATTTTGCCAACCGTGCATTATAACATGGGAGGAGTGCCAACAAATCATAATTGCGAAGCTTTAGATAGCCAAGGAAATGTTGTAAAAGGGCTTATGGCAATTGGTGAAGCGGCTTGTGTTTCAGTTCATGGAGCAAACCGTTTAGGGTCAAATTCTTTACTTGATTTAGTTGTTTTTGGCAGAGCTGCCGCAATTAGAGCTACCCAAATTATTGCTGATTTAACGCAAGGTGACTGCACCGAAAGCGATATAAAACCAGCTATTGACAGGTTTAACAATGTTTTAAATGCGAATGGAAAATATTCGGTTGCTGAAGTTAGAGAAGAATTGCAACACGTAATGCAAACCCACGCTGCGGTATTTAGAACGGAAAGCACTTTGCGTGAAGGTGCTAAAAAAATTCGTGAAGTAGCCAAAAAATTAAAAGATATTAAAGTTGCTGATAAAAGCCTGGTTTGGAATAGCGATTTAGTTGAAGCATTTGAATTGTTTAACCTTATCCCTCAAGCAATTGCCACAATTGACGGAGCATTAAATCGCCAAGAATCCCGTGGCGCCCATGCCAGAGAAGACTTTGCCGATCGTGATGACGAACATTGGATGAAGCATAGTATGATTACTGTTGATTGTGAAAATTGGTCGCCAAGTAAAATTGATTATAAACCTGTTAATTTGTTTACTATGACCGACGAGGTTGAGGTTGTTAAGCCAAAGAAGCGGGTTTATTAAGTTTTAAAAAGTATGAATATAGAAGAATTGCTACAAAATCCAATTTTTGCTAAAGCTATTGATAAAATAGTAGAAGATCGTCTTGTTAGAAGTAAAGAAACTAAACAGTCAGATGAAATAGCAAAAAGGCTTTGCAGTGAAAAACCAAAAGATATAATATCAGGACTTTTGATGAGTGGATATACATCAGAAGATGCAATAAAAAAAGTTGATTCAATGTATACTGAAGTAAATATTTTTAATCATCTTGGTATACAAAAACAAAAAAATCTTTGCAATACATATGGTCAATTTTATCAACATATAAAATTAAACAATATAAATACATCGGATATTAAAGATGTTGGTGATGAATTGTTTTTTGAATGGAAAAACTTGCCTCTAATTCCATTAGAGAAAGTATGCAAGGCTTGATTGCTAAAATTGGAGTTGAAAAATTTATTAATAATACTGATATATCAATTTCCACTTTGGTTAAATTAGGCGGTATAGATGTTGAAGCTCTTGGCTTAATTGAAAAAATTTCACCTTTTATTGATAAAAATGGTCTTATATTTCATAATAAAAACAAGCTACCAGGAACCGAAATAGAGTTAAATCATGTATCATTTCTTGATATACCTGATTTTCCAAGAGTTAAAATGTCAAGCCTTAAAAAAGAAGATGATAAAGAGTTTATTTTTTCTTTTGGTTGTTTTAAAAAAAATACAAATTTTATAACAAAATATGATGTGTTTTTTGTTGGAAAATTTTTAAAAGAAATTACACCGTTTTTTTGGAATAAAAAACCCCCGCAGGAATATATAAAATGGTTTGCTAATTCGTTTTAATGAAAGGAAAAAATAGCCTTACTTACGCTCCATTGCCTCAATTATAAACAAAAACGCAGAAAAAATCAAAATTGTTGGCAAAATAATTACCGTGATATAAAAAACAGTGCCTTCTCCTATTCTTTTAAGTAATTCAGGTTTGATGCTAAAACTTGCATTGCTATTGGCACAACGCCTAAATGATTACAAGTATTTGATAACAACATAGAGTATTTGTTTTTCATAAACCGTTATTATTTTGCAATTAAGTGTCTTTTTTTGTATTCTTCTTTAATAACAAAAGATATTGCAAGCACAGCAAAGCACAAAACAAAAACCGAGCTTCCGTATAAAACATACTTCAACGACAAACCTGCGTAATCCATAAACAAAAAGGTAACTTCTGTTGAAATAGTGAATAATAAATTCTAATTGTAAAGCGTAAAAACCAACTTGACAATTCACAAAATAACCCTCCAAAATAAAATAATGAATTATTTATTAATTTATATGTCAAAATTAAAAATATAAACGATTTAATTAAACCATTATGTCGTCTAATTATAGCCTTGTCGTAATTGTTCATACCGTAGCCGTTTTTATTGCTTTTTTAATAAGCTTTTTTATTTTTCAAAAACCAAAAGGCACAAAACTTTATAAAATTATGGGGCGAATATTTGTATTATCAATGCTTATAGGTTTAATTAGTTCTTTTTTTATTAGAACTAATGGGCAATTTAGTTTTATTCATATTTTATCAATACTATCATTATACTGGATATTTAAAGCTTTTATTGTTTTAAAGCTTAAACCAAATAATTGGCAATATCTGCATATTAAAAATATGACTTCAGCATATGCTAGCATTATTATTGCTGGTTCTGGTGTTATAAGTAGACATTTTATTTTTCGTGGTAATTCCAATTATGGTTTTATTATTTCAGCAATTACTGCAATTCCAGTTATTTATATAATTAGAAATAAGATACATAAATATAATCCAAGAAATAATAATTTTCATAATATTATGAGTGCCATTAGAAAAAATATTAATATTAAATAAAGATAGTTTTTGCACTTAATAATACTCTACCTATAAATGTTATTTATTGACTTATATATTTAAATAGTTTAGTTAAAAAAACTATTAATTAATTTGTTTGCATAGGTGCAAAGAGATCAAAATTATTTCCAAGTTGCTATTGGTTTTATAGTTTTAATTATATCATTTATTGTTATAATTAATGTTTATAAAATAAAAAATTTATCAGATTATGGTCTAGATCAAATAATAATTTTACAGGCTAAATTCACGAATATTGAAGGAATTAATATAGGCAGTAATGTTAAAATTAGCGGAATAAAAGTTGGGGTTGTAAAAGACATTATGTTAGATAGTGAGGATTATACTGCCAAAATAACTTTAAATATTACTACTGGCATTAAAATACCGAGCGATTCTATTTTATCGGTTGCAAGTTCTGGTTTATTGGGAGCTAGGTTCTTAGAAATTCAGCCAGGTTTTAATGATAAATACATGTCAAATAATGATAGTTTTATTTCTACAACCTCATCGGTTAATTTAGAAAACATTCTATCAAGATTTGCTATTAGTGCCAGTGAAAAAAAATAATTATTAAGCTAATGGAAATTTTAACACATATTTTTAAAAGTCTTACCGACATGATATCTCATAGTCATTGGACGGTTTTTGCATTAATGATTTTAGAAAGCACCTCTTTGCCTAGTATACTACCTGCCGAATTTGTATTAATAACCGCAGGATATTTTGTAGCTAAAGGACATTTAAACTGGTTGTTAGTTGTGTTAGCTTCTACTGTTGGTTCATTAATTGGTTCTTTTATTAATTATTATTTTGCTTTGTTAGTAGGCAGAAAATTAATATATAAATATGGAAAATATATTTTTTTGCATGTTGATAAAATAAAAAAACTTGAAATTATTTTTATAAAATATAGCTCAATACTAACATTCACGGGTCGGTTGATGCCATTAGTAAAACATATTATTTCTGTTCCCGCTGGTTTTTGTGCGATGGATAAAAAAAAGTTTACTCTTTTTACATCGCTAGGGGCGGGAGTTTTATCATCTTTAATGGTGACTTTAGGAATGTTTATTGGTAAAAGTTCTAAAACTTTCAAACAGCTTGAAATATATATATATATAGGATTATTTCTATTTTCTCTATTGATAATATTGGTTTATTTATTATATGATAAATATTTAGATAAAGCTGTTTTAAGTATAAAATCTAAAAAGTAGCAACTAATTTTTTTTGTGTTCTTGATAATCTATTTATAACTGCTTCAACATTATCTAAAGTGCAACCCGACCCCTTGGCTATTCGCTGTTTACGATTATTATCAATTAAATTTGGATCTTTTCGTTCTTTATAAGTCATAGATAAAATGACTGCCATTTCTTTAATAAGTGTTTTGTTTTTTTCAATATTTTTATTTGTTTTGAGAGGTAAAAAAGATAAAATATAATCTATATTATAATTATTTTTTATAGCTAATAATTTTTGATATAAATCATTAAAATCAAAAGTTGATTTAGTATTTTTTATTAAATTATTATCAGTATTTAAAATATATTCAGTAAAGCCACTTGAATCTTTAAGATTTAACATTCTTTTAGTTATTCTTTTTGGGTTAAATTCTTCAATATCATTGATTTTTTCTCCTATTGATAAATATTTAATAGGTTTGTTAACAGCCATTTTTATATTGATAGCGGTGCCAATATTATTTTGTTCTTCAACTTTTGTTAATACAATACCCGTTATATTAATAAATTGATTAAATTTAAGGGCAATATTGGTGGCAACTTGACCCGCAGTGGAATCTATTAAAAGCATAACTTCGTCAGGGTTTATTTTTTCTACTACCGACTGAAGTCTTTTTATTTCAAACATGTTGACGGGAGATATACCTGCCGTATCAATAATTATTAAAGAATATCCTGCTTGGTAAGCCATTTTGTATAAATAAAAAGCTTGTTGTGCTAAAGATGAGGATTTTAATTCTTCGGGAATTGTAATATAATCTATATCGGTATTTATAGTAGATTTTTTTAATTGTTCTTGAGCGGCGGGGCGTTTATTATCTAACGAGCCTATTGCAACTCGTAGGCTATTTTTTTGTCGTTCAAGATGGGTCGCTAATTTTATACAAAATGAAGTTTTGCCTACCCCTTGAGTGCCGCATAGCACAATAACCTTCATTTTTAATGGAGCTAAAGTTAATCCAGTAAAAGCATTACCCAAAAGACTATATATTTCGGAATATAATAAAGTAAAAATTTTCTTTTTAAAGTCTGCAGCTTCGGGCTTAAATTTAATTGATTCTATTCTAATTTTTTGAATAATATTATTGATAAAATCAATTGAGATGTCGCTATTTAATAAATTATTTTTTAATTCTAAAAGCAAGTCGTCAATTTTTTGTACTTGGTAGTATGTATCTTTTTTAGAAAAAAAGCTATGAATTGAAGATTTGACATCCATCAACATAATAAAAAAACTTTTGCATACAAAAATAAAACAAAAATATTAATCTTTATTTGCAAGCTTTTTATAAATAGAATTAACTGTTTCGGTTATATATACTTCTACAACTTCATTATCAATTTTGGTAAATTTACTACTTTTTAAAGCTTGAGATATGCAGGTAGGAGTAAAACTAAGATTATTTGCTGAATTAATGCTATTTAAATTTATTAAAGAATTTTTAAGTTTCTCTTTTTGTTTGCGAGTTAATTTTTTAAAAGGTTTATTAGCTGTAATTTTGTTTATATTTTGAATGGCATTAAAAGCATTTTTGGTATATTCGGCGATTGTTTTTTCACATCCAAAAGCTTCATAAGAGTCTATTTTGCACATTTGATTAATTAGGTCGGAGGTAACTGGCTGTACCCATTTTTGCACGGCATGCAGAAAAATTGCCTTTTCTTTATAAAGATTAAATAGTTCCACTGTAATTCCCTGAAACTCACCACAACTATTGCTATCTATAAAAACTAAATGAATTCCTTTGGCTATTACGTCTTTAACCATGTCTTTAATATACATTCCAGCTCTATTATATTGCAAAACCTTGGTTCCATATCTTATTAAATTTACAGAATTATTTAGATTGTTATATTTTGAGGTAATAAACCCATCGTTTAATCCTTCATATGTTATATGATTAATATGTTTAAACTTTTCATTATTTAATCCATACTTTACCCAATCTCCATCTTCTAGCACGCTAATATCATAATTTAGTCCCGTCCAGTCTCCATCGCTATATTTTGTGTCAAAACTTTGAATATAGACAGTATATCCTTTTTCATTTAAACTTTTAACATATGGGCTATATTCTTGTTCTGTATTATTACCAGCACCTAAAATTATAATTACCGCTTCTTTTAAGGGTTTTTGCTCATCTGCAAAGCAATTAAATAAAAAAACCAAATGTATAATAACAAAGCAAATATTTCTCATAATAATTATTTTTTAAGTTAATTTTTTTTATACCATTTCGCTGGTAACCACCCATTTATCGTATTGCTCTGCTGTTAATAATTCTAGTTCGATGCCAGCTTGTTTTAAAGTTTTATTTTCTTTGTGGGCTTTTTTAGCAATTTTTGCTGCATTGTCATAGCCAATATGAGGGTTTAAGGAGGTAACCAGCATAAGCGATTGCTCTAGAAGTTGTTTAATGCGTTCGGTATTAGGTTTTAGGTCTATTAAACAATTATCAATAAAGCTATTAATTCCATCATTTAAAAGGTTTATCGAATGCACAATATTTCGGATTATCATAGGTCTAAAAACGTTGAGTTCAAAATGTCCGTTTGACCCGCCTATCGAAATGGCTACATCGTTGCCCATTACCTGACAAGCTATCATGGTTAAAGCTTCACATTGGGTTGGGTTAACCTTGCCTGGCATAATAGAAGAACCTGGTTCATTTTCGGGTAATATAAGCTCACCTAAACCACTACGAGGACCAGAAGCTAAAAATCTTATATCATTAGCAATTTTCATAACCCCAACGGCTAAGCTTTTGAGTGAACCATGAAAATTAACTAAAGAATCGCAACAGGCAAGCGAAAAAAATTTGTTATCGCTAGTAAAAAATTGTTCAAAAGCAGTATTGGTGGCATAGCTGTGATTTTGGTCTATTTCTTGCATACTTTTTTTAACACTTTGCATTAAATCTGGCAAATTTAAAATTGTAGTCATTTCATCGGCAAAAAGAGCGGCAAACTTTTTATTACAATTTAAGCCTGTGCCAACAGCTGTGCCCCCTTGTGCTAAAAATAACAATGGAGTAATGGCGTCGCTAATAGCCGAAATAGCATATAATATTTGCATTTTATATCCACTAAATTCTTGCCCTAAAGTTATAGGAGTGGCATCTTGAGTATGAGTTCTGCCTATTTTTATAATAGTGCTAAATTGCTTTTCTTTATTATATAATGCCTGGTAAAATTTTATTAAAGTTGGCAACATTTTTTGATATACCAATAAAACGCTAGATACGTGCATTGCAGTAGGAAAAGTATCGTTAGAAGACTGCCCGCAGTTTACATGGTCGTTTGGATGAACGGGCGATTTACCTCCTTTTTTACTGGTTGCTTTTTCGTTTGCCAAACCAGCTATTACCTCGTTAACATTCATATTAGTTTGAGTGCCACTGCCTGTTTGCCAAACAACCAACGGAAATTGATTTTGATAAAAATTGTCAAAATTTGCTATAATTTCGTCGCAGGCATCGATAATTTTATCTGCAATGTCGTTAGTTATTTCGTTTAAGTTTTTATTAACAATTGCCGCTGTTTTTTTGATATAAACAAGAGAAAGTATTATCTCTTTAGGCATTTTTTCATTACCAATTTTAAAGTTTTCAAGTGATCTTTGGGTTTGAGCTCCATAATATTTATCATCATCAACTTCTATCTGCCCCATTGAATCAGTTTCTATTCTTTTCATTTTACGGGTTCAGTTAAAGTATTTTTTTGTTGTTTTCTTTCTTTTTCTTTTTTTTGCTCTGCTAGCACATGTTCTCCAGTTTGTAAAATTGGCTCTGTAGTGGTTTGCTGTGTATTATTAGCCTTAGATATAGAACTTGCTACTGATTCTTTAGGTAAATGTTTTGCTGCCAGCATATCATATTCAGCACTTTTACAAAATTCGGAAACTTTTTCTTTGTCTTTAAAATCTATTTTTAGTGCTTTTATTTCAATTTCTTTTGTTTTGTTAAACCAAGCTTGAATTTTTTGCCATATACCGATACTTGGATACTTTTTATTAAGCTGAACTATCATTTTTGATAAAATTTCTATTTTTTTAGCGTCTTTATCAGCTTTATTATTTAAGGTAGTAATTTTTCGGTTTAAATTTTTAGAATTTTCACTATTTTCCTCGAGTTTAATTTGAGATGATTCTAAGGGCTGCCCTAATTCGTCTAAAGGTGGTCTTGAAAGCATTGGTTGCCCAGGTATGGTAGCAGTTTGGGGAACCTGAGAGGAATTGGCAATAGATGGCGGATGATTAATTGACTGTGGCGTTACACGCGTAACATCACCTAAAAAACCAGAAGGCTGACTTATTGAGGTATCTAAAAAAGGATTGGCAACAGGATTTTGAGGAGCTAAAATTGGCATAGAAGAATAAGCTGGTTGCTGATAAAGGTTACCTGCTAAATATGGATTACTTTGAGGTTGCACTGAGTTATTGCCTTGAGCAGTAGGTGTTAGAAGCGGTTCTTGGTAAGCATTGCTTTGGGGATTAACATTCATATGCTAATGAAGAATTCAAGTAAAAAAATTTATAAATAAATATAAAGTTAAAATTATTACTTTGCAATAAATTTAAAAATTATATTGAGTGTTTTTGTAATTTAGCTATCAAGATTTTCATCTACAATAATTCTTTCATCAAATACAAAACAGTTTCCTTTCCAGCTTTTATTATTTTTACCAAATTCCGCCAAATATGCTATTATCCCCCCCTCAAGATGATAAACGTTTTCAAATCCCATATCTTTAATTAAAGCAGTAGATTTTTCGCATCTTATTCCGCCCGTACAAAACATTAATATTTTTTTATTTTTATCTTTAAGGGTAATTTTATTAGCCCAATCGGTAATTTCACGAAATGATTTAGTGTTAGGGTTAATCGCATTTTTAAAAGTTCCTATATGATATTCATAATCGTTTCTAGTATCTACCACAATGGTATTGGGATCATTTAAAGCTTTGTCCCAGTCACTTGGTTTAATATATTTGCCAGGTTTTGAAGTTATTTTTTTGCCTAAAGTTACTATTTCGGGTTTTATTTTGACTTTTAATTTACCAAATGGTGCAAAATCAGAATAACTTTCTTTAAAAATTACATCACCTATTAAATCTTCTAAAAAAACATAAAAATTTTCTATATCATTTTCTTTACCGCAAACTGAACCATTAATGCCTTCGTTAGCTACTAAAATAGTGCCTAAAATATTATTTTTTAATAAAAATTTTTTTAAAATTAACTGTATTTCTATCGGTGATTTTTCTTCATAAAATTTATAAAAAGTTGCAATAACAAATATACTTTTAACAGCAAATTTTGGTTTTATTACCATATAAAATATTTAAACTAACTAATTTAATTGTTATCAATAAATGCTTAAAAATTTTAATTATTGGATATATTAATATTCAAGAAATTTGATATTTTTGTTGATTTTTAATTTTACTACTATTAGCGAACTTAAAATTATGCTTTATTAAGCTTGCTAGGTGATGACTAATTACATGGATATTGAATACGATAACTTAGAAGAGGTTGAAAATTTTGATAAAAGCAAAAAACGAAAAGCGGGCAAAATTGATGAATACATAGGCAACAGTATGCGTTGTATACGTTTAGTTTTGGGGATTACGCAATTTGAATTAGCCAAATCAATTGGTATTACATTTCAGCAACTTCAAAAGTACGAGAATGGCACTAATAGAGTTAGTGCTGCTACTTTAGCTTCATTGTCCAAAGTCTTGAAAGTGCCTGTTAGCGGGTTTTTTCCTCCTCAAAAAAAATTAAAAAAGAATGTTCTGAATGAAAATAGGGCATCTTTAACTAACAATTTTAGTTCTAATGCCAATAAAGAAGTTTTTCAAATTGTAGAAATGTATAACAAAATCGGTAGCGTAAAAACAAAACAAAAAATATTATTATTATTAGAAGAACTTTCTAAAAGATATTAATAATGAATATAAATAATTTTAAATCTGTTTTAGTCTTAGGGAGTGGGATAACAGGTTTATCGGTTTGTAAGTTTTTATTAGAACATAATGTTCAAGTTTATCTTGCGGATGACAACCTAGAAAGCTTAAGAAAATGTGCTTTAAAGGTAATAAAAATAGAAGAAATCAAAACTTTTGATTTTAAATTAATAGATTCTATTGTTATTAGTCCAGGAATTAGAACTCTCTATAACCCACATTCTATAAAACAGTTAGCTATTGAAAACAATAAACTAATTTATACTGATTTTGATATTTTGCAAATTTTATATCCTGTAGCTAGGTATATTGGAATCACTGGAACTAATGGCAAATCTACTACAGTTAGTATGCTTGACCATGTTTTAAAAACTAATAAAGTAGATGTTTTTACCGCAGGAAATATAGGCATTCCTATGCTTAGTATAGATAAAGAATATAAATATATTCTTTTAGAACTCTCATCTTATCAATTAGAAAATGCATTAAACTTAAAAATTGATTTGGGAGTTATTATTAATCTTTATCCAAGCCATCTTGATCATCACGGAGATATGCAAAAATATTTATTGGCAAAAGCCAGAATAGCATCCGAGACTTGCTTAATAAATGGAGATAATTTAGATTTAAGATCAAAAGTTAAAAACAAAGATTTATTTTCAACTGAAAAAATTTTAGAAAAAGGTATTTCGGTAGTTAATAATATAATATATAACGATAGTCATTACTTAGCTAAAATTGATGATTTTATAAATGCTGAACTGCCCTTTAAATATCATCCTCAAAATGTGGCTTGTGTATTTTGGATAGCCATAAAAATGGGATTAAAAATTGATGATATTGTTTTATCTCTTAAAAGTTATAAGCCATTAGCTCACCGAACCGAACCAATAAAAAAAATAGGCAGGATACTCTTTATAAACGATAGCAAAGCTACTAATATTCCTGCAGCAATTAAAGGAATTACCGAAAATCAAAATCTTATTTTAATAATGGGAGGAAAATTGTTAACAGATTATAGCGCTTTACCAGCTTTTTTTTCTTTAAAAAACAATATTAAAAAAGTTTTTTTAATTGGCGAAGCCCAGGATTTTTTACAACAAAAAATGAATGAAAACAATATTGAAAATGAAATTTGTGGCACGTTGCAAAGTGCTTTTAAATCTGCCTATAAAAAAGCTATTCAATTAACAAAAAATAATAAAAATGACCAATTTATTGTTATGTTATGCCCCATGCATCCAAGTACCGACCAGTTTGTTAATTTTGAAGAGCGAGGCGATGTATTTAAACACCTAGTAAACTTGCTGTAAAATTTATTTATTGAAAATCTCTAGATTAAGATATTAAAAAAAGAATATAAAAACCCTCTAAAGGCTTTATATTATCTTTATTTAAAAGAACTTTTATATGACAGTTATTTATAAATATCTTATAGACATTAATTTTTATATTACTGTGTGTGATTATTAGGATTAATTAAAATTTATTCTGTATGAAACAAAAAGCAATAGAATTAGCTACTTCTTGGCGGGAATCATCAAAAAAATACTTAACTCCTGTTAATCAGCAATATACTATCAGAATGAATTTACTATTCCAAAATTCGCATGACAAAGAAACTTTAATTAGAATAATCGATCGTTGTTTTAGGTCAAAAGATACAAAAACTATTATTGAGTTTATTGTTTATACTTTTAAAACTAGAAATATTCCTAAATTTTTTAATATATGGGAGAAAACTGGGATTTATATTATGATAATTACAGCAAAATTGCTTCACACAATTTGTGCTCCTTTATTCAAATTTTATACAATTCATAGTGTGTCAAATTACATGATTTTTGGCGATATAAACAAAGTTATTAAAAAGATAAAGCAAAACGATAAACATAAAATTAAAACCAATATTAATCATTTAGGAGAATTATTATTAGGTGAAGAAGAAGCTTTGCAGCGAATTAAAAGCTATATTTCTGATTTGGCTAATCCTGATATAAAATGTATTTCTATTAAAATTTCCACTATTTATTCGCAAATTTTTTCAATTTCATTTGACCAAACAGTTGAGGTTTTAAAAGAAAGATTAATTACTATTTTGCGAGTTGCTAAAAATAATAAATATCAAGATGAAAAAGGTATATGGCATTATAAGCTGGTAAATTTTGACATGGAGGAATATCGAGATATGCCTCTTACCGTAGATTTATTTATCAAGACTTTAAGTGAATTTGAATTCAAAGATTTAATGGTTGGGATTGCATTGCAAGCTTATTTACCCGATTCATATGATGCTCAAAAAAAGATTACTGAGTGGGCAAAAAAACGTGTAGCACGAGGAGGAGCACCCGTTAGAATAAGAATTGTTAAAGGTGCGAATATGGAATCAGAACGTTTTGAATCTAGCGAAAAAAATTTATCTTTAGCTCCTTTTAATCAAAAGTATCTTACGGACGCTAATCACAAACGTATGATTATATATGGATTAAAAAAAGAAAATTCTCAGGCAGTAAATATAGGAGTGGCATCTCATAATTTATTTGATATTGCATTTGCTTATTTAATTGCACAAGAAAATAATAGCCTTGATTATTGCCGATTTGAAATGTTGCAAGGAATGTGTGATCATGTTATGAAATATTTAGCTAATGATATTGGGTTGAATGTTTTAGCTTATTTGCCATTTAGCGGTAAAGATGAATTTGCGAGCACTATTGGCTATTTAATACGACGATTTGATGAAAATACTTCTCCAGATAATTATTTAAGATATGTAAATAATTTAAATGATTATGATAATGTATGGCAAATATTAAAAGAAAAATTTATATTGTCAATTGAGTCAATACCATTGCTAGAAAACGTTAAAACATATAGAACTCAAAATCGTTTACAAGAAGTAATAGTGCCTAAAAGTTATTATAAATTTGCGCAAGAAGCGGATACCGATTTTACTTTGCCAGTCAATGTAGAATGGGCTGAAAATATCAAAAAAAAGTGGCAAAAAGGCAATGATTTTACCAAGCAAATATTATTAGAAAATACAAAAAATGATATTGATAATATAATTGACATAGCTAAAAATGATAATAGCTGGGTTAATATTGATCACAAAAAAAGACTAGAAATTTTAATCAATGTTGCTAAATTATTAGCCGAAAGAAGAGGGGACTTTATAGGAATTGCAGCTTTTGAAACTGGAAAAATTTTTAGCGAAGCTGATGCCGAAATAAGTGAAGCCATAGATTTTGCTAATTATTACACTTATTCATTTAATAAAATAAAAGAAGAATTTGATCATAAATTATTTATTTCTGCTAAAGGTTTGGGTTTAATAGCGTCGCCATGGAATTTTCCTATTGCAATTGCTGCTGGGGGCATTTTGTCGGCTTTGGCAACTGGTAATAATGTAATTTTTAAGCCTTCTAATTTATCGGTATTAACTGGATTAATGCTGGCAGAATGTTTTTGGGATGCAGGCGTACCAAAATCGGCATTGCATTTTGTTAATGCTTCGGGGGAAATGGCTAAATATTTAACTGCGCATAATAAAATTGATTTTATTAATTTTACTGGTAGCACTCAAACTGCTCTTGATATTATAAAAAATCGACCTAAAGTTAATATTACTGCAGAAACAGGAGGCAAAAACGTAACAATAGCAACTAAGTATTCGGATCGAGATCAGGTAATAAAAAATGTTATACAATCGGCTTTTTCTAATGCAGGTCAAAAATGTTCGGCTACTTCTATTTTAATTCTTCATAGCGAGCTTTATAATGATAAACAGTTTTTGGCAAATTTAGTTGATGCTACCAAAAGCCTTAAAGTTGGCGATCCTTGGGATTTTAGCGTAAAAATTAGCCCGTTGATTAGAACGCCCAATAAAGATCTTTTATGGGCTTTGACGCAATTGGAACCAGAAGAACAATGGCTGTTGAGCCCTAAGCAAATTAGTGATAAAATGTGGTCTCCAGGTATAAAAATTGGTGTAAAGTTTGGATCAAAAACTCATTTTACAGAATTTTTTGGTCCAGTGTTAGCGATAATGAAATTTGAAACCTTAGATGAAGCGATTAAAATAGCTAATGCTTCTGGGTATGGATTAACTTCTGGATTAGAAAGCCTTGATGAAAGAGAGCAAAAAATTTGGTGCGACAAAATAAAGGCAGGTAATTTATATATTAATCGTAGCACTACAGGGGCAATGGTAATGCGTCAGCCTTTTGGTGGAATGGGCAAATCGTCTTTGGGCGCAGGAATAAAAGCAGGTGGTCTTAACTATGTTACTCAATTTGTCAATTTTGAAAATAAGCAAATAGAAAATACCGATATTTCGGATATTGTTTTGCCTGAAGCAGATTTTGTAAATAGCATTACTGATCAACAATTTAGTAAAATTGCTAAAAATTATCTTAGAGAATATTATGACTATTTTAGTAAAAGTTATGATTATGCTAATATTTTAGGGCAAAGCAATTTATGCCTTTTTATTAAAACTAATTCTATGATTATAAGAGTTCATAAAAATGATGACCAAATATCAATTTTAACCAGGTTATTTGCTGCTAAATTATGTGTTGTTAAAATAGCAGTCAGCGTAGATGATGCCTGCGGTGAAATGATTCATAACTTGATTAGTCAATATAGTTTTTTATTTGAAAATGTTAAAGTTATCATTGAAAATGATGAATTTTTTAGCAAAACTTTAGTATTTTATAATAGATTGAGATATTCTAATCAAGATGTGCCTGAAATAGTTTTAAAATCAGCAAATGAGTTGGGTATTTATATTGCCCGTAACCCTATTTTATATTATGGCAAAATAGAGTTACTACAATATTTACAAGAGCAAAGTATAAGTTTTAATTATCATCGATATGGTCATATTGATAAAACTTAAACATTAAAGTCCTTTAGCTTTCTCTACGGGTCTTGAAGTACTTGTTTTTGAAAGTGTAGCATGCGGTTTTCCTTTTGCATCAGAAATATCTATACTAGGTCTTTTTTGGGTTGTTATGTTTTTGATTTTAGGAGCCTTAATTGTGGATATTTTTGAAGAAAAAAGTTGCGCATATTCTTGACTAACACTTTGTTTTCTTTCTGTATTTGCCTTGAGATTTTGAGCTTGAGAATTTTTAATGATTTCATTGGCTTTTGCAGGGTCTACTATTTTTTTATCTTTAGCTAATTTTGTCATCATTTCTTTTATATCGGTATCTTTTAGTGAAAGTCCCGTTTCCTTCCGTATTTTTGCTGCTATAATACTTTCTTGATCAGCTAATCTTTTTGCATTTAATTGCTCTTTTTGGCTAGGATTAGCTTTTTCTAAATTTTGGTATGCTATAGCAACTGCTCCTTTCGGATTGCTAAATTCTTCCAACATTTTTTTTACAATTTTTTCTGCTTCTTGAGCACGCTTAGTCTGTGCTCTTTCTGTAGTTGGGTTAGCTTTTTTGCTACTTTCGGAATGGGATTTAAGATATTTTTGAGAGTCTTTAACTTTTGCATCCAAGGCTTTTAAGACAGCGGTACTCTTTTTTATTATATGAGCTTCTTTTTTTAAATCTTGTTCTAAAGGTTTTCTTCCTGATGAACCATTCAAAGTGGAAATTTGTTTTTTACTTTCAGTTTTAGATACGGGCGATAATTTTTCCAGATTAAAAGCTTTGTCATTACTTTTAATATTATTTTTCATATCCATTTCTGGCATAGGCGGTGCAGGCGGTGGTGTTTCTAATGTTATAGCTTGTGCAGTTTTTACACTTGTCGTAGCTGTTCCGTATGCTTGATTAGATCCTTGTTCAGACATTGACATTCTGACAGATTGTTGTTGCGTTGTTAAGATTGAAGAAGGGGCGTCAGGTATACGAGTGGAAGCTTGTGGAGCTGTGTTTTGGTTAGATTCAGTTACTTTCAATGTAGCCTCTTTCGCTATTCTTTCTTCTTCTTTAGCTTTGCTTGCTGCCATTTCTGCTCTTCTATTTTCTGCTATTATATCCACCACTGCTTTGACTTTACTTTCATCGCTAAAAATATCTTTTACTGTTACATCAGCACCAAAACTACCTTCTTTAATTTTCTCTTTTTCATTTTTAGGAAGATCGGTTATTTGTTTTGCATTAAGTGCCCTTAATTTGGTTGCCAACTCTATTTGATCTTTAGTACGTTTATTTAACCTTTCTTTTTGAAGTTCTTGGTCTGTGGCTTGCGTTTCTGTATTAGACATATATAAATTACCTTTAACTTAATTACATAACTTACTTTAGATAATTATTCGATCTAAGTCAAGTAATTTTAAAAATTTATTAAATAAAAGATGAATTAATCATTTTATTAAATAAATCGCCTGATAAACAAATGGCGTCCGACCTTATTTTAGCTGATTCATTAACGTGAATTAAATTACGGATTGAACGAGTTACTAAGTTAGTTAAAAAATTGGGATAATTATCTAAAACTCCTCTAACTTCGGCTACTACTTCGATACCATTTACTGCCATATCGTCAAATTTGCCCAAAGGCAAAAACAGATAATTAGCCCCTGCTTTAGCAAAAAGCAATGCCTGGCTAACGCTAAAACATGGCGATAAAGAAAAAGAAAGCCCCTTAGCTAAAAGTGAATTACAAAGCTCTAAATTAGCTAAAGTTGCATTTAAGGTTACCGAAGCAGCGGGATTAGCTTTGCTTAGTTCTAATGCTTCTGCTACGCTTGCTCGTGAATCGGTAGTATTTTGCAAACCTATAAAAACTGATTTTTCGGGTGATATTTTTTTAGCTACTTTTTCAAGCATCTTTACTTTTTCACCAGTAGTTAATGAATTATTAACTTTTGAACTAAAGTCGAATCCATCAGCTAAATAAGCTAAACGGCTTTCTGCAATCTCATTTGATGAAGGACAATCTAGGATAAATTTCATATTTTAATAATTTAATTTATGCCAGTTGATCCATAGCCTCCCGACCCTCTAATTGTATCATCTAAATTTTCAACAAAATTGAAGTCTAATTTTTCAACCTTAGATATTACCGCTTGAGCAATTCTGTCGCCTAATTTTATAGTAAAATCTTCATGCGAAGTATTAAATAAAACTACGCAGATTTCTCCTCGGTAATCGCTATCAATGGTGCCAGGAGAATTTAATACAAAAATGCCATTTTTCCAAGCTAGCCCTGATCGTGATCTAATTTGAATTTCGTAATTAATGTCTACCGAAAACGAAAGACCTGTCGCAATTTGAACACGCATGTTATTTTTTAATATAAACTCAGTTTTATTAAGGTCGATTTTATCGTTATTAATTGTAATAACTGTGTTAGCTCTAATATCAAATCCGCTACTGCCTTTTGTTTGATATTTTAATAATGAACCATTTTGATAAATATTTTTAGCCGAGTCATTAATAATTTTTACGTTCAAAACTTGTCTTGACATAATTTAAATCAGCTATATAATAATTAATTAGTTATTAACATAAAATTAATTGTCAATGCAGTTATTATCCGCTCAAGTTGCAAAGTATAAAGATAAAAAATTTATAAAAAGTCTAAATGATTCTTCTTTAAAAACTAGCTCAAATCTTTTTAGAAAAGACGGAGACACAATCCCTAATGTTCCAAATTTTAAAGAATTCTTAAAAAAATATAATTTTACCAATAATCAAGCGACATTAATAAAACAATCTGATAAACCTCAAAATCTTTTTAAAGCGGTGGCAAAAATTTGCAGAGAGCCAATTAACAGCTTTGATATTGATATTTTACGATTTAAATTGCAAAATGATCCCGCTTTAGCCAAAAAAATACTAAATGATCCAGAAGTTAAAAGATATTTAGAGGTTAGCCCTGAAGATTTTAATTATTATAAAACAACTCAAAATGGGCAAACATTTTTTGCTTCAAGTTTAGCTACCGATCCTAATAATTTGGATACAAATCAACAATTTATGAATGCTTTGTTAAATCCTAGGGCTTCGGGTTTAACCCAAATTGCCGAAGAAATAGAGCAGTATTGTCCATGGTCAGATTTGCAAGCTTATAATAATTTTGATTATCGAGTTATACCCTCAGTAACATTAAAAAGTAAAGATCAAAACCATTGTTTTTATCAAAATTCTCGAATGATGATAATAACTCATAATGATATTTTTAACAAACATTTTGATAAGCAAATCGAAAATGCTTCTAAAAAATATCTTTCTTATACTTTTACGTTAATGATAAGTTCTGACCCTAATAAGTCATCTCATGAAATTGCCGTGGGAGTAATTTTTGAAAAAGGACGTATTAAGCAATTAGCCGTTATTAATCCTCAATCTGGATCAGACAAAATTATGTCTCTTAAGGAATATTATTTGCCTCTTTTAAAGCAACTTGCTAATATTCCTCAAAAACCACCTGGAACTATGGCGAAAATTGGAAATAGTTTGCTAAAAGCTTTTTCTATTTTACCATTTATTGATGAACCCAAACCTAAAAACAGCAAGCTTTCGGCTGAAATGCAAAAAATGGTAAAAAATTTAATAGGTGAAAATGGTGAATTAAAAGACCCTCTCGATGAAAAAGCTTTTAAAGAATATGAAAGATTGGTTATTGATGCGCCTAATGACATACCTGGGCATGCTTTTAAAATACAGGGCAAACAAGGGAGCTGTGCTAGAGATGCTACAACTTCAGGTCTGGTGCTGACATCTGGTTTTCAGTCTATAGGCAAAAATATTGCTCATAAAAGTTTAAAAGACAATACCCATTCTTTAGAATTATTTGCTAACCAAATCTTACCTTATCAAGATGAATATTTATATACTCAATTTATTTCTGGTTGCCAAAATACTAATTTTTATAGCAATCATTTAAATAATTATTATCAAAATCAGAATAAAAGCAAAAATCCTAATGAAACAAAAGCATATATAAAACAGGCAATAGCAAGTTCTGTTAATATTGGTGTAAGTGAATTTGACTTAATTATCAATACCAATACAAAAGGTATCGATTTAAAAATAAATACCAAAAAATGTAGCCCCGAAGATGCTAAAAGATTAAATTATGCAGTTGAGATGCTAAAAAGCATAACAAACGAAGAGCTGGCAAAAAGCAATAATGAAAACCCTGCTTATAAAATGATTTTAATTGAAAAAGCGATGACTTATTTTAAGCCCAGTATGTTTAAGAATATAAATTTTGAATTATTCGACAAAAATCAAGTAGATCCTATTGCCCCCAAAAGCGATATAAGTAATAATTTAAATTCTAGCCGTTTATCTAAAGAACAATTTGAAGTTGATAAAAAAGTTCCTCATAGCACATATAATACAACTAAAAATGATGAAAATCCTGAGTCCGAACAGTTATCATCTTCCGCTGGAATGCCCAATCAAAAATCCTTTGAGCGCTCTGGTCATGTCCAAAGCCATCAAGCATCCATTCCTGGTCAACTTTAATATAGAAGAATTGTTTGAAAAAACAACATTAGTTAAATGTGTAAAACACGACATGCTAAAGCCTGGTAAAATTCTTTTAGCTCTCCATTTTAAAGCATATTTATAAATTTTTTC
>JANYEN010000057.1 GCA_025363115.1 Alphaproteobacteria bacterium | reverse complement strand
AAACATAGTTTAAATAAAATATCACAAGTTAAAATTTGTTTGCCAAGAGCAATTTAATATGTTTTGCAATGGTTAAAATTATAATAAAAATCAGCGATAACACCAAAAAAATAAAACATATTGTGAGCAAAAGAGAGGCTTTGTTTGACTCAACAGACTCTATACAAAACTATAGACTAATTTGACATAGTTTCATAAACCTATTTCCCCTGAATTATATAAAATTGCAGTTATATAAATTGATCAAAGATTCTAATTATATTAGCAATATAATTAGTGATTATGCTCAAAGTAAATTAAAAAAATTCAGCAAAAAAATTATCGCAGACAATACAGTTTCGCAACTAATATCGGCAAAATATAAAATTATAAAGTTTTAGCTTTTTCGATTGCTTCTTCAATTGTGCCAACCATATAAAAAGCTTGCTCAGGTAAATTATCATGCTTGCCATCACATATTTCGCTAAAGCCTTGTATGGTTTGTTCGCGTGTAACAATTTTGCCTTTAATGCCTGTAAAAACTTCTGCTACATTAAATGGTTGGGATAAAAACTTTTGTATTTTACGTGCTCTATAAACAATAAGCTTTTGATCTTCTGAAAGTTCATCCATTCCTAAAATTGCAATAATATCTTTCAACGATTTATAACTTTGCAAAATTTCTTGCACTCTTCGCGCAGTTTTATAATGCTCTTCTCCTACAACTTCAATTGACAACGCTACAGAAGTTGAATCTAGCGGGTCAATGGCTGGATATATTCCCATTTCCGAAATTGCTCTAGATAAAACTGTGGTAGCATCAAGATGGGCAAAGGTTGTGGCAGGTGCAGGATCAGTTAAATCGTCCGCTGGTATATAAACTGCTTGAACAGAAGTTATTGAGCCATTTTTTGTAGAAGTAATTCTTTCTTGTAATTCTCCCATTTCGCTGCTAAGAGTAGATTGATAACCTACCGCCGATGGAATACGACCTAAAGATGCCGATAATTCGGCTCCCGCTTGAGTAAAGCGGAATATATTATCAATAAAAAATAATACGTCTTGGCTCATTTTATCTCTAAAATATTCGGCAACAGTTAATCCAGTCAATGCCACTCTAGCTCTTGCCCCAGGGGATTCGTTCATTTGACCATAAATTAATGAAACCTTGGATTTAGTTAAATCTTCTTCATTAATAATTCCAGAATCTATCATTTCATGATATAAATCATTACCTTCTCTAGTTCTTTCGCCTACTCCTGCAAATACCGAGTAGCCTCCATAAACTTTAGCTACATTATTGATCAGTTCTGTAATCAAAACGGTTTTACCCACTCCAGCTCCTCCAAAAAGCCCTATTTTTCCACCTTTAACATACGGACAAAGCAAGTCTATAACTTTTATACCAGTCAACAAAACTTCAATTTCGGAAGTTTGTTCTATTAGTAAAGGAGCTGCTCGATGAATTGACCATTTTTCTTCAGCCTTTATTTCACCTTGTTCATCTACTGGCTCACCAGTTACATTCATAATTCTTCCTAAAGTTGCTATACCCACAGGTACTTCAATGCTAACATTCAAATCTTTAACTTCTTGTCCACGCACTAGTCCATCAGTTGAATCCATGCTAATTGCTCGCACAATGCCTCCACCTAAATGTTGCACTACCTCCATTGTTATTTTACGATCTCCAACAAAACATTCTAAAGCGTTTTTAAGATGAGGCAAATTAATAAATTCAATATCCACAATAGACGAGATAATTTTAACAATTTTACCTAAATTATTAGATTGCATGCAAAAAAAAGTAATAAAAAAACAGTTTATAACTTTGAATTTATGAAATAAAAAGCAATACAAATTTTAAGTATAACAATTCTAGCATTAGTTAAAGATTTTTAGAAAATAATTTAATTATAATAATTCCAATAACAATTAGAGATATTCCAATAATTGAAGGTAAATCAAAACTTTGTTTATAAAAAATATATCCTATCAATGAAATCAAAACTATTCCTACTCCAGACCAAATAGCATAAGATATGCCTAACGGGATAGTTTTTAAACTTAAAGATAAAAAGAAAAACGAAACACCATATGCTACAAATACAATAATAGATGGCGATAAATTAGTAAAGCCTTCTGTCTGCTTTAAAAAGGATGTTGCTATAACTTCAGCAATTATAGCAATAAATAAGTGAAAATATGCCATATGATAATGATTTAAATTGGCAGAGAGAACAGGATTCGAACCTGCGATACGTCTCCATATACACGCTTTCCAGGCGTGCTCCTTAAACCACTCGGACATCTCTCTAGTAATAAAAAGCTTTAATATATATTTTTACTTGTCAAATACAATTTTTTAATATATCTTTTTAAATAATTTTTTACATAAAAATGAATTGGCATAAAAACTTTTTTAATACTTGGCACGGTCTAGATAAAAAAACTCTATTTTTTACTTTAATGCTATGTATGTTTAGCATTTTTATAACTTGTTCTATTAGCCCGGCAATTGCCAAAAGAATTAACGTTTATAAATTTCAATTTGCTTTTAAACACGTATTTTTTTTATTATTTTCAATATCTTTAATGCTGATTATAGCAACTATGAAGCAAGATTTTATTATAAAATTTTCAATGTTGGCATTTGTAGTTTTGGTTATAATGCTATTAGCGGTAATTATTTTTGGAGCAGAAATTAAAGGAGCTAGAAGATGGATTAAATTACCTTTTATTGTCGCTTTACAGCCCTCGGAATTGTTAAAACCTTTTTTTGTTGTTGTTAATGCCCTTATTTTACGTAATTTAAATAGCCACCGAAACAGAAAATTAGCTATTTCTGCAGCAGGGTTACTCATTATAGATATTCTTCTTATTGGCGAGCCTGATTTTGGTATGTTTTGTATGTATTCTTTTATATGGATAGCGCAAGTTTTTATAGCGGGTTTTCCATTAAAACACCTAGTAAAAATGTTGCTAGCTATTATAGCAATAATGATAGTATTAATTGCTTCATTGCCTCATACCAGGCAACGTATTATATCTTTTGCTGGAGGAAATGGAGAGTTAAAGTATCAAGTAGAAAAAGCTTTACAATCTATGGCAGAAGGAGGTAATTTTGGCAAAGGTCCAGGAGACGGATCTATTAAATTTCAATTGCCCGATGTTCATACTGATTATATTTTTGCCGCCATTGGAGAAGAATTTGGATATATTATATGCTTACTAATAACATTGGTTTATTTTTTTATTGTAATCCATAATTTATTAATAGCTAAGTCAGAACCCGATATGTTAAAGGCAAATATAATTATTGGAATTGCTTTAATGTTTGGCTTGCAGGCTTTTATTAATTTGGGGGTAAGCATTAATCTATTACCGAGTAAAGGCATGACCCTTCCTTTTATTAGCTATGGGGGCTCGGCATGTATTGGAATGGGAATTTCGTTTGGAATTCTATTAGCATTAACAAGTAGGAATTCTTCTTATAATTCTAAATATAATCTTTACTAAAATTTTTATTTAAGATTAAATCAATTATTTCTTTGGAATCAATTCCTGCTTGACGTTTTTGTTCTTCAATAGAAGCATGCTCTATAAATTTTTCACAACTATGGTGCAAAGCTTTAAAATATCCTTTATATCTAATATTGTTTAAGGTTTCCAATATAGCCATTCCTATCCCCCCAAAACCTCCGTCTTCTATACTAATTATAATGCTATGAGTTTGAGCAATTTCAGTAATAGATTTTACGTCAATAGGCTTAGCAAATCTTAAGTCAAATATCGTTATATCAATATTATGATTTTGCAAAATTTTATCAGCTTCAATAACACATCCCAGGGTATCCCCAAAACTTAATACTGCTATTTGTTTTCCATTTTTAATAAAATTTCCTTTGCCAATTTCTAAAACTTCATTGGTAATATCAATCGTATTTTCTGGAATAACAGTTTTAGGATAACGTATAGCAGAAGGTTGATCATTAATATTTATTGCCGTATTAATCATTTTATTTAATTCTAACCCTCCGCTAGGAGCCATTATTACAAAATTCGGAAGAGATATTAGCATTGAAATATCAAAAGATCCATGATGAGTTACCCCATCTTGACCTACAAAGCCAGCCCGATCTATCAAAAACCTTACTGGAAGGTTTTGAATCGCTACATCATGAATAATTTGATCGTAACTTCTTTGTAAAAAAGTTGAATAAATTGAGCAAAAAGCAATCATTCCGTTTGCTACCAATCCAGCACAAAAAGTTATCGCATGTTGCTCTGCAATCCCCACATCAAAAACTCTATCACCAAAAGATTTTGCTAAATAGCTTAAGCCACTACCACTAATCATAGCAGGAGTAACTATACATACTTTTTTATTATTTTCTAAAATTTGATGTAAAACGTCACCAACTACTTTGTTGTAAGATATTCCCTCTGCTTGTGTAAGCGAAATACTATGCGCACAATTAATATCATTTTTTTGGTAACCTCTACCCTTTATAGTTTTAATGTGCAGAACTAAAGGCTTATCTAAATTATCTTTAATAAATTCTAAATTTGAAATCAATTCTGCTAAATTGTGGCCATCGTTTACCCCTATATAATGCAAGCCTAAATTAGTAAAAATATTATTTTCAGAATTTATATTAGCAAAATGATTAGTTAAATTACCAACAGTGGGATCAATTGACATTTGATTATCATTTAAAATAATTAACATTTTGCCATCTTTAGGAATATTATTCAAAGCTTCAAAAGCCATTCCAGCACTCATCGCACCATCTCCAATAATAGCAATTATCCAGTTATCTTTTTTTTGTAATTTGTTAGCTTCTAAAAATCCCAAAGCTGCCGAAACTGAAGTAGAGCTATGTCCTGCTCCAAAACAATCATATTCGCTTTCAAAAATTGAACAAAAACCCGACAAACCACCAGTTTTTCTTATAGTCGATAATTTATCTTTTCGCCCTGTAAAAATTTTATGAACATATGCCTGGTGACCAATATCCCAAATTATTTTATCATCAGGTGCATCAAAAACATAGTGCAAAGCAGTAGTTAATTCTATTATTCCCAAACTAGCCCCTAAGTGACCACCAATTTTGGTAATTGTGTCGATTAATATATGCTTTGTTTCTTCACACAGTATTAAAAGATCGGCTATATTTAACTTTTTTAAATCTTTTGGAAAATTGATTTTATCTAACAATGTATTATATAAATCAAATTATCTTAAATTTCTATTTCTAAAACTAAAACATCTTTGTAAAATCTTGTTACTTTGGATGTAACCATTAAAATGTAAATATAAATTTATATAAATCATAGTTTTACAAAATTAATTACGTTTTATAAATTTTTTTTATAATAAGAGTCAATAATTAATTAACAATAAGCATATAAATTGTAGCTTTTAAAAAATTTACTTAAATTTTATAATCGAGAGTTCGTTGGTTAAAATTATTCAATAACTAAAGAATATTTATTAGTTGATTTTTTTAATTTTTCCTCTTTACAAAAATTATCATTTAATTTTTTTTGTTCAATTTGGATAGGCGTAAGGGCTTTATTTTTTGACAAAATATTACTGCAATAATTTTGATTAATATGACCATATAAATTTTCAAAAACATAGGGCTGAAGATGTTTTCTTAACTGACCATCAAATTGCATTTTATATTCATTAGACATAAATTCAACTAATTTTTCTAATGATAATCCCTCTATAACAGTCATTTCCCAATTATCTATTGGCGGATTTTCTTTTCTCATATGCTTTAATTCTTCCAATGTATATTTTACTTCATATACTGGAACTCCAGCTTTTAAATATGTTTTGCCTTCTATCACGGTTGTTAAGCCACCAATTACTCCCAGTTCTTTAATATCGTTATCATTAAAATTTAATAATTCTTCTGTAACTTCACGAATTCCTTCGGTAGATATAAAATTATTAAAATCAGTTTTAGATTCATCTTCTCCAAATTTACTTTTATAATCTAAAGAGGCATATTGTTGTTGAGAAGTTGTAAATTTATTCAATTTGTTTTGATCTGATTTTGTTCTTTCATATAACAAATTAAGTAAATTTAAAAATTCCAATTGTGATTTATTAGAATCAAGACCTCCATTCGGCACTTGTAAAGGATATTTATTAGGATCTGTTTTATCGCGCCCCGCATCACGCGAACCAATAATAATTTGCTTATCTTTAGTTATTATTATTGCAGCTACACCAGCTACTGCAAAGTGTTTTGATATAATTTTTTTATTAGAAGCCAAGGCTTGTGCATATTTTACGGGTAAAACAGTATATTTATACTCGCTATCTCTATCTATTTCAATAGCAAGCTGATTACCGTTAAATATTTTTGGATTTTGTCTAAGTGCAATTTGCCAGTTTTCTTTAACCGCCTTTTCATTATTTGATTTAAAAGATGATAAAACTTTAACGCTGTTAAAATTATCGTTATTATTAAAAATTTCTTGACCCATATTAAAAATTTAATAAAAATACTTATTATAATTTGATAGTTATCATAATAAAATATTTTTAAAATTGCAAAAACTTTTTTAATTAGTGCATTGGTAGGGATTGGAACCCCCAACCTTCTGATCCGTAGCCCTAAAAATATATGTTTGATATAGATTGATATAATTGGATTAATATTTATAAGGCCTTGGTTTTTAAGGGTTTATTAGTTTGATTATGTTGATATAGATGTATTTTGATTGATGTGTAGCTAGGCCGTAATTGGGTCGCAAGCAAAACTTTGAGATTAAGAAGTTGATTTTTAGGAGTTATACGCTTGTGTATTATTTGATAAAATTGTATTTATTATATATCAGGTTCAATAGCAAAAATACCTGCATTCTTATTAATATAACCAAAAACAAAAGTAAAAATTTGGGATCTATGAAACTAATTAAAGATAAGAATTACTCAGAAATCTCTTTACAAGATATTTTCAATCAGCATCTTGATTCAAATTACGTTTATGAAATAATTTTTGAAAATAAAAATCCTAAATGTATTAGTTCGCAATTTATTAGAATAATTTCTCGTATTTTATCAGTAAGGATATTTGGCTTTAAAGCTATTAAAAAAATACCTTCTTTTGTAAATCATATTGCACAGGTTTATTGCTATAAAAAAGATTAGCGTTTATCTGAAATGACAAAAGGCAGGCATTTTAATGATAAAAAGATTGATATGGCAATCAAAGAATATTTAAAAATTAATAATTTTTACGGAAGAATATACATTAGAATAAAATATAAAAAGCCCATAAATTGGGAGCCAAGTTTTATAGCAAAATATAGCAAAAAAAGAGCTATAATTGGCGGTATTGCTGCTTTATTTTTTGGAATGCTAGGATACATAGATAAAGAAAGATTTATAAAGGCAAAAAAAATGCCTTGGTTAGTTATAAAAATATCATTTTTGCTATCTATCCAACCTCTCATCTATATTGATTTTGTTGTAATATTGATAGGATTATATTGGTGGATTAAATACTATGCTTTATATATATTATTATTTATTATAATTATTCCTTTTTTATATCGTATTATTGAAAGCTTAATATATTATCTTGCCTTAAAATACAATACGCATAGTAACTCAATGTTACAAATTTGCTCAACAGCTGTTGATGCGAATATTGGGAATTCAAATGATTTAGTTTATTTATTAAACAGAAGCCCAATGCCTCAAGATTGGTTTTTATACGGATATGCTATAAGATACAACTTGAACACATTAGCTGTACATTTTAAATGTATACCAAAAGAGTATTTTATGTGCGCTAATACTAATATTACGCAAATGCAGCAAACTTTAATAAGACAGATAAATAAAAATTATACAGCTTATGAAATAGTGAATAATATCGGAGATTGTGGCGCTTTGATAGCAAAAGGCAGCGATTTTATAAGAAAAGAAGATTTTGAAAACTTACTGAATAAAGGAGAAAAATATAAACAAAAGATAATTAGTATATGGGAGGGTTTTTTATTTGTTTATGACAGAAAAAAGCATAAAATATTAAATAATGATATAGAATATGCAAAAAATATACCGGACAGTAGCACCATAGTTATAGATATAGATAAAAAGGATATTGTAAATGTTAGAAATATAAGGTGTAATATATTAAGTAAATATATTAAAAAAGATATAACTTTACCAAAACGTATGTTGATAGTGGATCAAAAGATTCCATTTTTTAATCCAAATAAATTGTAATTATTACCTTTTTTATTATTCTAATAATGGCATTTTTGCACGCACAAAAGAAAATGCAAACTTGCAAACCAGCCTTATAGGCTTAGACGATGGCTTATTTAAAAAGCAATTTCATTTTATAAACTATACCCCACAAAAAAATAATTAATATAATCTAAAAAAAAGCTGATAACCAGAACTAATTGAACAAATCACATTTAGCAAAAATCAATTATTGTTAGAATTTTCTTGACAATAATACTTTATTTTTCAGACATGTTAATTAACATACATTCGTCTCTATTTTCATCTTTCAAAAATATTAATTTATATAAATCCCTAAGTACTACCGTGTCTATAATGTTATTATATCCAGATTTATTTAAAGATACAAAGTTTAATCATTGCCTGCTAAACACTATCCTAATACCAGCATTGTTCTTCTTACCAATAATTAATATATATCCATCACAAAAAGTAACTAAAAGTATTGCCTTATTCACCAATCAAGCCAACGCCAACCCAGCAATGACCGGAGGCACAGACCCAAATATAATACTAGACCATCACACAGATCCAACCCAAAATACCTCCCTTGACAACGCCCCAAACGGAGTAGAAATAATAAACATAAATACACCAACAGTTAATGGTATTTCAAACAATTACTTCTCTGATTTTAATGTTCCAGAAAATGGCGTAGTCTTAAACAATTCAATTAACGCAGGCAATTCCCAGCTTGCAGGGTCAATTTATGGTAATCCTAATTTTAATTCCGGAGAGCCAACAGCCAGCATAATTTTAAATCAAGTAACCGGAGTTGGCAGGTCAAACCTACTTGGCTATACAGAAATATTTGGCTCACAAGCAGAATACATTTTAGCTAATCCAAATGGTGTAACTTGTTCAGGATGCGGATTTATTAACATGAGCAAACTTAGTTTGGTTAGCGGTGATGCTGAAGTTTTAGGTGGCAACATATTTTTTAATACAAATAACTCAAGTAATATAAGTATTAACGGCATTAATAATACAGGCGGAAGCGGACTAGATGATAGCACAGCCAATTCAATATCATTAATATCAAGATCATTACAGCTTGCACAAAGATTAACAGCGCAAAATAAACTTCAAATAATAACAGGTGATAATGTTCTGCTTTATGGAACTGGTGCAAACGATACTCAAGTTGCTTTTGCTAATCAGCCAACTTCAAGCTCTTCAACTACCACTCCAGTTCATCCAACTGTAGCCATTGATGCCTATAACTTAGGCGCAATTTCAGCAGGAACAATAAACATAATCGCAACCGAAAACGGCGTAGGAACAAGGTTTGCCCCTGAGATGCTAGCAAGTGATTCAATTAACATAACAGCAAATGGTGATATTACTTATAATTCAATAGTTGCTACAAATAATATTATATTTAATTCTGCGACGAATGTTCAAAACTTAGGAACAACAAAAGACAATGCAGGAAATGCAACATTTACTTCGGCTTTATCTACAGTAAATATTACTTACACCGATTCAATGAAAAATATAATTACAAAAGCTTTGCCTAGCTCAAACAATTCTGTGCTTTATGGCAATAACATAAATATTTTAGCAGGTAATTCAATAACAAACAGCGGTCTTATTTTTGCTAAAAACAATGCAAATTTATCAGCTAGCAGCATTACAAATCAATATGCCAGTATATATGCCAATAACGATATAACTCTTGGTCAAATAAACACAGTTACAAACACTTGGATACAAAACACTTCATTTACAAACAAAATAGGCTATGTTCAAGCTCAAAACAATGTTAATATTTATAGCAATACTGTTAATAACATTCGTAACTCTACTTTAACAAACAGCCCAACAGGCCTAGATACCGGCAATCCACTTATTCCAGGAGGTAGCATAACAGCAGAACACACTTTTTATGAAGAAGAATCTGACCCTCGCAGAAGCTATATATTAGCTGAAAATAATCTTTTAATTAATAGCATAACCCTAAATAATAAAGGCTCGACTATTGCAGCAGCAAATAACGCAATAATAAATGCTACCAACTTAACCAACAATTCAGACCTACTTAAAGACACCACCACAAATTATTACACTGCCTGGGAATATACCCACACTGCAAACCCTGATGATCCAGCCTGCGTTGTATCCCACAATTGCATACGTGTCTACGAATGGGTACCTCATCAATATGATACTTACTCTTACAGACAAGAATCAGCATTATTCACCGCAGGTAATACTTTAACTTTAAATGTAACAAACAAAATTGATAACGGACAAATTTCAGAATATACTGATTACAATTCAATAATAGATCAAAACACCTATAAATTAGCAAAACCAATAACCAGTTCAACAGATTTATCAGCAATACTTAGCTCTCCAGGCAATAATCTATACCAAATAAATACAGATCCTACATCGCATTATTTATTAGAACAACGCCACCAATTTGTGGATATAAATAACTTTTACGGATCAGATTATTTATGGTCAAGGCTTGGCATAAACTATTTTTCTCCTGAACTTCAAGGCAGATTAGTAATAGGCGACTCATACTTTGATACCCAGCAGATGTCACAACAAATATTAGAGCACACAGGTAGACAATTTTTAAATTCAAACCAAACAAGCGACAAGCTGCAAATGAAGCAACTTTTAGACAACGTCGTAACACAAAATATTTCCCTCAATTTAACCGTAGGAGCTAGCCTAACCCCTGCTCAGCAAGCAGCTTTAACTAGTGATATTATTTGGTACGTAAACACCACAATTACAATGCCGGACGGATCAACAAAAGAGGTTTTAACTCCGCAGCTTTATTTATGTACGGCAACAAAAGAATCATTAACTTACGATGCCACAAAAGGCAGTTCAAGTATAACCGCAACAAATATTAATATTTTAGACCCAAATGCCACCAATATTCTTGCAAATAATGCAAATGGAACTCTTGTTGTAAATAACACAGGGCAAATTATAGCAAGCCAAGGGAATATGAACATTGTAGCAAGTTCAATAAACAACACTGGCATGACAGCTAACAACGGAATAATCCAGGCAACACAAAATTCAAATACTTCGGGCAACACAACAACTTCGGGTGTTTTAAATTTAGTAACTACAAAAGATATAACAAATAACTCTGGTATTATCCTAAGCGATAATTCAACTAACCTAACTTCAATACAAGGGTCTGTATTAAGCCAGACACTAATCAAAACCCAAACTTTAGACCAAACCTTTGGCAAGCATGCTCAATACGCCTATGGGCAAGATTTTTTTCAGGTACAAGGTCAAACTGCTGTAATTGCAAGTGGATACAGACTGGAGCAGCCAACAGTAGACCTTAATGATCCAACAAACCCTATAAACTCAATAGACCAAATAAACACCATAACCAAAACTGTTTTAATCCCCGGAATGCTAGGCCAAAAACAAACTGTGCAGGTTAAAACATTAAAAGATCCTGCTCAAGGCTTATTAGCAGGAACTAATGGTGATACTTTTGCTTCATCAAATTTACATGAGGCAAAGCAGATGGGCACTTTAGTGCAAACTAATAATAATTCAACAGTAAACATTAATGCCAAACAAAATCTAGCACTAGTAGGGAGTGATATAAAAAGTACAGGCAATACCCAAATAAATACAGAAGGTTCATTTTTAGCAACTACTCAAACCCTATCTGATAAAACCACAGCAATAAATGCCTGGACAGGTAATGGAGGCTGGCAGCAGTTTGAATCTACTAATGTTACAATGCATACAAAGAATATAGGTAGCAATATTAATGCTGATAATTTAACTGTTAATAGTGGGTATGATTTAACAACACATAACGCTGTAACATCTCAAACCCAAACAGTTACAAATAGCGATGGAACTACTACAAATATTACAACAAATCCTTCTATGTTTATCCAAGGAAGTAATTTTAATATACTGGGTATTACTAATTTAAACTCATCAGGTAACATAAACATACTCTCTGCTAAGGATAGCGTTACTAATATTAACACTACTGTTGTAACAGAGTCTAATCCTTGGGCGTTGCTTGGAAGCATTATGGCAAGTATGCTTATGCCAGGAGGAGCATTAGTTGGTACTGCCTTTGGAATGGGAGCTAATTATCTAACTCAAAAAACCACAACCGATGTTAAAATGTCATCTGTTGAAACAAATGTAGCTTCGAATATCAACTCAGATACGTTAAACATAAATGCGGGAATGGAATTAAACAGCAGTGGAATAGCAACAAATACTGCTATAACAAATAACCTTGATATAAATAATAATCAGCAGGGTAATACAAGTATTATAGGCAGTAATTTAACTACTCTTAACGCTTTGGGTATTACGTCAAGCGGTCAAACTAATATATTGTCATCAGCTAACAAAAATACTTATGTTACTGAGCATATTTTACAACAACATGACTTAAGTGCTATGTTTACAGCAATTGGAGCGGGAATGGCAAGTGGAGCATCTACAGGTTTTGTTACCGGGGCAGCAAGTGGGGCTGCAGTGGGAGCTATTGCCGGTGCTGGAGTAGGAGCTCTGCCTGGGGCAGGGATTGGTGCATTCTTTGGAGGAATAGCGGGAGCTGTTGGTGGCTTTTTTAGTGGCTTGGTTAGTGGTTTTCAATATATGGCTACTTATACAAATACTACTACGGTAAAAGAAAATATTAATGTAGAAAGCAATATAAATTCAGGAGGAGACATAACTTTAACTTCAAATGCAGTTAATACCAACCCAAGTGCCTTACCTAGCACAATAAACAATGGTAATGATATTAATATTATTGCCAGTAACGTAACCACAGCTCAAACTTTAACAGCTAATGTTAATGGTAATAACCTAAACATCGAATCGGCTAATAACACTCAACAAACTACCTCCATCTACACTAAAGACGAACCAGACTTAGGTAAAGTTGCTGCAAATGCTGCGGTTGAGAATGCTATAACAGGTAGTATAGGTGGGGTGCTTAGTGGTATCGCCGTACCTATTGCAGAAGGTGGGTTATTTTATAAATTTGATATGTTTGGAAAAACATTATTCACACTTGGTAAAGCTGCTGGCGAAGAAGGATTTATTGCGGTAGATATTCCTTATTTAACGAATATTTTAGGCTTTGGTAGCCATACTATACCTTTAATTACATATCCTGTTGTTACATTAGCTCGTGGTGGAATTGCAGACGGTATTGGTTATGGTTTAGATGGCTATATAACGCAAAATTCTCAAGGTAATTCTGGTAGCACAGACAGTAATCAGTCAACAGTAGGTGAATTAAATAGTAATGTTAATTATAATAATTTAATTTTAAAATAATGATAAGATTGTTATTCTTTATTTTGTTAAATAGCTGTACTGTTATTTATGGTACCGCACCAAGATTTTATGAAAAAAATGATATTATAGTAGATAAAAATGAACTTATTAAAAATAACGATGGTATTGTGATTATGAATAAATCGTCTATGTGTAGCTTTAGAACCTTAGATAATATAGTGGAGTCAAAAGAATATTGTTTTTTGAATGGCTTTATTTCTTCTGCTCCATTGGTGGCGATAAAGTTTAAAGCAGGAAGATATATTTGGCTAAGCGGATTAGTGCATAAGGGTATAACATCATGTAGCATTCCGTTTGATGACTCTATTCGATGTGATGGCTATCCAACAATAGATAATCAGCCAGCTATAATATATTTTGACTTAAAACCAGGTGAGGTAAATTATATTGGTAAAATTCAAGCTAATGAAAACCACAGAGATACTATAGTTGATAACTTTTCAGATGATAAAATTGAATTATTAAAAACTATGCCAAACATTGCAAATGCAATGCAAAAAAAATTAATGGTAAAAGTTAAAAGGCCAGCAGAGTGTGATTTTTTAGCTGATTTAATTATTAATAATACTCATAAAAAACTGCCACGCTCAAATGCCAAACTCGACCCACGCTACCCTGCTTGCATTAAAACTCTACAAAATCTAAGTACAGATAATGAAATTAATAATAAAGGTGAAAATACAAGAAAATGATCTTTTTATTAAAACATCTGTTTAGTCTTATTGTAATATTTGCTATATTTATAAGCAACAAATCCCTAGCAGACCCAATCCCACAAGACTTCATATTTCAAAACCAACAACACCAATGGGAAAATGCCGACAGAGAAAGAGAGATAGAAAAATTACAAAAAGACATAAATGAAGAAGATAGATTTGAGCAAGATAAAGATAAGCAAAGTAATAAAAAAGAAGAATGCTTTGATATAAAAATCATAGAAACAAATGGTGTAACATATTTCAGGCAATCGGCGATTGAAGCTGTAACCAAACCCCACCAAAACAAATGCCTAACCGTTAACCATATCAACAAAATAGCCAAACAAATAAACAATCTATACATAGAAAACGGCTATATCGGTACACATGCTTTTTTACCTCAACAAAACATAAAAACAGGTTTGCTTAAAATTGAAGTAAAAGAAGGATATATTGGAAATATAGAACTAAAAGAAGAGCCCAGTTTATTTAAATCAAAAACTTTAGATGAAGCTAAAATATTCTTTGCAATGCCGGTTGAATATTTAATGATAAAACTAGGTAAAAAACCAGCATTAAGCCTACAGGGAATGGAAGACGGGATTTATGTTTTTAATAAACTTCCAACCAATAGAGCTAAAATAGATTTAGAACCGGGAAGTAGCGTTGGTGACACAGTTTTGGCAATTAAAAACAATCCCAGACCTATAGGTTTGTTTAGTTTATTATTTGATAAATATAGCAACAGCAATATACCTTTAATTAAAAAAAACAATATCGACGTAATTAACAACAATATAAATAATAATTCTCCTTTAAATAACATAGACAATACTGGAATTGTCAATAATAACGACAACCTAAATAATATCGATCAAGCTAATACTAACAATAAAGATAATATTGATCAAAATAACAGAAATAGTGATAATAATGAAAATATTACTAAAACAAATAAACTACTTGGCAATCTATCCAATTTACTAAAAAACACAGTAATTACCAGTAACTTTGATAACTCAGGTCTTTCTTCAGTTGGGGAATACCGTCAGAACTATAACCTAAGCCAGGACAACCTGCTTGGAATCAATGACAATCTAACAGTTTATTACAGTGGTACATTGCCAACTAATGACAGCAGAAAAAGCGATATAGTTAATGTAAATTATTCTATACCGCTTGGCAGATGGAATTTTACTGCTTCAAACATTTATTCATCTTACTCTTCATTTATAAATGGATTAAATCGTAATCTTAATATCACAGGTCAAACCAATATTACAAGCCTCAAAGTAGAAAGACTTATGCTGCGTGGCAGAGGCTATAGAGTTAGTCTTTTTAGCAAGATGAACGTCTGGCAGATTAACAATTATCTTGAGCAAGCTTTGCTTACGGTTAGCTCTCGTAACTCCACAACCTTTGAAACAGGAATAAACGGAATGTATATATTTTTAGGTAATAAGTCTCTTTATTTTAATACATCTTGGGTTGCAGGTACAAGTTTGTTAAATGCCAGCATGACACCTAATAACCCTAGCAGTCCTAATAATCAGTTTAATAAAATTAAAGGTAATTTAACTTTAAGCTTGCCGTTTAAGGTAAATAAGGAATTATTTGGCATTATATCAACTGTAGGTTTTCAGTATGGATTTAATACTTTATATTCTCAAGAACAATTGGCAATTGGTGACCGTTACACTGTTAGAGGTTTTCAGAACTATTACCTTATTAGTGATTCAGGTGTTTATATCAGGAATGATCTTGTATATAATTTACCTAATATAAACTTTAACACAAATGGAGACAATACTTTTGCATCTTCTACCCTAGGCAAAATAGCAAAAACCTTATTTACCGGAATGCAATTATTTGTTGGCTACGACTGGGGATTGGTGCAAAACTACTCAACTCTCAACACAATCCCAGGGCAAAACCAGGGTCAAATATCAGGTATGGCTTTTGGTTCAAGATGGAGAACGCAATATACCAATTTTGAATTAACTTTTGCTAAGGGGCTAACATATCCAACCCAATTAATGGTTGATAACTTTCAGGTTTATTTTAGTTTAGGGTTGGTGTTTTAGGGAAATTTTATATATAAGAAGTTTTTGTTAAAGTGGCTTAATTTATATACAGAAAGCTGAGCTTTGAAAAGTATAAATAGATCAATAATAAAAAAGTTAGAACAAATAAGATTTACAAAGTTTTAGTTTTTAAGGTTTGTGAGTTTGACTATTTTAGATGTAGATTGATATTCATTGCTTTCAAACTAGGCCGTTTGTAGGCCGCAAGCCAAAAAGTGGCTTTTAAAAATTACCTTTTTAGAACCATTTTATTCTGCGGAAACCCTTGAAAGAAAAGACCTAAAAACACTGGTGCACCCGTAGGGATTCGAACCCCAAACCTTCTGATCCGTAGCCCTAAAAATATATGTTTGATATTGATTGATATAGTTGGATTAGTATTTATAAAGCCTTTATTTTTTAAGAGCTTGTGTGTTTGACTATTTTGGATATAAGTGTATTTTGATTGATGTATAACTAGGCTGTGAGCAGGCTGTGGAAAAAAATATAGGCTTGAAATTTGTAAAAGTTTATGTAATAATTTAATTAATTTTATTACAATATTTTATTGACTATTATCCAAATTATTTGCGAGCTTGAAATTATAATAAATTGCTAATATTAAATGCCAAATGAAGGTTTTTTTTCTATTATTATTAATAATAAACAATGCTTTTGCAAAAGAAGATGTTAAATTTCATAAACCAAAAACAGAAGCAGAAAAAGCATTAGATAGGATATTAAAAATAGATGCCAATTTGCCAGTTGATGGAATTGATAAAAGCAAAATTTGTATGTCTATGGATACATTTATATCAGAAAGCGGAAACAAAGCGTTACGTAATGAATATAATAATAAAAAATGCTCACAAGAAGCAGAGAGGTTGTTTAAGCAGTTTTTTACTCAAGCATTAATTGATGATGCAACCAAACAGCAAGACGAATGCAATAAAAACCCAAAAAATTGTACAGAATGGGATACTGGTTATGTTAGAATATCTGACGGAGGATATGTATCCTGCGCACAGGATAATCCTCAAAATTATTTATATTATACAATAAAAATAATAGGGAATAAATCACATATAGGTATCACCTGGGATGTTTTTGCTAAAGATGATGAAAGTTATTACAATGATAAGTCTGCAAAACATCCAATGCCAAATCGCATAATGAAATACGAAGATGGTCATTGGAAATTAGACGGAATTTGTTGTCCTAAAAGTGGAGTTATGATCAATTGTCATCAATCTTCCAATCTTGCCAGTCAGGATTTCGGTAAATAGTGTAATTTAGGTTTTCCAGTTTTTGATTTTTTAATCCGTGTACCGTACTTTGCTTAAAATCGCTAACCCACTGCTTATTTTTATCATTATATGCAGCAATATGTCCATCTGGATGTTTACCGTCTTGTGTTGGCTGAATTACTATAATATCACCTTTTTTCGGTTGATATGATTTTAGCCATTCTTTGCCTTGCTTTTCTTCATCGTGAATATAAAATGGTTTGAAGTCAATATCTTCCAGTGGTTCTCCGTGCTGAAATGCTGATCGTTGTCGGCGGATTTTTAATCCGCTTTTTTCTAACGCATTATTTACATATGTTGCGCAATAGCCAGTGGGTGTTTCTTCTGATTTTGGCTCGTTCTTTTTATTATTAAATTTAGTTTGCTCGTTTAAGTTTTCAATAAATTCATCCCTTTTGTTTATATTTTTCTGATGTTTTTCTTTTCTATTGTTTGTTTCTTTTTCATCTATTTCTCTAATTTCACATTTGCAATTTGGATGAGGTCTTTCTGGCTCTTCATCAAATACTTGCCCGTCAAGTTCATTGCAGGCATGGCAGCTACCTGACTCCGCTACCCAAAGGTATGAACCACTACCACTATCTTCATCAGAATCATCTTCGTTGTCATCTGATTTTGTTTTATAAATTGCTTTGATTACTTGATTTAATTCTTTTGTTCTTGGCATTTGCTTTTGCTTTAAAAAGCGTTGTATTTCTAAAGCTGATAATACTTCTTCTGCCTGCTTTTCAGTGTAATTGTTTTTGGCACAGAGTAATATTATCTGTTCGTAGTCGTCCAAGAATTTGATTAGCATATTTTTTCTAATAAATTTCGTTTAAAATCAATGGCTGTTTCTTTATTGAACTTTTTAAAATCTGCAAAATTGGTAAATTCTTCAAAAGTGTTTATTGCATATCTTATGGTATCCATGGTTTTATCGGATTTGCCTTGAGATTCTTGAGCATATTGTTTGTATTCGTGTTTTATTTTGCTGTTTGGTGATTTAGACATAAAAATGATAAATTAACTATAAATAGAGATGAAATTGATGGTTAATAATAAACTTACAACACACAGCTTGGTTGTATCAAAAGTTTGTTGCGATATTTTACTATTTGAGATTCTTTTGTTGATTTTACAAAAACAAACTTCGCAAATGCTTTTTAAAGCTGATATTTTTTGATTAATTTGCACTAAATCAACCATATTTCCAAACGGCTTTCTAGGTTTTTTGCATTTTAAACAGAAAAACTCGTTTTGTTGACATTTTTGCTTGTTTTTATTTTGTCTATTTTCCATAAAATTTTTAACATCTTCGGCATTAAAAATTAAGCAATTGCCGCAATTTGAAGCTTTTTTCAAACCTCGTGTTTGCCAATTAAAGACTGTGCCTTCAGATATTTTAAGCAAGCGACACAAGTCTTTAATATTATAACAATCACCTTTTTTGAGCAATCTAAGATTGAACTTCTTGCGAAATTTCTTCATTTGCAAAAAGCTTAAATATTGCTACCGCTTTGTGTCATTAAATCTAAAAAATCTAAAAGATCTCTTTCTCGGTATTTAACCAGTCTGCCGACTTTTATAAACTTTAGCGGATAGCGTTTGGTGCAAGCCCAGACTTCAAGCGTGCCTTTTGATACACCTAAAAATTCGGAAGCTTCCAAGCGACTAAATAATCTTTCACCATTTGCAATTTTGTTGATTTGCGAACAATTTTTAACTTCTGTAGTCATGGCATTAATGTTTTAATTAATTTAATGCTAAACACAGCAAAGTCGGTTTTGTTTTATAATAGAATGGTTAATGTAGTGGTTTGTAAAAAAGTCTATATATTAATCTCTATATTAAATTAAAAAATAGTTGTTACGCTTGTTTGGGTTTTATTGATTTAATATTGATGAATAAAGCTTTTTGTTGTATTATAGTAAAAATATAGCAATGTTATTTGATTGTACGTGCTTTGTATTAAAACACATTTTGCAAAATTCAAAGGTGGCACTAAAGTGGCACTGGAAAAAATATGGTTTTTAAAATATTAGCAATTTAAAATGAAATAGCCTTAGAAAAACAACGCTTAAAAACTGGTGCACCCGTAGGGATTCGAACCCCAAACCTTCTGATCCGTAGTCAGATGCTCTATCCAATTGAGCTACGGGTGCCAATAAAGTTGATCAATCTTGGCTAAAAATAAAAAGTAAAAGTCAATTTAAATATAGCTGTTGTTTATTTTATTAAAAAACTTAATGAAGCTTTTTATATTAAAATTATCTGAGTTTAAAATATCTTTATTAAAAAATAATTAGCTTTTTTTAGCAAAAGTAGCGATATCAATTACAAACCTATATTTAACATCCCCACTTAGCATTCTTTGATAAGCCTCGTTTATCTGTTCCATTTCTATTATCTCAATTTCTGGCAAAATATTATGTATGGCACAAAAATCTAGCATTTGTTCAGTTTCTTTTATACCTCCCACTATTGACCCTACAATTTTGCGACGCTTTCGAAGGAGCGAGAAACAAGGTAAAACCCCTGGATTTGATGGCATACCAAGCATAATCATTGTTCCATCGGTTTTTAGCAAAGCCATATCTTTGTTGTAGTCATGATTATTACCTGATAATAAATTTATAACAAAATCAAACTTGTTGTTATGTTTATTTAAATCTTTAGCTAAAACAAAGTCTTCTGCACCAAACTTAAAAGCATCTTCTTGGCGGTTTGCCAAAATATCGATTGCGGTAACTTCAGCCCCGATAGCAAATAAAAATTTAACTGCCATATGACCTAGCCCTCCCATTCCTAGCACTGCAACTTTGTCGCCAGCTTTTATTTTGTAATACATTATTGGTGAATAAACCGTTATACCTGCACAAAAAAGAGGAGCAGCTTTATCCAGTGGCAATATTTCTGGAATTTTAAAAACATAATTTTCGTCAACGGTAATGCAAGTAGAATACCCGCCAAAAGTAGGTGTTTTACAATCTTTTTCATAACTGTTATATGTCCAAGTAATTTGATTATCGCAATATTGCTGATTATGGTTTTGGCATTGCTCACAAGTTCGGCATGAATCAATAAAAGTACCAACTCCAACCCGATCTCCTACCTTCCATTTAGTCACTTTAGAGCCAAGTTTTGCTATTTTACCCGTCATTTCATGCCCTGGCACCATTGGGTAAATTGAATTTCCCCATTCATTTTTGCTAGCATGAATATCCGAATGGCATACTCCAGCATATAAGATATCTATTAAAACTTCGTACTCCGTAGGTTCACGGCGATTAATAATAAAAGGAATCAGCGACTCATCTTTGGCTATTGCTGCATAAGCAGGGGTTTTAATAAAATTCATAAATATATTTTTATAATACTTTATTTTGTTATTTAGTAAATATTTTGTCAATAAAATTGTTGTGTTTTAATTTTTTAACAAAAAAATAGATATAAATTTTTCATATAAAAAAATGGCGGAATTTACTTTACCAAAAAATTCAAAAGTTAAAATTGGCAAAACTCATACTGTTAATGCTGATAAAAAACGTATTATTAATATATATAGATATGGCGCTGACGATCAAAATCCAAGATTAGATACATTTGAAATTGATGCCAGCAAATGCGGAGAAATGGTTTTGGATGCTTTAATTAAAATAAAAAATGAGGTTGATTCTACCCTTAGTTTTCGCAGATCATGTCGGGAAGGAATTTGTGGATCATGCGCTATGAATATTGATGGAACAAATACTCTGGCTTGCACAAAAGCTATGAATGACATAAAAGGTAGTATAAAAGTTTATCCACTACCTCATCAGCCAATTATTAAAGATTTAGTTTCAGATTTGAGCAATTTTTATAAGCAATATGCTTCAATTAAGCCGTGGTTGCAAAAAGAAAAAAATAACGATAAAGAAAACATTCAAACTATTGAGCAAAGAAATAAAGTTGACGGACTATACGACTGTATTTTATGTGCCTGCTGTTCTACTTCTTGCCCCAGTTATTGGTGGAATCCAGAAAAATATTTAGGACCCGCAGTGCTTTTACAAGCATATAGATGGGTTGCTGATTCCCGTGATGAAGCTAAAAAAGAACGTCTAGCCAAACTTAATGATACTTTTTCACTATATCGTTGTCATACAATTATGAACTGTACTAAAACTTGTCCCAAAGGTCTAAACCCTGCTAAAGCTATCGCTAATTTAAAACAAGAAATTATAGATAATGAATAACATTATACTCATTTTAAGCTACGGAGTAATGTTTGTAGGGCTTTTTTTTATTATAACAACTGTGGTTGGTTTAATCAGAATACGCAATATTTATCAAATGCTTCATATTATAACAATAAACGATATGCTGGGAGTACCACTGTTTTTATTAGGCCTCAGTGGACTTTGTTTTATAAAAAATCAAAATATATTAGCTATTAAAATAGTTTTTTTAATAATTATATCGTATTGCGTTACCGTGATTAACAGCTATATTATAGTAAAAATATTATATTTTTTAAAAAATCAAAAATCATAACCTTGAAAATCAGAATTTTTATCGATAACATATCAGAAAATATGGTTTTAACTGGCAATCATTGCCATTATTTAACCAATGTTTTACGAGTAAACATTGACGATAAAATATTTTTATTTAATAATAACGGTGAGTATTTTTTTTCAATCGATTTTATTAGCAAAAAAAATATTTCACTAACCATGATATATAAAACCGAAAAAATGGAATTGCCGTCAAGCATAACAAGTTGCATTCCGCTTATTAAACCTGATACCTTATCTCGTATGATTAGACAATCCGTAGAAATGGAAGCTGAAAATATATGGATATTTAATGCCAAACACTCTTCGGTACGTCATATAAATCTTGATAGAATTCAAATTATTGCAATTGAAGCTTTAGAACAATGTGGTAGAATTTTAATGCCTAAAATAATGTTTTTTGATTCTTTAGAAAAATTAATAAAAAATGCGGATTTTGAAATAATATATGCTAATGAAAAAACTGCTTCACCAAAAAATATTTTTTTAGATAATATTAAAATAAATGATAAAATAGGAGTTATAATAGGACCAGAAGGAGGTTTTAATGATGATGAAATAGCAATATTATCATCTTTCCGCTCGGTTAATTTAGGGCAATCAATTTTAAGAGCCGATACCGCATTAGTTAATATGTTATTATTGGCTAAAATGGTCAAAAACTGGAACAACTCCGAGCGATAATAAAGCATTGCGAACATGATAAGTAGAAAGACCTATAACATTTGAAAGAGAACCCGAAATAGTAATAATAAAGCTTTCAGAGAAGCCAAGAATTGCACATCCTCCAGCCTTGCCAATTCCAGTTTTGGTTAAAACCATTTGTTCTATGTCTGTTTTATTTAAAACTTTAAACTTGGTTCTAGTTTCTCCACATTTTTGAATTATTTTACATTTTGATATATCTTCAGATGTTACTTCAATAATACAAAAGGCAGAATAAACCCGACTATTTCTACCAGATAATGTTTTTAAACATCCTCTTACGTCATCATCATTTAATGCTTTGTCTACAATTTTCCTCCCTACTGCTACCACAGTATCTCCAGCCAAAATTATACAATTAGTATCTTTTTTCGCTATTTCAAAAACTTTTTCTGCTTTTTGCCTAGCTAATCTAATTGCTAAATCTTTAGGGGCTTCCCCTCTTTGAAAAGATTCATCAATATCGGCAGGAATTATTTTATCAGGAATAAACCCTATATTTTTTAAAAGTTGCATTCTCCCTTTGGATGCCGAAGCTAAAATTAATTTTTTCATTTATTATTTTTGATAATTTTTCAGTTATAATACTAAACGAAATAATTTACTAAACAACTAATTTTATACAATTATCATAAAAAATTTAATGACCTCTTCCTCCCCTAGCTTGTCTACGGATAATAGTATTACGAGATTGATGGCTATTGTCTTCAATATCAGATCTGCGACCTCGCGTTCTACTTGCAACCGCTTCCATCATTTGTGGTATTGTCATACTAGAAATATCAAGCGGCTCTATATTATCAAACGAAGAACATTGAATAAGTATTGCTCTGCCAGACCACCAAGTTTCTTTTCTCATACTACACATTTGACCTTCAGGCAATTTAACATTATAAACATTATCTTGCGCAAAACCCTTAAAACATGTAGGACCATATTCTAAAAAATCTTTTAATTCAAAATAACCTTTTTGAAAAGCCTCTTGATTAACTCTAACAGTTTTTTGTTCCCTTTCAGGCATTGGTGGACATGGTCTATATTGTGGTTGCCAAGTTTTTCTGGGCATAACAAGGCATAGGTCTTGCACATAAGGTTCTCTAGAGTAAGCGTCGCAAGCGGTATCTTCGTTTTGTTGATTAGCTCTCGACATGTCACCCGCAGTTAGTTCTCTTATTGGCTCTGGAGCAATACCACTTGAAGTTGTTGGAGCAGTTGTTGTGCTAGTGCTATGGGTAGTATAAGTTGGATACTGAGGACCAGGTTCAAAATTTGATTGGTAGCTATTATTAAAAATACTATATTTTGGCACCACAAATTCGGGACTTTTCCAACCACCAACTTCAGCATCATTATTACGTCTCGCTTGATCATAACGTTTATTACGCTCACTTTTGTGATCTGATTTTCTATTATGATGCTGCCCTCTTTCTTCATTTCGACTAGGATTTTGTGAACCAACGTCGCTAACATGAGACAAACCATCTGAAAGTTTTTTTTGCCTGGATATATGAGGAGTTACGCTAGATATTTGTTGAGAGTTATAAATACTATTTGATAAATTGCCGGTTACTGGACTAGAAATAGAAGAATTATTCATAAAACATTAAATTATAATAAACATATCAGATGCTTAATTATGATTGAAAATTTATTTAGATACAACTAAAAATATTATTATTTATTTTTAGTAAAAAATAGCTAAAAAAATCTTAAATTTTTGTTGCTGGTGAAAGTTTACTAACCATTTCATCGCTTTCTATTTTAGTTAATGAAACAGGTTTATGAGTTAGTGCTACTTCAAGTACATCATCTACAGTTTTACATAAAACAATTTGACAAGATTTTTTTACATAATTTGGCACTTCTTCTAAATCTTTTTTATTTTCTTCGGGGATTAATATAGTTTTCATACCCATTCTTATTGCAGCCGTCATTTTTTCGCGTAATCCTCCAATAGGTAATACCTTACCTCGCAAAGTAATTTCTCCAGTCATAGCCACATCATGTTTTACTGGTATGCCAGTAAATAACGAAACAATAGTAGTTGCTATAGTAACTCCAGCAGAAGGGCCATCTTTAGGAGTAGCGCCTGCAGGAACATGAATATGAATATTATTAGAATTTAATTCTTGCAGTTTAATTCCATATTTGGCATAATTTGCAGACACGTAACTAAAGGCAGCTTGGGCAGATTCTTTCATTACATTACCTAATGTTCCTGTTATTTTTATTTCTCCTTTGGTAGCAGGAGTTTTAACAGCTTCAATGGTCAATACGTCACCTCCAACTTCAGTATAAGCTAGTCCATTAGTAAGAGCTATTGTATCTTTTTTTTCCATTTCACTGTCTGTATATTTTTTAATTCCTAAGTCTCTTTCTACAATTTTTATATTTACAGTAATTGGTTTGGCATCTTTTTTAAGAATGGCGGCTTCCATCGGAAATAATCCTTGAGGAGGGATAATAACTCCTTGATCATTTTTTTTAACTTCATTATCTGATGGATAAATAATATTGGCAGGTTTTTCAACAATTCCTGCTTTCATCATTTTAATAAGATTTTTTCTAATAATTTTAGCAACTAATCGCTCTAACTCACGCACTCCCGATTCCCGAGTATAAAAATGTATTATATGACGAATTGCATCGGTGGTAAACAACATGCAATCTTTTGGTAATCCTATTAATTCTAGTTGTTTACTAATAATATGACCTTTGCAAATTTCTACTTTTTCATGCTCTAAATAACTAGGAACTTTAATAATTTCAAGCCTATCTAATAAAGGACGTTGCATATTAAGACTATTTGCAGTCGCAATAAACATTACATTAGAGAGATCGTATCCTACTTCTAAAAAATGGTCATTAAATTCATTATTTTGTTCTGGATCAAGAGCCTCCAATAATGCAGAACTTGGGTCTCCTCGGTGATCGGAATTAAGTTTATCAATCTCATCTAATAAAATCACAGGGTCACTTGAACCTGCTTTTTTCATAGCTTGAATAATTTTACCAGGCAATGCCCCTATATAAGTTCTGCGATGCCCCCTAATTTCGGCTTCATCTCGTAATCCTCCTAAGGCAATTTTAACATATTTTCTGCCCATAGCCTCTGCAATGCTTTTAACTAAACTTGTCTTACCTACCCCTGGTGGTCCATAAAGACACAAAATTGCACTACGAGTTTTAGTAGTATTCATTTGCACAGCAATATATTCTAATATAATCTCTTTAACTTTATCAAGCCCATAATGAGAGCCGTTTAAAATTTTTTGCGCTTGATTAATGCTAATAGTATTTTTATCGCTAAATAATTTCCAAGGTACTGCAAAAAGCCAGTCTAAATAAGATCTTACATTTTCTGATGAAGAAGCTGGCATAGTGCTTAATCTGGTTATTTCTTCATTGGCTTTTTCAAATGCTTCTTGAGTAAATTTAGTAATTTTTAATAATTTTTGATATTTTTCAACCGATTCTAAATTAGCATCTTTTTCACCTAATTCTTTACGTATTGCTTTAATCTGTTCATGCAAATAATATTCTTTATGATTTTTGTCCATTTGAGATCTAACCCTATCTTGAACGGTTTTTTCAACACGTAAAACTTCAATTTCATCAATAATATAAGCATAAAGTTTGTCTAATCTTTCTGAGGCATTCAAAATATAAAGCATTTCTTGCTTTGTTTTGTATTCGATGGGCAAATAAGATATAGCCATATCACAAAAATAGTGAGCATCTTTTATGTCTTCTATAAAAGAAAGGGCGCTTTCATCTACTCTTTTATTTAGCTTTATATAGTCTCCCATAACATTTAAAATGTTGCGCATGGCAGCTTTTGTTTCACGTGGATCAGAATTTGTAGTAGGCATTTTTTCTAATTTTGCTACAATATATCCTGGTTTGATAATAAATTTAGTAGCTTTGGCTCTATAATTAGAATCTACTAATAATTTAAAGGTTTCGTCGGGCAATTTTATACATTGTATAATTGTTCCCACTACCCCTACATCAAAAATATTACTTACACTAATTTCATCTACATTGCTATCTTTTTGAGCAGAAACAAAAACTTTTTTACCAGATTCCATAGCTTTGTTAACAGCTTGGATAGACTGAGGTCTGCCAATAAATAAAGGACTGATAGTATTAGGGAAAATCACTATTTCACGAACTGGCAATACAGGTAATGTATTTTCTTCGTTTTTATTATTAGAATTTGTAGTTGCCATGATAGCATCATAGTTTTCAGTTTCACTGTCTGATACTCCCTGTTTTTTTTTAATAATTACATTTACGATATCAATAGATTCGTTAACATTTTCTTTTTCAAAAGATTTTTTTATATTTTTAGGTTTTACTGCTTTGATATTTTTTATAGTTCTTTTTTTAGGAGAATTTTTTTTGTTTTTATTATCGGACTCTGCCATCTTTTCTTTTAAATTATTAACCTATAGCTAAGGTAAGCTAGTAAAATATAAATTTTTAATTTCAATGTTTTATTTTATATCAAAAAATTTAGTATTGTTGCAATGGATTTGCTTCAAATAAAACACCATTTTTTTTATCATGAAGAGCATTAAAAGCGTCATCCCAAGACCCTGTAGTAGCAGCCTTTGTATACTCAGTAGCTTTATTTTCAAAAAAATTAGTATGCTCTAGACCATTTAGTATAAAATCCATCCAAGGCAAAGGATTATCTTCAACTAAATAAATAGGTTTCAAATTTAATTCAACTAATCTTCTGTCGGCAATATAGCGAATGTATTTTTTTACTTCTTGAGCAGTTAATCCTTGTATTGCTCCGTCTATTTCAAAGGCAAGGTCAATAAAAGAATCCTCAAAATAAACTACTGTTGAGCAGGTTGTGTATATTTGCGCTCGTAAATCTTCGGTCCAAACTTCAGGATGCTCACTAACCAAAGTATGAAAAAGCTTTATTATAGATTTAGTATGAACTGTTTCATCTCGAGCAGAATACGCTATAATTTGACCCATACCTTTCATTTTTCCAAACCTTTGAAAGTTAACTAAAATTGCAAAAGAAGCAAATAATTGCAAACCTTCAGTAAAAGCACCAAACGCCGCCATGGTTAAAGCCATATGTTCAATGCTATCCATATCAAAAGTGTGCATATACTCATACTTATCTCGCATAGCTTTATAATTCAAAAATTCTTCATAAATTGTATCTGGCATACCTAAAGTGTCAATTAAATGAGAATAAGCATCCGCATGAATAGTTTCCATATTAGAAAATGCACATAACATCATTTTTATTTCGTTTGGTTTAAAAACTTTGGCATATTTTTCCATGTAACAGTTGTTTACTTCAATGTCAGCTTGGGTAAAAAATCTAAAGATTTGAGTACAAAGATTTTTTTCAGCAGTAGTTAGTTTATATTTCCAATCTTGAACATCATCTGCCATCGATATTTCATCTGCCATCCAGTGTATTTGCTGTTGTAATTTCCAAGCATCATAAGCCCAAGGATATTCAAAAGGTTTATAAGTAGACTTAGCTTCTAGCAGTGGCATAAACTTTTAAAATTATTTATTTCAAATAAAAGAAAATAACTTTTATCTTAAAACACAAGCTTATAAAAATAAATTTATTTGTCATTTATATATGTAAAAGATATTGCATTTTATTATCGCCTCTAAAGTAGTATTTTTAATAAAAATTATACTATTTTTTAGATTGTCAATTAACAAGGTTATTTTTTTAATAATTAATTATGGCTCTTTTTGCAAAACTTTTTAATATTAATGATTTAATTTTAGCACTTCCAAATATATTATATACAAATCTAAAATCTCCTATTTGTATAGAATCGGTTTGTTTAGATAGTCGTATAACTACTTCAAATTCAATGTTTATATGCTATAAAGGTCCAAATAACGATGGTCATGATTACATTGAACAAACAGTATTAAGAGGCACAAAATGTATAGTAGTGGAAAGATTTGATGAAGAAATACAAAATTTAGTAAAAAAATTAGAAGTAGCGGTTATACATGTAGCCAACATAATGGATTTTATGTCAGATTTAGCAAAATATAAAAGAAGTCTAATGGCTAAAACAAGATTCATTGCAATCACGGGCAGTGTGGGTAAAACAACTACCAAAAACCTAATTGCCACCTGTTTAGGTAAATTCTTTGAAGTAGAATCTTCTTATAAAAGTTATAATAATTTTTTTGGAGTAACTTTAACTCTTATAAATTTGAGTCTTACTTGTGATATTGCAATTGTAGAAATTGGAACCAATCATGTTGGTGAGATAGAGCCTTTGGCTAAGCTAGTTAATCCAGATATTACAATTATTACTGGTGTAGGTATAGCCCATTTAGGTAACTTTCCTAATGGAATTACAGATATTATAAAAGAAAAAGCTTCTATTTGTAGTGGACTTCAACCAGGAGGAATAGTAATTTTAAATGAAGAAAATCAATATTTTGAAGACATTCGTCAAGAAGTTGTTAAACTTGGGGTTAAAAATATAGTTCGCATCGGAAAAAAAGATTCTTCTCATTTATATTTAGGTACATGCTCTTTAAATGATTATTACATTAATTTTAAAGTAATAACTAAAAGTGCTACCCCTCAAATTGCTAACTGTTCTATTAATGGTATTGTAGTTCATAATGCTTTTAATAGTTTGTTTGCTTTTGCAGTTGCTAAACTTTTTAAAGTAAATATAGAAGATGCCGTTAAGTCAATTAGCAGTTTTGAAATTGTAGAAGGCCGTGGAAATATTGAATATCTTTATGTTAATAAAAAGAAAATAACTGTTATTAACGATACTCATAATTGTAGCTTTGAAGCATTAAAAGCCGCTTTAGAAACTATGGGAGTCTTTAAAAATACTTACCCTGATCGCAGAACCGTATGTTTTTTAGGAGACATAGCAGAATTAGGTGATCATATGTCTTTATATCACGAAAAAATGTCTGAGTTTATATTAATTAATAAAATTGATAAAGTATACTGCGTAGGAGAAGGTATGAAATACTTGTTTAATGTTTTACCAGAACATATTAAAGGTGAACATTTTAAGCATATTGGGGGTTTAATAAAAGTTATAAGATCAAAAATTGAAGATCAAGATATTTGCCTTTTTAAAGGCAAAAGAACTCTTACGATGGAAAAGGCTATTATCAAGCTTTATATGGCTTAAAATATACCCAAAACCTTGAATTTTAATGAATTAATTATTATATTGTTTAATAACTTTATAATTAATTTTTTTTATATGAATATTAATGAAAAAATTTTAAAATTTAAAAATTTTATTTTATCAAAAGTAGGAATTGCCATAATTGCCTTGTTATGTGGTATATGTGGCACGATCGTTGCGGAAACAATTATAAAAAATAATCATCAAAAAAAAGAGAATGATTTATTTAACTTTGAAAAAATAATATTAGATTGGCATAATTCTTCGTTAAATTTTTTTGATAAAATAAGAGATGACGTCAACAAAACTTTTTATCAATCTAGCCAATTAAATAATGATGCTAGCACCGAAGTTATCGTAGATAAAAAAGATAAATTTTATAAATATGAATTAACATTTTCGGGATACCAAAAAGAAGATATAGTTGTTGAAATAAAAAATAACATTTTAGCTTTTTATGGTAAAAAAAGTGATAAAAAAGAAAATCAAAAAGAGCAAAGTTATATAAATAAAAGCTTTGGCTATTCATTTTATGTGCCCAGTCCCTATAATAATCAAAATCCTAAAATTTTAAGAGAAGATCAAAAAATTACAGTTATTTTTGAACTCAATAAATAGTTAATTAATTAAGATTTATTTTATAAAAAGTAAAAATTTGGTATTTATATATTTATTCCCCCTTATCACTAGAACTTTTACTTATTTCTTGATTAAATTTCTTAACATCGTGCCAATAACAACCAACGCAAGTGCCACGATAAACGCCGTTACCAGCCCAACAACCTTTTGAAAAACCTAAAACTCTTGCATCAAAACGCTTCTTTGTATTTCTACAAACTTTACAATGTTGTCTTTTAGCTTTATTCACGGCTGACGATAATGGCTGAAAATCTTCTAACTTTTGTTTTTCTGGCTTCAAATTATCATAATCATCTCTATGTCCGTCTTTATGGTCAACTTCAACATTGCCAATATTTAAAACCGCACACTTTTGAGACGATATTTTTTTGACAATATCGCTTCTGATTTGTTTGTAAATTTGTTTTTTGGTGTTAAAACCAAAAAGTTGCACCGCTGTAATTGCGTTATTATTGCTTTCTTTAAATCTTTCAACAATATACATTCTCGCAAGGTTTCCATCAGAGCGACACCAGTCTCCGCCGTGACCCATTTTTAATCTACTGTATTTTCCAATAAATTCGTCAATAGCAACTTTTCTTGAATTGCCAGTTTCATCAGGTTTTGCCAGTTCAAGAAATAAAGAAACCTTACTAGTTTTGCTCATAGCTTTTGATAATAGATAAACCAACAGCCTTTGAAAGATTTGGCGGAACTGCGTTACCAATTTGAACTAATTGCTTTGATTTCGTGCCTTTAAACAAAAAATTATCAGGGAAGCTTTGTATTCTTGCACACTCACGCACAGTTAAAACTCTAGGCAGTTTAGGGTGTATATTAACCCCTCCGTGGTTTTCTTTTATCGTGCAAGATGGTTCGTTCCAAGGGCATTTTTTCCAAGCATCAGAATAATTACTGTATAATGCTTTACCCTCTTGAACCTGCATTAATCTATCTTGCATTTCTTTATTATGTTTAGTCATTATATGGCTAAATACCTTGTCTTCTTTTTTATTCATTAAATCCTCAATAGCATCTTTTGTTGTTTTATATTTGCCATTTTTGATAATACTTTGTGGGTATAAAATCTTTTTACCAATTCTATTGCCAATAAATATAACTCTTTCTCTTTTTTGTGGTGTGTCAAATTCGGCAGAGCTTAAAATATGTGCTTGCATATCGTAACCAATATTTTTAAAGTCTTCTAAAATTCTCTGTTTTACTTTGCCTCCGTCCATTGAAAGCAAACCCTTAACATTTTCTAAAAATACAAACTCTGGGTTTAATGTTTTTACAACATCAAGTGCTTCTAAATATAACTTATTTCTAGGGTCATCAATATCTCTTTTGCCAGACATTGAAAAGCCTTGACAAGGAAAGCCACCAGCTACAATGTTTAATTTTCTACCCTTTAATTCCTGTTTAATCGTATCATACAATGCCTGTTTGGTTTCACTTTTGGTTATATCGCCATAAACGAATTTATGATTAAAATTGTTTTTATAAGTCTCGCCAGCTTCTTTAAAGAAGTCTAAACCAGCAACAACATTAATACCTGCCATTTCTAAACCTTTTGAAATACCACCACAGCCACAGAATAAATCAATAGCAGTTAAATCTGTTTTTTTACCAGTATTCCACTCTTTACTAATATCTGTAAAGGTAAAATCGTGATTAATGTTTTTATAGCATAGTTTATCTAAAACTTCAAAAAAAGTATAATTGTTATTATGTAATTCAGGTATATGCACTAACGCTTTTGTCATAATATTAAGATATTAATGTTTCATAAGTTAGTTTACCAAAAGCCCTTTCAATAAAGAACATAAAGCGTTCATTATCGTTAAAGTATCTAGTATCGTATCTAAAAGTCATTTCATTTTAAATAGGCTTGAGTGTGTTTTTTAGAAATCCAATAATGCGTGCCATTGATTGTTTTTTTTACAATAGCCCAAAAGCCTTCCACTGTATTTGTATGTATTTTGAAAGCAGTTTTTGCGTCAATTTTTACATACTCTCCGCTACTATGCTTAACTGATTTATGTTTATATTTTTTCTTTAAAGCCTTATATGCTTGGTATGTATCGGTAATAATAGTTGACCCTTTTTCTACAGTCATATTAATCTTTGGTAGTAACCATTCTTTTTCAGCCGTAGGTACTTTCATTGCTTTAACCTGTCCAGTTTCTCTATTGACCATTCCCAACACAACAGTTTTTTCTTTTTCTCCAGTCTCTTTTTTATCTTTTGCGTGTCTGTTACCCTCTTTACCACCAATATACGCTTCGTCTATTTCTACAGTTCCTGAAAAAGTTTTATTATTAATGCTAAGGCTATCAGCGTTTTTAATTCTGTGCAACATAAACCACGCTGTTTTTTGTGTAACGCCCACTTTTCTAGCAATATCACAAGAACTTGCACCTCTTTTGTTTGAATTAGCAAGAAAAATAACCATAAACCATTTTTTAAGTGATATTTTGCTATTATCAAATATGGTATTTTTACGGATTGAAAACTCTAATTTACAATCGCCACAACGATTTTTCTTATAATCAGCAAATTCTGTTATGTGAACAGAACCACAGTGCGGACATTTCATATTTTCTCTATTTGCACCCCAAAATTTGTCTTTCAAAAAGTTATGGCAAAACTCTTCGTCTTTGAAAAAGTCTGTTAAATCCATAATATTTTTAAACATTTTGGTAATCAAATTAATTAAACTACTGATTTAAATAACATTTAATATTTAATTGTCAACCGTTTTTCTTCTTTTTAGGGGAATAAGTATATAAATACCAAAAATTTTAATTAAAGATTGATTTTAAAAACACTGAACAAAAACTTATCAGAATATATGTTTGCCCTGATAGCTCAGTTGGTAGAGCAAAGGACTGAAAATCCTTGTGTCGTCGGTTCAATTCCGTCTCAGGGCACCATTTTATTATTTGTATTATGACGTTACTGTGTAAAAGCGATAAGAAAGTCTCTCCCATATATTATCTTAAATCATATGCAAAGCTTAATTTAACTCTTACAATTACGGGTAAGCGCTCAGATGGGTTTCATTTATTAAAATCGTTATTTGCCTACACTGACTTACATGACATAATTGCTATTCAGCCAAATTCTGCTAATTGTCCAAGCTTCAAAACCCAAGGTCAATTTTGCTTTGGATTACGCAATGATTTTGATTCAATGAACAATAATCTTATAATGAAAGCTATTGAATTAATGCATAAAGAATTTGCTATTCCTACTAATTTTGATATTATCCTGCAAAAAAATATTCCAGTATCTTCTGGTTTGGGAGGAGGATCAAGTAATGCAGCCACTATAATAAGATTTTTAAACAATTTTTTTGATCTTAAAATCTCTTCTACCAAATTAATACAACTTGCACAAAGTTTAGGGTCGGATATTCCTTTTTTTATGCAACCAAAAATGGCAATTTGTGAAGGAATAGGAGAGATTATTAAGCCTGTTAATTTGGAGCAAAAAGAAACTTATGCTGTACTTATTTGCTATGGGCTTAAAGCCTCAACACAAAAAATTTATAAACAATTAAGAATATCAAACAATCACCCTCAGCAAGATTATAATACTGAATTGGATTTAAATAAAATATTACAAATTATTATAAATAATGGCAACGATTTAACAGATCCTGCAATTCACTTTAGCCCCAGCATTAGCAAAGTATTATCAACACTAGAATCTAGTATTTTTACCTTAGCAAGTGGCATGTCTGGTGCGGGACCAACCTGTTTTGCTATATGTAAAAATAATAATTCAGCCGACCGTTTGGCATTTTCATTACGCAGCTCTTTTGGTAATTGTTTTATTAAAAAAGTTAAAATATTACCAGTTATTGAATTCGAAAATATAATGCCTAGTTATGAACCTAATTTATTTCATTCCGAAAAAGATTTTAATCTCTTGGCCATGCAATAATCATAAAAATTAGATATGATTTTTATATATTATATTTTTGCTGCCATTTTTGAGATATTAGGTTGTTATTTGCTTTATTCAATATTAGTGTTAAAAAAATCGTTATTTTTATTACCATTTTCAATTACCTCTCTTGGGTTTTTTGCTTATTTACTTGCACGCATTGAAATACAATCTACTGGAAAAATCTATACAATATATGGAGGAATATATATTATTGCAAGCGTGATATGGATGTCTGTTTATGAGAAAATAGCACCCTCAAAATTTGATATTTTAGGAATAGCCATAATTATGACAGGAATATTTACAATGATTTATTTTAATAAAGTATAAATTTTTACTAAAAACTAAAATTTGATATTAAAAAATTATCATTTAGTCTAAACCTAATTACAGTATTATATTTAATTATGCAAAAACCTCTTTCTCCACATTTATCAATATATAAATGGCAAATTACCAACACTTTATCTATTCTACATCGTTTATCTGGAGTGGCTTTATTTTTTAGCACTACAATAATTGCTATTTTTTTTGTATATTGTTATTATAACAATTCATCTGTACCACAAAATTGGCTTGAAAACAAAGTAATATATTTTTTTACTAAAGTTTTTTTAATATCGTGTTGCGTAGGTTTTGCCTATCATATTAGTAACGGAGTTAGATATCTATATTTCGACATAACTACCAATATTACTAATAAATCCATTAAAATTACTGCATATGGTATGCTTTTAAGTGCGGTTATTGTATCAATTTTTTTAATTTGGATTATTATTTAGTAAAATTATGGATAAATTACTAGATGTGATTTATTCACTAAAAATGCCCGAAACTTGCCAAACTTTAAAACAACATAAAATTATATGCCACATTATTCCTTCGCTTAGCTTATTTAAACAGCAGTCAATAAAAATTATTATCGATTTAGGAGATTTAAATATCAATTCTAATTCATTAACTTTAATTGAGCAAAAAATTAGAGGAGCTGTGGTAGCTTTTTATAATTTATCGGTATTATCTAGGCTGGTTTTTATAGGTAAAAATGTAAAAAACATCCCTATTAATAACAACCAAACAATTAGCCTTGATGGAATATTTAAACCTATCGAAGGAATAAAAAAAATAATTGCTGTTTGTTCAGGTAAAGGGGGAGTTGGTAAATCTACTGTAACTAGTAATTTAGCAGTCACTTTAAATAGCTTGGGTTACAAAGTAGGTATTCTTGACGCTGATATCTATGGTTCATCAATACCAACTATTTTTGGCATTGAAAATCAAAAACTATCTACCGATAATGCAAAATTAAATCCAATAATTAAGTATAATATTCAATTGGTATCCATTGGCTTATTAAATGATTTGGAAATACCTATAATATGGCGAGGACCGATGCTTTCTAAAGCTTTACACCAAATGTTTAGACAAACAAATTGGAATGATTTAGACTATTTAATAGTAGACACACCCCCAGGTACTGGCGATATTCATATTTCATTAATGCAAAATTATCCTCTTGAAGGTATTATTACAGTTAGCACCAACGACAGATTATCCGAAATAAACACCAACAAAACTGTTACACTTTTTACTGGCTTTGGTATTCCTATAATTAGCAAAATAAATAACATGTCTGATGTTGTAATAGAAGCCCAAGATAACATTCCTCTTAACTTGGCAATCCACCAAGCCAACAATATAGGCACGCCTTTTTGTTATAACAATCCAAATAAATTGTTTATAAACACTTTAAAAAATCTACAAAAGCCATAAACCACATTTAATGCCAATTGTAAATAAATTTGCTTCTCCGTTACCAAATGGCAAACCATATACATCGGCATAAATTCCAAAAGACATCGCTCTTTGTTCCTCGTAGAACATTACCCACGATACCTCAATACTGTTTTGATCGTTTGCTGTCCACGAAGCATAATTAAAAGAAGTTAAAGGATTGCCATAATTAACATTTTTATATACCCTCATTGTTTTGTAAAAACCTAACAAAATCGCATGCACTTCATTAAACCAAAACATATATTGTATATTCAATCTCACTTCATTAAAATTTAAATTAAAACGCTCCCTATATCCAAAATCAATATTTAAAAGTTGCTTATATTCAGTATAAAACCCAAAAAAACTTTCGTCTGGATTTAGATTAATTAATAATTGACTCATTACCTCCAAATCTTGCTGATCAGTACCTCCATAAATTGCACTATTTTGAGGATGTTTGGTATCGTAAAAACTAGGTGGCTTATATAATATTTGCCCAGCTACAACTAAAGATCTATTTTTATTATTAAAAATTCCATATCGGGCAAAATATTCACTTAATTTAACCGCTATGCCTGATAATAAATTATTACCATGGCTATTAATACTATAAATTTCAGCAATAGAATTGACCCCTATCGTTAATTTATCAGTAGCTCCATATTCACCATAAAGCTTATAATCAAATCCCGTAATATTAACACCACTGAGGCTATTAGCATCATATAGATTTGTGCTAGTTTGATTTTGTAAAGCTAGTTCATGAATAGATATTATTTCTCCTTTTTTACGTAACCAAGCTACTGAATTTGCTTTTTTTACCCAAATAAAAAGCAAAAAAATACAATATATTGCTTTATTCGTTGGCATTTTTTATAACAACATATACTCAGTAAGTATAAAGAAAATATATTTAAAATTAAAGCAACGTTTTTAAAGCTTTTATAGAAATCCTAAGAAAGTTATATTCCAGGTCATTAAAAAACTTGTCATACCAGAAATAGAAATTGGACTGTACCTAAAGTCGGTTCTAATTGCAAAATGTTCAGTTATATCACGCATATATCCTATCCCTATTTCTATATTAGTGCCAAACCCCGAATATTGCAAGCCAATGGTGGAAGATGGGTTAGATATAGAATAATTAATGTTACTAGAAGCATGTACCATTCCCAAAATAAGCAATATGTTGTTTTTTTCACCTATTGCGGGAAAATTTAAAACTCCCATTAAAGTAAATCGCATAGTAACCATATCCATAGTTGCCCCGCTTATGCCATATTGTTGACCATTATTTGAAGTACTAACCGAAGGAATAGCGCCATAAACACTAAATTCTGTCATTAAATATTTAGTTCTCAAACCTAAAGCACCTCCAAAACTATTGAACACAGAAGGCAAAATTAAATTATAATCTATTCCTCCATATTTAGCATTCTGGACTCCCGATAAAGAATATCCAATACCCAAATAAGGCTTTAATTCTATTTCACCAAAGTCACCTATTTCTGCTTTAGATACATTTGAACAAAATAAACAAAAAATAATAAACAGCAACGACAAATTCTTTTTCATTTTTAAAAATATTATATATAACATTAAACCTTTGTGGTCGTTTATGTAACTTAAAATAAAAAACAGTCAACTTTTTTTATAAAAATAATATGAATAAGCTAAAAACATACTTTATCTTTGAAATTTATCGGGTTGAATAGTTTGTTGCTTTTTTTGTAATCCCACGAAAGCTTCCCAATAACCCTGTTTTAATAATACGTTACGATCTAAGTTCTGAAAATTAATTCGCATTTTATTGGCTATAGCCTGGGTAAATTTTCCCTTTACTTCAATTTTAATTCCCACAATTTTAGGAGTAGAAATTTGAATGTTGTTTTGTTCGATATCTTCTATATTTTCTTGCTGATTTTTAATTTTTTCAACCTCAACCAATTCAACTTCTTTGTTTTTTTCTAAATGAGCTGGTTTGTTATTATTGTTTTCCTTTTTCTTTTTAATTTCTAGATCACTATCAACAATAAAATCAACAAAATTATCAACTATAATTTTAAATATTAAAATGCGCAACAAATACCATAAAAGTTTTATTATCAAATAAAACATAACGGATACCGCTATATATAATATAATGTTAAAAAATTGCATAAAAATAACAAAATAATATTAAATTGTTAAAATTGTTAATAATTTGATATTACTAACTTTTTTAACAATTTAAAACATTTTTTAATAAAAAATTAACAAATTATAAAACCTTTAAATAAATATAAAATATCTAAAATTTAACATTTTTAACAACTATATAAAAAACATAATAAAAAATTTAAATTACTATTTTTTTAAGTATGACGCAATTCCTTTACTATTTCACTAATATCTTTCATTATACTAATAAAATCTTCTCTGTTTTTATATTTAAAACCATAGTCTGTGCTAAGCCATATATGATCAATATCCACGCATCTAATATGCTTTTTTATTAATATTAACATTTCTTGGTAAGTTGGGATACGATTTGATAATGTATCATATATGCCAAAACTTATATGACCTGGATATCTATAACTAATAAATAAATCAAATAATTCTTTATTATATCTTGAGCTGTTTATTAACAATACATCTGTATCTATTTTAGCTATGTTTTCTAAAAAATCTTCAAAATTTACATGATTAATTTTAGTATGAATTTGAGTTATATTTGCAATATCTTTACATATATATTTAAATATACTTATTAATTTATTAAGTTCATCAATTACGTGATCATTTCTTAAAGGAAGTTTTTGTAAAAAATTTTCTTCATCTATTCCTATTATTTGAATACCAATTTTTTCTAGTTCTTGGATTTCCTTTTTTATAATATCAGCTACCAATATTTGAAAAACATATCTAGGAATTTCATCTAAAGCAAAAGATTCATTTACAAATGTAATAGCACCACAAACGTTGATTTTTATAGGCTTTTTAGATATTTTTATTAACGATTTAGCTAAATCAAGATAAGTGTTTTTTTTAATAACTGGAATATCATATATTATGATTGGATTATTAAAAATAGTTCCAAATGATTGAACATACGAGTTTTGGCAAATAAAAACCCCCTCTAAATTACTTGCTAAAAACTCAATATTATTTTTTCGATTAAACTCTCCATCAGATATAACATCTATATTTAAATCTTCTTGTATTTTTATATAATCCTTAGAATAATTTTCTGTGCTTTTAATGTTTTTATAAGGTAAAGATCCGTTAGTTGTAATTGGAAACAAAGGCATTTTATTGTTAAATATTTTTTCTTTTTGTAATTTTATACGTTCATTGAAAGGTAAGCTTCTGTTGTTTTTTTCTAAAAAAACATAATTTAATTTATTAGAATAATCTTGATTAATTTTTATATTTTTTTGCTTCAATTTTTCAATTTTTTTTGCATTTTCAACTAAAACATCGTCAAAGTTTTCTTTTTTAGAATTTAAAATTTTTGTAATTAAATTTATTTCTTCAAGTTTTTGCTTACTAAAAGACAATAACCCTTTAATTTCCTCTGGTATTTGTTTTTCTTGATTAATATCGTTGGGGCACAAAAATAAAGAAGAAGATGGTGCAATTATAACTCTTTCGGTACCTAGTTTATTAATTACTTTTTTAGCAATTTCAACGGAGTTTTTTAAGTTGTTAATCCATATATTATTTGCGTCTACCAAACCAAGAGATAAAGACATTGTTTTGGGAATTAAAGACAAAACTTCATCTAACTGGTTAGGATTAGAACACAAATCTAAGTGAATTGACGATACTGGCATAGACATAGCACATTCTAGATTGTTACCAATTTCTCCATAGCTAGTTACAATGTTTATACTTACGTTGTCGTGGTTTTTTTCAGCTAACTTATTATAAAAGTCTTTGTAAATATTTTGATCTTCTCTTGTTAAATCCTGGGTTAACATTGGTTCATCAAATTGAATGTCTGTTATTCCTAAACGCTTACAGTTAACTATTAGTTCTTCATATACTGGTAATATTTCATCTATTAAACTGTGTTTGTTTATTTCGTGTACATCATCTGAGGCAATTTTACCCATTAACAAATAAGATACTGGACCAAAAAAAGCGGGACGAGTTTTAATTTTAAAATTTTGTTTGGCTTCTAAATATTCTAAAACATGTTTATTGTCAGAATAAGCAAATTCGATGGGGTCAGAAAACTCAGGTACCACATATAAATATCGGGTATTAAACCACCTAGATATATTCATAGGGGTAACATCAAATTTTTCTCTTTGTTGCCCAGTAACCATAGCAAAATAAATTTCTAAAGGCACCAATCCACCTTCCCAATAATATTTACGAGGAATGTTACCTAAAAATACAGTAGCGTCAAGAACGTGATCAAAAAATGAAAAATCATTACAAGGAATTATATCTATATTGCTATCAATTTGCATTTGAAAATTTTCTTCTCTTACCTTTTTACCAATTGCTAAAAGCTGACCTTTTGTTATTTTTTTATCTATAAAATCCGATACAGCTAAAGAAACCTCTCCATTTTTCCCGATTCTTGGCATTCCTAGTGTTGCTGATTTTGCCATATTTAATAATGTTTTTGACTAAAGAAAATTTATTAATTTTACTTTACCTAAAATAATATGCAATTTATTTTACTTACTTTGTATTTTTAATAAAATCCATCATTTCAAAAAGGTTGTTTACGGTTAAATACGGTTTTATATCTTTGATATCATCGGGCTTTGTAATTCCTGTTAAAGTTAGAATTGATTTAATTCCAAAATTATTAGCTCCAGAAATATCTGCCATTAAAGAATCTCCTATAGCTACAATCTCGTTTTTAGCTATACCAAGTTTTTTTATAGCATATTCATACATTTGAAAATAAGGTTTTCCATACCAAATAACTTTACCTCCTATTTTTTCATATTCCTGAGCAAAAAAGCCAGCACATTTAACTTCAATGCCATTGTTATGAACCACTAAATCGGGATTGGGGCAATAAGCAGTTATATCTCTTTGTTTAAGTTCTTTCAAGTATTTTACAATATTAATATCGTTATCATTACCAAATGGTCCTAATATTAAAGCAAAATCGGCGTCGCTTGTTTGATATGTTCTAATTGCTCCTACCAGACTTATCATTTCTGCATCGTTGTGTTCTTCTGCCATTAAAGGCGAGTTACTTTCTTGACCTATAAAAAAACATTTTTTAAGTTTTAATTCGCTACAAATGTTTGAAAAAACACCACCTGACGTAATAATATCATGGTAATGTTTACCTTGTTCTAGCTTAAATTTATTAAATAAAAAGTCTGCTACGTTTTTAGTTTTGCGGGGGGCGTTAGAAAATAATACCACTAAAATATTATTTTGATTACAATATTCAAAAAAGTCATGCACGCCAACATGAAGTTTTTTTCCATTATGAATAACGCCCCAAACGTCACATAGAATTACTTTTATTTTGGTCATATGTTTTTTAATTTATTATATTAATTTGATTTACTAATAAAGATACATGCTTTACTTGGTTTTTTAAATTTTTTTAAAAATGGATATTTTAAAGCTCTGTTTTCCCCTTTGCGAGGAAGTAAAAAAAGTGATTTTTAAAGCAATTTGCTTGGCGCATTTGTAAAACGAAAAATTCTTTAATTAAAATTTATAGTAAATAAAAAATAATTATCAAGAATTAATTATCTTTAATATAAAATATTCTATGTCTAAGCCTTCCTATCTTAATTTTGATTATAAAAATTACGCTTGGAAAGCAAATATTGATTATCGATTAAATCCTGAATTATATAAAATTGGTAAAGGCGAACAAGGGGTATTAATTTGCGAACCTTACAAAAGCGAAATTTTAAAATATTGGAGATTTAAAACTCCTGAAATTGCATTTGAGTCAAGCGAGAAAATTTATTCTCTTTTTTTAAAATATATAAAAAATAAAGATTTTGTTGGAATGGATATGGCAAGAAAATTTTTGCAAATGGGATACACTAGAAGTCGTCGCTATGCTAATTACAAGGGAGGTAGAAAATATAAAAAAACTACTTTAGAACCATTAAAATGGGGTAATGGAGATAATTTAAAAGCCGAAAGTGCTAGAATTTTTTTTGGCAAATGGAAGGAAGCAGAAGCTAACTTAAAATATGCTAAACTCAAAAAAGAATGGAAAGAAAAATTAGGATAATATGTTAGTAGTGCTTGAAAAATTTTTAACAATTTGTAATGTAGAAAGGGGACTTAGTAATAATACTATTCAATCTTATCGGCGAGATTTAAAAGAATTTATTGAGTTTATAAAAATAGATTTAAAAAAAGTAGATAAAAAAATTATAAGGCAATTTTTAGAAACGCTACATTTAAAGCAATTAAAAAGATCATCTTATTTGCGTAAACTTTCTAGTGTTAGCCAGTTTATGCAATTTTTAATAGAAGAAAACTACATACAGGATAATCCGATGATCGATATCAAAAGACCAAAAAAAGAAAAAAAATTACCTAAATTTTTAATAGAAAAAGATGTACAATATTTGATAGAAACTGCTCAAAGTGATAATAAATTTGGTATAAGAATGGCTTGTATTATTGAATTTTTGTATGCTAGTGGAATGAGAATTTCGGAGTTGTTGAGCTTAAAGGTTACTGATATTATTCCTATCCAAAAAAATCATGAAAAGCTTATTATGATTAAAGGTAAAGGTGCTAAGGAAAGATTGGTGCCTGTTAGAAATCAGACAATTGATTTGCTAGAAAAATATTTGGCAGTTCGTAATGATTTTGTTAAATCGCAAGATGGGTCAAAATATTTATTTTGCTCTCGTGGTGGTAAGGGGCATTTAACTAGAGAACAAGTTGGAATGACATTAAAAAAGATAGCTTTGTTGGCTAATATTGATCCTAATAAAGTTTCTCCACATGTTTTTAGACATTCTTTTGCTACTAAATTATGCCATAAAAAAGTTAATTTGCGGGTTTTGCAAGAACTTCTAGGGCATTCCGACATCTCAACTACCGAAATTTATATCGAAACCGCAGATAGCGAAATTATTGACTTTGTTAAAAATAATCATCCTATGGGCGATAATAAAAATTAATCTAGTGTTTTAACTTCATTGATCAATTATTAGGTAAATATGAGCAATTTAATAAAATAATGTCTAAAAAAATTGATGAAATTATTAGGGTTAATTTGGCGGGCGAGCGAGGAGCTGTATCAATTTATAAGACCCAGCAAAAATTTTGTACTAATGAAAATACTAAACACCACATAGAACATTGCCTTGCGGAAGAGCAAAATCATTTACTATATTTTGAACAACAAGCTAAAGAAAGAAATATTAGACCTACTTTGTTAGAACCTTTATGGAAATTAGGTAGCTTTAGTTTAGGAGCTTTGTCGACATTATTGGGGCAGAAAGCCATAATGGTTGCTACCGAAGCAGTAGAAGAAGTTATAGTGGAGCATTATAAAGAACAAATTGTAGAGCTAAAACAAAATTTTAGCCAAGAAATCGAATTAATTAAAAATTTAGAGCAATTTTGCCAAGAAGAAGAAATTCATAAAAATGAAGCTATAGATTTTGGATCTAAAAATATGCTTGGATATGATATATTTTATAACGTTACTAAAATTGCCACTAAATTAGCTATCAATATAGCAAAAAAAATTTAGAGGATGTATTTACTTTAATAAAAATATATAATAATTTTAATAGAGTTAATAAATATTATATGGAAAGCAAAACGCAGATTTTGATTATTGGTTCGGGTCCTGCGGGTTGGACGGCAGCTATTTATGCCGCTAGAGCTAATCGAAATCCAATAATTGTATGCGGTGATCAACCAGGTGGTCAATTAACTATTACTACTGATGTAGAGAATTATCCAGGTTTTGCTAAAGCAATTCAAGGTCCGTGGCTAATGGAACAAATGAAAGAACAGGCAGAACATTGTGGAACCAATATTATTAACGACCGTATTGAAAAAGTAGATTTTTCTACTAAGCCTTTTAAAGCTTATGATAGAGCGGGAAATTTATACATAGCAGATAGTGTAATTATAGCTACGGGAGCAGAAGCTAAATGGCTAGGAATTGAATCCGAGTCGGAATTTTTAGGATTTGGAGTTTCGGGATGCGCAACTTGCGACGGATTCTTTTTTAAGGGTAAAAAAGTTTTGGTTGTAGGCGGAGGCAATTCTGCCGTAGAAGAGGCTTTATATTTAACTAATCATGCTAGTCATGTTACTGTTATTCATCGTCGAGATAGCTTTAAAGCAGAAAAGATTTTGCAAGATAGATTATTTAAAAACCCAAAAATTTCAGTAATTTGGGATAGTGAACTGGTGGAAGTAATAGGCGAAAAAAAGCCTTTAAAATATGTTACTGGGGCTCGAATAAAAAATTTAAAAACCGACAATTTAACCGATTTAATATTGGAAGGAATATTTATAGCTATTGGTCATAAGCCAAATACAAATATATTCAAAGATATTATTAAACTTGATGAAGAAGGCTATATTATTACTTTGCCTGGCACCACTAAAACTAATATTGAAGGAATTTTTGCTTGTGGAGATGTTCAAGATAAATTATATCGGCAGGCTATTACAGCGGCAGGAACAGGTTGCATGGCGTCTTTAGATGCTGAATATTTTTTAAATGTAAGCTAACAAATTATGCACGTACAGTTACAAAATGATAATGGAGTGACCAAGGAAGTTAAAATTGGTTTTAGCTGGACTATTTTGTTCTTTGGATGGATACCTTTCTTATTTCGCGGAATGCCTATTTGGGGATTGCTTTTATTTTTATGTTCTTCGGTATGTTGGTGGTTTCCTTCTATTGCCGTATTTTTATGCGCTGGATTTTGTACTCCATCAGTAATTTCTATAATCATGGCATTTATAGGTAATAAATTAACCGCTAGTTATTATTTAGAAAAAGGATATTACAAGATTGGAGCGGGGTGGGAAATTGCTAATAGCAAATGGGGTATGACTGGTCTGCCTAATGAAGCAAGATAAATAATGCTATTGTTCTACGTAGAACTATATTCCCCAAACATTTTGAATATGATGTATTTTCCAAGGTAGGATTGAATTGACTATACAAATATCAAATCTGCTAAAATGTTTATTATATTTTTTATATTTAGCTAAAAAAACTTCAGAAGATTTTATTATTCTGCGTTTTTGATTAGATGAAACAATTGCAAAATAATCAATTTCAGTGGTGCGGGTTTTTACCTCAACAAAAACTATTGTTTTGCCTTTGCAAAGTATTAAATCAATTTCTCCGCAATAGTTATTGTATCTGTGTTTGATTAATTTATATCCTTTAAAAAACATAAATACAATAACTAGAGTTTCGGCATATAAACCTATTTTATAATAAAAATATTTTTTGAATTTAAAAAACCTACTATCATTTGCAAAAGTTGAACGAATTATTCTAAAAATAATATTATCTTTTTCCATCCGTATAGCGTAAATAGGTAGTTATTGCCTCTACATTTTTGTAATTAGCTAACGCCTCTTGATCATTATTTACTGAAGCTGGAACAACTAAACGATCACCTATCTGCCAATTAGCAGGCGTGGCAACAGAATGTTTATCTGCTGTTTGCAAAGCGTCTATAGACCTGATAATTTCAGCAAAATTACGCCCCACCGCCATTGGATATATTGTTATAATTCGTATTTTTTTATTAGGATCTATTATAAACATCGATCTAACGGTAGTTTGTAATTTCATATCGCTCGAACCCTCTTTAATCATTCCATATAATTTGCTTACTTTTCTATCATCATCGGCAATAATAGGAAAATCCAAATTACAATTATATATTTTATTAATATCAGGAATCCATTTTTGATGTGATTCAGCAGAATCAACGCTTAACCCTAAAATTTTTACGTTTCTTTGTTTAAATTCATTTGCTAAATTGCTTATTGTACCCATTTCGGTAGTGCAAATTGGAGTAAAATCAGCAGGGTGAGAGGTAATTATACCCCAGCTTGAGCTTAAATAATTATAAAAATCAATTTCTCCAATATTAGATTTTTGAGTAAAATTAGGAGCTATTTCATCAAGATAAAGTGTCATATAAATTAAAAATTAATTAATGTTAATAAAAATAATTGCATGTTTATTTGTAATGCAATTAAAAAATATTTTTATTGTTTTTTAAAGCTTAAAAATAATCATTTGTTGGTTAATTATTAAAATAAAATGTTGGATGTAATTGTTGTGGGTGGGGGGCATGCTGGTATTGAAGCAGCTTGTAGTGCTTATAGAATGGGGGCAAAAACCGCTCTTATTACAATTAAGTATGATAATTTAGGTGAACTTTCGTGTAATCCTGCTATTGGAGGAATAGGAAAAGGTACGATTGTCAAAGAAATTGATGCTCTTGATGGCGTTATGGGCATAGCGGCCGATATGGCTTCTATTCATTGCAGAGTGTTAAATCGTAGTAAGGGAGAAGCAGTTTGGGGTCAGCGTGCCCAAATTGACCGCAAATTATATAAAATTGCTATTAACAAAATTTTAGCGGAGCAGTATCCCGAATTGCAAATTATTGAAGCAATGGTTGAAGACGTTATATTTGATAATAATTTAATATCTGGGGTTTTACTTGATAATAATATTAAATTAAGTTGCAAAAGCCTTGTAATAACTAGTGGGACTTTTTTAAACGGGTTAATTCACGTTGGTGCCAAACAAATTTACGCAGGAAGAGTTAATGAAAAACCAAGCATTGGTCTTGCCCAGGCTCTTAAAAAGTCGGCATTTAACATGGGAAGATTAAAAACAGGAACTCCTGCACGAATTAAATTTGATAGCATTAACTTTACGGAATTAGAAGCTCAAAAAAGCGATGATGAAATTATTCCATTTTCTTTTACTAACACGCATATTGATATTCCCCAAATTGATTGCTTTATAACTTATACAAATTCTGAGACTCATAAAATATTGCTTGAAAATACTAATCTTTCACCAATGTATAACGGATCTATTTTATCAAAAGGTCCCAGGTATTGCCCTTCTATTGAAGATAAAGTGCGAAAGTTTGCTGATAAACAAAGGCATCAGATTTTTCTTGAAAAAGAAGGACTGGATAGCGATTTAGTATATCCTAATGGTATTTCAACTTCAATGCCTGCTGAAATACAAGAAAAATTTATTCATACTATAAAAGGATTAGAAAATGCAGTAATTACCCAACCAGGATATGCCATAGAATATGATTATGTTGATCCTCGAGAACTTAAGCAAACTTTAGAAACTAAAAAAATACCTGGATTATTTTTAGCTGGTCAAATTAATGGAACTACTGGATATGAAGAGGCGGCAGGGCAGGGAGTGGTTGCTGGGGTAAATGCTGCTTTAAAAGCCAAAAATAGGACCGAGGAATTTATTTTAAGTCGTATGACCAGCTTTATTGGGGTTATGATTGATGATTTAACATCTGTTGGCATAGATGGAGAACCTTACAGGATGTTTACTTCACGCTCCGAGTATCGACTTTCAATAAGAGGTGACAATGCAGATGTTAGGTTAACTGCACAAGGAATAAAGATTGGATGCGTAACAAAAAAGCGGGCTGATATTTTTAATGCTAAACAAAGCCAAATTGATTTATTATGGAACAAATTGCAAAATATTTTTGTTACTCCAAATAAATTAGCCAGTTATGGAATTAATATTAGCATGGATGGAGTAAAACGAAATGCTATTGAATTAATAAGTGCAAGGTACATTGAGCTTGATCAGGTGCCAAATGTTTGCAATAATGAGATTGATTTATCCAAAGTTAGTGAAGACGTAAAACGATATATTGAAGCCGAAGCTAAATATATAACTTATTTAGTTAAACAACATGAAGAAATTATTCAGTTAAATGATTATTATAACACTAAAATACCCGAAAGCATTGATTACAATCAAATCAAAAGTTTATCTAATGAGGTAGTTGAAAAACTGGTCAAAGCTAAGCCTATTACAATTGGCATTGCTGGATTAATACCTGGAGTAACATCGGCTGCAATTATGGCAATTGTTGTTTTTATGAAAAATCTCAAAACTAAACTATAATTTTGTTTTTGAAGTTTATTAACTTGCAAAATAAAAACTATCTTGATTTCTGTAACATAAATAATTATTAAAAAATAATATGTTTAAAAAACTCAACATTTTTTTATTTTCTTTGTTTGCTATAATTACTGGTATTATTATAACCTTAATTATTGAAAACTTTAATAACAAACCATTAGTGCTTGATGATCCGAGAAAGCAAATAGTACCATACGATATCTCAGTTATAAAAAGCAAACAATGCGAAAAAATTCCAGGTAAAAAAGTATGGTTAATTTCTTATGCTGACGGCAATGATATTCATTTTCAAAATCAAAGATTTTTATCAGCTTCGGCTTTACTAAATTGCATAGATAATGTTAAACAATATTCTTTTGCAGATGTTGACCCTGCTTTTGTTAAAAAAAATATTAAAATATTCGGGGATAGAAAAAATTATGGAGCTGGATATTATTTATGGAAACCATATATAATATATAAAGCTCTTAACGAAATACCAGAAGGCGATATTATCATTTGGGCTGATAGCGGCGTAAACTTTCTCTCTCCTATGACCGATTATTTAAAAGAAATGGTCGAAACAAAATCTGATACAGTTTTCTTTTTTAGCAGTCAAAAATATCTTGAGAAGCATTTTCCTGGCAAATGGAATGTTGGTACTTATACCAAAAGACAAGCTTTACGTTATTTTGATATGGACAATGATAAGTACCGACGTACAAATTCAATACTAATTCATATAATAATAATAAATAATTCAAAAAAAATGAAACAATTTTATAAAGAGTGGTTAAAAGTTTCTCAGATACCTGAAATAATTATGACTGGTCCACGAGCTGAAGATGAATACCCGAATACAACCCATAATCATGACCAGTCATTGCTAGGGATGCTAAGGGTAAAATATGAAAAAAAATATAAATTTTTGAAAAAAAATTCTTATTTGCATCAAAATAACCCTTGGTGGTGTCACCATCATAGAACTACCGATATTTCATTGCCTATAAATACAAATGATTGTGAAGATCACATATCTTCTGATTGTTATAAAAAAGTATCAAAAATTAATCAATACGATGGCGGCTATATTAGTGGTAGCTTAGATCCAACTGATATTGATAGTTTTTAGAGACACAAAAAAATTAACAAATATGGTAAATTGATATTATTTTACAGATGTTAAAATATTGTTTTACAGAAAATATTGCAATGCTATTTGTGTATTGTTTGTTTTAATAATTCTATGCTCATTTTTTCGCTTTTATTCTCACAAAATCTACCTGCAGAAACCGCCCCATCTAGCACTTTCTTGTCTCCAATAACGTCAATCAATAGAGTATTTGCTCCTAATATTGGCAAATTTTATGGTTTACTAAGATAATCAAAACGCTTATCTGTGTAATTAATGGTAACTATTTTATCTATTTTTTCACTTTCAGGAAGAGTAATACCAGCTTTGCTTGCATTGTTAATAATATTAATCATTTTTTCAAATGTATCTATATTATTTTTTACCATTTCTCTTGCCTGATCTATTGTTTTTCCATATTTGATTCCAATTTTATTATAATCAGGCTTAATGTATCTAAAAAAAATTCCGTCAAATTCTTCTTTCCCTACATATGCAGATGGCATAAACGATTCTTGATTATTCTTTATCTGTTTAATAATAGCTTTTGTATGTGCATATAAATCATCCATACTCTCTTTACAAAAATATTTTAAAAAATATTCTTTCTCTTGTTCCGATTTACTATTATCGTTATATATTATGTCTCTTATTTCTTTCAAAATTTTTTTAGTTTCTTCGTCTTCCTTAAGTATCTTGGTAGCCTCAGTTTTTATTACATCATCTGTTAAAGATAACAATTGATTATGACCGCAAGAAAAAATATACCCATTGCCATCATCTGCTTTTATAATTGTATCTAAGGTATATTTATTTAATTCTTCCATTGAACGATTATTGCGTATAAACCAATACAGATTTTCAATATCTTTCATTTGATCTAATCCGTTGGGCTTATTTTTTAATAAATCTAAATAATTTACAAAGTCAACAATTGTTCCTGTATAATCAAGTGTTGTCTTAAAATGATCATAATTTTTAAACAAAAATAAATCATTTTTCGAGTCGTATATATCTTCATATTCATCAATTGTTTCTACGGTATCCATACATAAAATGTAGAATATTTTTGTATTTTCATTTTTTTTATAATCTATTGGATTTTCTTTACTTTCTGATTTTTTTATACCCTGATATGCTATTATATCACTTAAGTTTTTCTCCGATAATAATTTTTGATTGTATTTTAGTTGTTCTATACCTTTTTGCTTACATTCATCATAATTAAAATTTTTTATAGATTTTTCATTCAATGTATCGCCTTTCATTTGAAAAACCAATATATTATCATTAATTATAACGATAGCATCTGAAAATTCCAAATACTGACTCCCATTTTTAGATTTCTCTGTATCCAAATATTTAAATTCGTTAAATGTATAATATTTAAAAAATATCTCCTGTAAATCTTTGCAATATTTTTGTTCGGACGCCTTTTTATTATCAATTATTGCCATATCAAAACAGCTTCACAAAATCCTCAACCTTAACAACCTCGGCTTTAGTTTCACCAAATCTACGTACCGAAACAGTTCCATCTGCAATTTCTTTATCTCCAATAACCACAATAAAAGGTATTTTTTGATTAGAATATTCGCGAATTTTATAATTTACGGTATTGCTGGTCAAGTCGCTAATTGCTCGTATTCCAGCATCTTGCATTTTATCAGTAAGCTTGGTAACAGCAATTTGATGTACGTCACTAATTCCAACTACAGCAACTTGAACTGGTGCTAGCCAAATAGGCAATTTACCTGCATATTGTTCAATTAAAATACCAATAAAACGTTCTAATGAACCTAAAATAGCCCTATGCAACATAACAGGAATTTTTCTGCTATTTTCGCTTGATACATATTCAGCACCAAGTCTTTCGGGCAACACAAAATCAACCTGTAAAGTGCCACATTGCCAGTCTCTGCCGATTGCATCTTTTAATACAAATTCAAGTTTTGGACCATAAAATGCACCCTCTCCTTTATTTAAAGTATATTCATATCCGCTGTTTTCCATTGCTTTTTTTAAGGAATTTTCAGCTTTATCCCAAGTTTCATCGTTGCCTGCTCTTATTTCTGGACGATCAGAAAATTTTATTTTTATATCCGTAAAACCAAGGTCATTATAAACCTTTGTTAATAATTTGCAAAAAGCTATAGTTTCATCAGCAATTTGCTCTTCGGTGCAAAAAATATGGGCGTCATCTTGAGTAAAAGACCTAACTCGCATAATTCCATACAGTGAACCTGAAGGCTCATATCTATGACAACAACCAAATTCGGCGAGTCGCATTGGTAAATCACGATAACTACGAAGATCGTTGTTAAAAATCTGCACGTGACAAGGGCAATTCATTGGTTTTATTGCATAATCTTCATCATCAATTTGTGATGTAAACATATTTTCTCTAAATTTTTCCCAATGCCCTGATTTTTCCCAAAGATTGCGTTTTGCCAATATTGGGGTTTTTACCTCTTGATAACCATTTTTATCTAGCAAATCTCTCATATATTGCTCAATTATTAGATATAACTTACGTCCTTTTGGATGCCAAAATATATCTCCTGGCGCCTCTTGTTGTTGATGAAAAAGACCTAGTTCTTTGCCTAGCTTTCTATGGTCACGTTTTTTTGCTTCTTCAATTCTAAATAAATAATCTTCTAATGACTTTTTTGTGCCCCAGCTAGTTCCATAAATTCTTTGCAAACTGGCATTTTTAGCATCACCTCGCCAATAAGCTGCCGAGACTCTAAGCAACTTAAAATGCTTTAAATAACCCATTGAAGGAGCATGGGGTCCTCTGCATAAATCATGAAAATCACCTTGCCGATAAACAGAAACATCTTCATTAGCAGGAATTGAACTAATAATTTCTGCCTTAAATATTTCTCCCTGGTTTTTAAAAAAATCTATTGCTTCATCTCTTGCAAAAATTTTTCTTTCAAAAGCATAGTTTTGCCCTGCAATTTGATGCATTTTTTTTTCAATCACCTCTAAATCTTCACTTGAAAAAGGCATTTCACGTGCAAAATCATAATAAAATCCATCCTCCACGCTGGGACCAATTGTTATTTGTGTTTCTGGATACAATTCTTTAACTGCCTGTGCTAATAAATGAGCTGTATCATGCCTTATTACATCAAGAGATTCGGCATTTTCTTTATCATGAGTATAAAAAATAATCGAGCTATCTTGATTAACAATGGTCGACATATCAGACATTTTACCATTTATTTTAGTAGCAATCGCGTTTTTTGCCAAGCCCCTGCTTATACTTTCGGCAATTTGCATGCAATTAATTCCAATATCATAATCTTTTTGGTTTCCATCAGGAAAAGTAATTTTTATCATTATAAGTTATATTTATTTATGCTTTAAAATTATACTAATCTTTTAAAAATCAATAAACCTTTTGTTTTAATTGACGCTTTTTAAAATAATAGAATGTTTAAATAGTTCTATGTGGAACAATAAAATTTTATTTTGCTTTTAATTAAAATTTTTTACTAAATTTAATGAATGTTTATTATTAATAAAATTGCTACCCATATGAAATATATTATATTTATGATACTTTTAATGAATACAGGACAAGTAAAAGCTTCAGAATTTAAAAATATCGATAAAATAATAGATAACCTTTATCAAACAAAAGAAGATGAAATATTAAACCAAATATTTATAAGCAAAACTACTTTAAAAAATACCTTAATTGAGCTTAATAATTTAAATAAACTAAATTTATCACAAATTTCTACTATCGAAGAATTAAATGAAAAAATGCAAAAAAATTTATTACGCAAGCCTGGCGTGGAACGTCGTGATTTACAAAATACCAAATTTAATTTTAACATGCAAAAAATATTTGTACAAAAAAATGATGTTAAAGATATTTCATCAGATAAAAAATGGTTAATTGCTGGCTCTACATATGACGGCATGAATAAGGTATTTAAAAAAATTATTTCTAATAAAAATTACAAAAATAACAATTATATAATTTTGGTTAGCGATCGACCAGTTACCTTGGAAGATTTCAATGAAGATAGGGTAAATCAAATTTATAAAACTTTAACTATTAAAACTCCTGAGTTTAGCAAACATAAAAATGAAATTATAAAAATTATTAAAGAATCTTTAAACGATAAAAGCTTTCCTGCTTTAAAGCGTATGATTTTATATACTAATTTAGTAGGGTTAATAAAACCAGAATGGAAAAAAGAAGGTAATATGACCGTAGCAAATTTGAAGGAGTCAATTAAAGTAAATGGGTTAAAATCAGATAAAACACAAGAATCTATTGTAGAATGTCGTAAATTTATTTATACTAAAGCTACAACATTATTACCTACTGAAAAAGACTTAGCTAATATGCTTATTAAAAAATATGACATAAAAAAAATTGAAGTAATAAGCACCAAAAATAAATATCAAACTCAAGATAGAGCAACTACTATGGACACTTATCATGATTTTTTTAAATATATTGGCGCTAATAATATACCGCCAGAATCTTTAATTTTAGTAAATACCGAACCTTATACCTACAGGCAATGGTTTCAATTAATATCTTTATGTAAAGCCGAAAAATTATGTAATCATAATAATTATCCTGATTTTTTAGCTTTAAAAAGAGAAAAAATTTCGGATAGCATTTTTAAAGATGAATTTGCACGTTTAATTTATTCTATTACAAAAGAGTCGTATTAATTAGGCTTGAGCAATCATCATCATAACTTCAACTACTGGAGTTATTTTAAGTTCATGTTTTAAAATTTGCAAAATAGTGCTTTTAACTGAACTAACAATTTCCTGATGAGAGTCATCTTTCTTTTTTATATTAAAAAAGCCAGAACTTTTTTGGCTTAAATTGTTAGTTACCCTTCGTTCTATTTCTTTTATTAATTTTACTTCATTTTTACTATCTAAACTGCCTGGAGTAATAATTGATGGTCCTGAAATTAAAACGCCTTTAGTGTTTAATGTAAAAGTACATATTAATATTCCAGATTTTAATTTTCTTCGTGCTCGCATAACTTCTCCTCCAGGAGAATGAAATAAATTACCATCAATGCCTAAATAGTCAGTTTCAATTTTAGTTATTTTGATAACTTCTTCACTATCTTCAAAGCATAATAAATCTCCATTTCTAACTGAGAAAGTTTTTTTTACTCCGCATTTTTCCGCCCATTTGCAATGTTCATTTATATGAATTGCCTCCCCATGTACTGGTATAGCTATTTTAGGCTTTACAAGGTCGTATAAATGTTTTAATTCATCTTTATTAGGGTGACCTGATACGTGTACTTTAGCTTGTCTTTCTGTTATTATTTCTACCCCTAAATCTGCCAATCTATTTAATGTTGCAGCAATTTTTTTTTCGTTGCCTGGAATTATTTTAGAAGAAAAAATTACTAAATCATCTTTTTGAATCTTTAAAAAAGGATGAGTTCTGCCAGAAAGTTTAGCCACGCTAGCTAAGGGTTCTCCTTGGCATCCTGTGGCAATAATTAAAGTATTTGCCCTATCTCGTTCAGTAAAAGACTTGGCATCTATAAATTCTACTCCTTGTAGATATCCACATTTTTTAGCTACCGTGGTCATTCTATGAAGAGAAGTACCTGATAAAATAATATTTCTGTTACATTTTTTGGCTACATTAGCAATAGTTTGAATTCTTGCTATATTAGAAGCAAAAGTAGTAATTACGGCAGTATGTTTAGTTTTTTTTACTAACTCAGTCAAATTATCTTCTATTTCTCCTTCCGATCCAGACCATCCATCCGAAAAAACATTAGTTGAATCGCATACCATTGCAGTAATTCCCTCTTCTCCTATTTGTCTTAATCTTTCTTCGTCCGAAACTTGACCTACTATTGGTTCACGATCTAATTTCCAATCACCTGTATGTAAAATACTTCCTCCTGGAGTTTTAATATAAACTGCGCGCATTTCAGGTATTGAATGGGTTAGACCGATCATTTCCAAATCAAATGGTCCAATCGAAAATTTTGCTCTATTTTCGGTAACTACTTTAATTGGAATTTGATTCTCTAATTTAAAATCAGCAAGTTTATTTTTTAAAAAGTGAGCGGTAAATGGAGTAGTATAAACTGGAGCTTTACTACAATATTCCCATAAATGAGGCACAGCTCCTACATGATCTTCATGAGCATGGGTAATTATTATTGCCTCAATTTTTATATTGTTCTTAACTATAAAAGATACGTCAGGTACAATAATATCGGTACCAGGCATTATTCTTTCTTCCGAAAATCCTGTACCACAATCTAGCATTATCCATTTTCCATCATAATGATAAAGATTTAAGTTCATCCCAATTTCGCCACTTCCTCCAAGCGGTATAAATAATAATTTGTTTTTTAGTTTAGCAAGTTGCATTTAAATTTAAAGCTTATTTATTTAGATTAATTTGACTTATGTAAAGTCAAAATTTATTCAATATTAAAACCTATAAGTTTAGCAAAAATAAATGGCAAGAAGTTTTGGCGAATTGATTTATGAGTATTAATATATGCAATAAAGTGTTCTAAAATTATAAAAATTAGTGAATAGATTTTAGCAACTAGATTAGTTTTTGTGTTATACGTGGAACTATATCTTCTTTTATCAAAAAAGCATGAATAACATTAATAGTTTTGTCGGCAACTTTGGTATCTACCACGAGCGTTATGCTGGTTGTAGAATTATTTTTTCCTATATTATTAACCTCAATTTTATAATCCGCTAAGCATAAAAACAAATCTTTATTTATTTGAGATATATAATTTATATCATAACTAATAATAGCAATAATAGATTGATTAATGGTTTTATTTATTATAATATTATTATTAGCAATTTCGTCGCTAAATTCAATATTTAATGCTAGTTCAGTGGCGTGCGATTCATTTTGCTTTATGCAAATAGCGTATTCTTGAACTTTATAAAATAAAATATGAATATTATTTTTAGACAAAGCTTTATTAATTCGTTCAGAAAAATTAACAATAGCAATATTTTCTAAAAACACTATTTCAAATAAAATACAATTATCAATTTTAGTAACGCCCTTTATTTTATGATCATAGTTAGTTTGAGGTGAAATAATAGTACCTATAGATAATGGTTTTTGGATATTTTTTATATAAACGGCAATATTATTTTCTACTATAGGATGCATAGCCGTCATAGCTATTACTTTGTTACCAAAAAAAGCCAAATCTGACATTTCGGAATACGAAACCATATTGATAAATTTGGCATTTTTTACAATTTTAGGATCTGCAGTATAAATTCCATCAACGTCTTTCCATATTTCAAGACAATTAGCCTTTATTATATTGGATATTATTGCTGCAGTATAATCCGACCCATTGCGACCCAAAGTAGTAACTTGTTTGTGTTGATTCGAACCTATAAATCCTCCTAATATTATATATTTTTGGGTTATATTAAATAAAGCTTTATTAAAATTAATGATTGTCTCTTCAAAATTTACTTTTGCTGCACCAAAATTTGAATCTGTTTTAATTATTTCTTCGGCATTAACTAAAGTAACATTAATTTTATGACTAAAAAAATTAAAAATAATTAAAGTGGAAAGTTTTTCTCCAAAACTCATAATTTCATCTAATATTTGTGGGCAAAGATTTTTATTTGTAAAAACCTTATTATAAACTTCAAATATTTTATCAAAAGTTTCGGTTAAAAAATCTATTTTTAATTCTAAATCGAAAGTTATATTTTTATGAAAATTAACAATTTCTAATAATTTTGGATAATATTCTAAGCCTTGATTAGCAAGCTCAGCAGTTTTAATTAAAGCATCTGTTTGTTGATAAAAAGCCGAAAATATGATTATAGTTTTCTGATTTTGATTAGAAATAATGTCAAGAATTTTTATAATATTTGACGAAGTATGTAAAACTGACCCTCCAAATTTGCAAACTTTAAACATATGCTGGATAATTAAAAGTTTGGACAAATGGGGAATATGTTATTATTTTAGTATTTCTTGGGAATCATATCTTGGATACGTAAATATATAAATCTAAAATTAGTTTAATTATAAAATAATTAATTACAACATTTTATTAAGTTTTAATTAATTATGATAATTACCGCTATTGCATTTTATTTTTAATATTATATTATTAAATTGTATTTAAAGCTAAAATTATGAGCGGTTCAATTGCTGCGCTTCAATCATATTTAATGCCCCTAATGGATTATTTTGCTGTTGATGACGTAAACGAAGTTCTTATTAATAAGCCACAAGAAATTTGGGTAGATAAAAAAGGAGAAACAAAATTATATAAAGTTCCAATACTTACTTTCGACCATTTAAGAGAAATGGCATTATTAATTGCTCAATCTACCGAGCAAATGGTTAGTGAAGAAAAACCTTTGCTTTCAGCTACCTTGCCAAATGGATTTCGGGTTCAGGTTGTTTTGCCTCCAGCTTGTGAACCAGGTTCAATTTGTTATGCTATCCGAAAGCCTGCTGCAATGCAATTAACGCTTGACGAATATGCTGCATTAGGAGCTTTTGATTATACGGCTACCGAACACCTTGCAAATCCTATTGATATTGAATTATCGAAATTAATTGCAGCCAAAAATATAAAAGAATTTTTGAGAACTGCGATTATTGGCAAAAAAAATATGATTATTTCTGGTGGTACTTCTACGGGTAAAACTACTTTTGCTAATGCTATGATGACGGCAATTCCGTTAGAAGAAAGATTAATAACAGTTGAAGATGCTAGAGAAGTTGTGTTAAAACATAAAAATTGCGTTCATTTAACAAGTTCGAAGGGCGGTCAAGGTCGTGCTGATGTAACAACACAAAGTTTAATAGAAGCGTGCTTACGTTTGCGCCCCGAAAGAATTATAGTAGGAGAAATTAGAGGAGCTGAAGCATTTAGTTTTTTGCGGGCCATAAATACTGGTCATCCTGGATCAATATCTACAGTGCATGCTGATACTCCAATGATGGCAATTGAACAATTAAAGCTTATGGTGATGCAAGCTGGTTTAGGTATGCCTCCATCTGAAATAAAAGATTATATTAAAGAAGTAGTAGAAGTTATTGTGCAACTAAAAAGAGGAGAAAAAGGAGTAAGATATGTATCGGAAGTTTACTTTAAGCATAATAAACAAATACCTACAAATTTATCAAGAGATGATATTAAGAAAAAGAATATTTAATCCAATATAAATATTTTATAACAAGAACAGCTAGAAAATATTTTTTATTATTGATTTAATATGAAATTTTGAATTAAGATATATTAAAACTTTTGTTAGTTTTTTAAATATGAATAAAAATAGAGCTGGTGTACTGATAAACATTATCGAAGGATATAAGGCATTTTTTCTTACCAAACTGTCTATAAAAATTGATATGCCTGGATTATATAACTTGCTCTGAGAAGCAGATCGCAAAACTGGATCGGGGGTTCTAGACCAGATAATGCTCTTTTTGTTCCACCACCGCCCACTAAAACTATTGATTTAATGGGCAATTAAAAAATATTTATATACAGATCATTTACCTCCACTAGTTAAATGTGCGCTAATTCATTATCAATTTGAAACAATCCATCCATTCTGTGATGGTAATGGTAGAATGGGACGTATTTTATAATAATACTTTATTTGGTTTGGAAGGGTATCTTATCTTCGCCTTTTTTATATTTAAGTCTTTATTTTAAAACTAATCGCCAAAGCTATTATGACCATCTTACTATACCTCGGCAAACAGGAAATTTTGAAAAATGGATAGAATTTTTAATTGGTGTTGTGTCGACTAGTAAAAAAGTTAACCAAACAACCCAAAGAATTTTACACTTGCAAAAAAGTAATAAAGAAAAAATATTAGGTGTTAAGCGAAATAAAGCGTGGCAATTACTTAACTTATTAGAAAAAAATTCAATAATTGATAAAGCTCATATAGCAAAATTATTTAATATAGATTATAAAAGCGCAAGTTTGCTTATAGAGGACTTTTTATTATTGGGTATTGTCAAGCAATTTTCTGATGGTAATCGTAATAAAAAGTATTTATATGGATTATATGGATATACTGCAAGAAGGAACAGAAAATCTATAACTCGAAAACTTTTTTATATTACAACTTGTATATCAAAAAAATATACCTTTTTTTATTATAACCATAACAGCAACCAATGGAGCTACAAAAGTTAAGCTATCCACCCTATCCATAACTCCTCCGTGGCTCAATAAAATCGATCCAGAATCTTTAACTCCACATTTTCTTTTAATATAAGATTCAAATAAATCTCCAATAATAGATAATACCGATACGCATAGAGATAAACAAATCATTTGATAAAATCTAAAGCCTCCCGAGCTAAAAGTATTTAAAATTGTCATAATTGGAAATAATATTACAGTTATTATTGTGGCCGCGACTATGCCTCCTAAAGCTCCTTCAATAGTTTTGTTAGGGCTAATACTGGGGTAAAGTTTAGTTTTTCCTATTAAATTACCTACTACATAACTAGCGGTATCAACAGCGGCTATATTAAGTATTAGCCAAATCATAATTGATCTTCCTTGAATTGAATCTCTGATAAAAATTAAAGAAATTGCGGGAATAATAATATAAGGAAGAACTATTTTTTTTAAATTAGCAATTTCGTAATCCACAACAGAATCGACATTATTAATTTGTTTTGAGTGTATCATCGTGGTGAATTCAATAGCGGTAATTATAGCGGCTATCAGAACTATTGTATTAAACCAAAATCCTCCCATAATACCAATAAAAAGAGCAAATATACTCATTATAAAAGCTAAAACAGCTCGTTGATAAAAATTACTTTTTTTTATTAATAAAGTTTTAATAATTTCGTTAGTTGCTTTTTTTAATGATTGTTTTGCAGGCAATTGATTAAATACTTCCATACCTTCTTTCTCTTAATTGATAATCCGCTATTGCTGTTAAAAAATCTATTTTGTTGAGATCAGGCCACATTTTATCGGTAAAATAAAGTTCTGAATAAGCGATATACCATAATAAAAAATTACTTATTCTTTTTTCCCCCCCCGACCTAATAATTAAATCAGGATGGGTATATTGGTTTAAATACATATTTTGATTTACAACATTTTCGTTGATTTCTTCAATATTTAATAATCCTGATTTAACCTGTTCGGATATTAGTCGCACCATTCTTATAATTTCTTCGCGCCCGCTATAACTTAAAGTTAAACATAACGTTAGGTCGGTATTATTACAGGTTTTTTTTTCAATTTCCTTGATTCTTTCAACAATATTATTATCAAATTTATTAATATCTCCAATTGCTAATAATTTGACATTTTTAAAAATAAGTTTGTTGATATATTCGCTATCTAAATATTCTTTAAGAATAGAAATTAAATATTCAACTTCAATTTTATTCCTATTCCAGTTTTCTGAAGAAAAAGCATATAAAGTTAGCATTTTTACATTAATTTCCATTGCTGCATCTATAATTTCTTCAATTTTTAATGCTCCTTTAATATGACCATCCTGAATATCTAAACCTTGTTGTCTTGCCCATCTTCGATTACCATCCATAATAATTGCGACATGAGAAGGTATATTGCCTTTCAGTTTGATGTCATTAATTAAAGTTTGTTCTTTTTGTTTTGTCACTTAATTTTATTTTTCTTAAAAAGTTTTTTATATATTATTCTATAATTTATAAACCCAAAAGTCAAGATATCAAATTTTATTTTATTTATCATTTGACTTTATCTATAATTGAGACTATAATTGATTATAGTTGTATTAGTAATTAAAATTTTTAGGAATTATATGGAAATTATGGAAGTTGAAAGACCGTTAAAAATTTTAGTGGGGTTACCTCTTACTGATGAGGTAAATAGAAGAAACGAACTAGGTAATTATTCTCGCAAACAATATATAAATAGAAAAAGTGAATTAAATAATGATGTTCTTAGAAAATATATTACTGCCTCTAAAGATAATAACGATGCCGTATTTATGGCATCTAATGAAATAAATGGTAAAGATGATCTATTATATGGTATTACAGAATTAATTCAGCAATCAAAAGCAAAGAATGTTAAAATTGTGTTTACAGGTGAAGCAATACAGCCGATGTTTGCAGGCGAGAAAGCAGCTGCCATTTCCATAGGAAATTATAATGCCGAAGATATTACAAGAATTTGTAAAACCTTAATGAAAATGTTTCCTTTAGATAAACTGACAATTAGATTAAAAGCTGGTAAAACTGCTTCTATAGATAGAGATCGTGATGATAGTTTGTCTAATACGCAACGAAGTCTTTATCGTTCTAGTTTTGAAGATAGACAAGTAAAAAATCTAGAATTTGAAATTAAAGATTTAGATCCTAAATTTTTAGAATCCATATCAGAAAAAATAGCATATGACCTTAAACAATATAAAGATGAGAGAAAATTAAAAACGGAATTAGCAGTTAAAGGTTACCCTGAAGATCTGTTGATTATGTCATCTGGTAGAAATGGTCCTGTTGTACATTCCAATCTAGATCAAGAACAAATTAATTTACTTAAATCTGCGACAGACATTTTATCTAAAGAAGTTAGGGAGCAAAATCTTAGTTCTGAAGAAATAAGAAATAAAAGAAATAAGATTTATAGCAATGCGATACAAAATGCCAATCAAGGATTTATTCATAAATGTACATTTTCGGATAGTAATAGTCGTGGTAGATAATAAATTATTATTTTGCTTCAACAATAAAATTTATTATTTTATTTTTAATAACAACAGTTTTTTTAATTATTCCAGTTTGAACATATTGCACAACATTTTTAACTTCTAAGGCAACTTTTTTTTGCTCTTCCTCAGTTGAATTTTTGTCAACTTCTATTGTTCCTCTAAGTTTTCCGTTAACTTGAATAGCAATGATAATTTGAGATTTTTCTAATTTGGTTAAATCAAATTCTGGCCATGGCTGATTGCATATAAAATCATTATAGCCTAACATAGTCCAACATTCTTGAGCCAAATGGGGAGTAACAGGACTAATTAAAATAAACAAAGTTTTTATTGCATCTCCAGTATCTGTTTTAGATATCAATTCTTCAATAGAATTGGAAAATTCTCTGATTGATGAAACCATTTTGTTAAGTTGCCAAGATTCAATTGCAATAGTTACGTCTCTAGTTGCTTTATGCTTAGCAATTTCTAATTTTTCTGAAGCATTTTTATCATTTAAATCTGGCTTTGTTTCTTTATACCTAAAAGCAATTTTATACAAACGATTAATATATTTAAATACCGAATCAACCACTTCTACGCTCCATTCTAAATCACGTTCTGGAGGGGTATCCGACATCATAAAAAGCCTTGCTGTATCAGCTCCATAAACATCTAAAATATGTAATGGATCAACCACGTTTTTTTTAGATTTACTCATTTTAATAACGCCATGGTCAGTAACTTTTTCACCCGTTTTAATTTCAATTCCATTCTCAACTTCATCAGGAAACAACCACTTACCCACAGAATTTTGATAAGCTCTATGGCAAACCATTCCTTGCGTAAGCAATGCTTTAAATGGTTCATCAAAATTTAAATAACCGCAATCACGCAAAGCTTTGACAAAAAATCTAGCATAAAGTAAGTGCATGACGGCGTGCTCCACTCCACCGATGTAGTTATCAACTGGCAAAAATTTATTTATGTCAATTTTATTAAAAGCAGTTTTTTCATTTGGGCAAATATAACGCAAAAAATACCAAGATGACTCAAAAAAAGTATCTAAAGTGTCGGTTTCTCGTTTAGCTTGTTCTCCACATTTTGGGCATTTACAATGGATAAAATCAGCATTTTTATCTAACGGGTTGCCAGTGCTTTTAAAATCTACATCCATAGGTAATTTTATAGGCAAATTTTCTGATCTTTCTGGTACAATTCCGCATTTTGGGCAATAAACCATAGGCACTGGGCACCCCCAATAACGTTGCCTAGAAACCCCCCAGTCTCGCAAGCGATAACTAGTTTTGGAATTGCCTATTTTACCTAAAAAAATATCATTAAATTTATCTTTATTTAATATAAAAATCTTTTCTTCGCCAAAATCTTCATCAACAGTTTCTGACCCTACATATTCAAAACCTGTTTTTTGTAAAACTTTTTGCGAAGCAATATGGTCGGGATGAGTAGCCGCAACCACTCTAGCCTTGGGATAATTTTTTATCACCCAATAAAGCACTGCTTTTAAAATTTCGGTAGCATAGCCTTTGCCCCAAAATTGTTTTAAAAAAGCATATCCTATTTCTATATCATTTTTATTTACATATTTTGATTTTTCTGCTTCATAAAAAAAACCAGGTCCCATACGACCAGCAAATTCTAACTGCTCCCAAATATCTTTTTTATTATCAAATTTTTCAGGTTTTTTAAATATTGCCCAACGTGAAAAACCATCTTTTTGTTGCCATGTTTTATAACGCTCAAGAACCTCCTTTGTTTTCTCGGGTGTTTCAACTTTATCAATACTAGACAACATATACTTCATTACTTGTTCATCGCCATGTAATAACCTTAGCGACTCAAAATCATTTTCATTAAAAGGTCTTAAGACAAAATTAGTAGTTTCTAAAATTGCTCCTAAATATTTTTCTGGATTAAACTCTATATAGTTTTGGGGTTGCTTGGTTTGAGATAAAACCTCAATCATTTTTTGTTTAGCTTGTTTGGTTGTTAAGCCACTTAACAAACCAGAATTAATTGATATACCGGGTTCTGCAAATGGACACGAAATAATACGCTTATCGCCAATCTTACAAGATTCTAAAATAGCTTTTTCCCACCCGTCTCTTTCATATTTATTATCAAATGGCTTACGTTTTTCACGTTCCATCAATGAGAATTTAACATAGTTATTTATATATTGCTGATCAATAACACCAGTTAAATTTTTTCTTGTTATTGACGTTGTGTTACAAAAAACATCTTTATTTTCTGACCAGCCCTTTGTATCATCATAAAATAAACCTGGATGCACAACCCCAGTAATAGGTAAATCATATTTAATGGCAAATTCATAATCTCGCTCGTCATGTGCTGGGCAACCAAAAATTGCACCTGTTCCATAATCCATTAACACAAAATTAGCTATAAAAACTGGTATTTTTATTTCAATATCTAATTTTAAAGTACAAAACAAACCTGTATTAATCCCTTTTTTTTCTTTAGTTGCCAATTCTTCCTCGCTAGTTCTGCCAAGTTTAGATTGCACAATAAAATCAGCTATTTTATCATTATTTAATGCCAACTTTTCTGCCAACGGATGCTGAGGTGAAATTGCCACAAAAGATGCTCCAAAAAGAGTATCAGGCCTTGTAGTAAAAATCTTTATTTTATCGTCATTATCGCAAATAAAATCAACTTCAGCACCAACAGATTTACCAATCCAGTTTTTTTGCATTGTTTTAACTTTTTCTGGCCAATCTGGCAAATTATCCAAACCTTCTAGCAATTCTTCGGCATAATCTGATATTTTTAAAAACCATTGCTTTAATTTGCGTTTTTCAACTATCGCTCCGCTTCGCCATCCCTTGCCATCCACAACTTGTTCGTTAGCTAACACGGTGTTATCGACTGGGTCCCAATTAACCTCGGTTTCTTTTTGATAAATCAAGCCCTTGTTATAAAAATCAATAAACATTTGCTGTTCGTGCTTATAATAATCTGCGTCACATGTTGCAATTTCTAAGCTCCAATCATAAGAAAATCCAACTTTTTTAAGCTGTTCTTTCATGTTGGCAATGTTCTTTTTAGTCCAAATTTCGGGGTGAATGCCCCCTTCAATTGCGGCGTTTTCAGCAGGCAAACCAAAAGCATCCCAACCCATCGGGTGAATCACATTAAATCCTTGCATTTTTTTATATCTAGCTTTTACATCTCCAATCGTATAATTACGAATATGCCCCATATGCAAATTACCCGAAGGATAAGGCAACATTTCTAATACATAATATTTTGGCTTTTGGTTATTTTTATCAAAAACAAAAGTTTGGTTTTCCTCCCATTTTTGTTGCCATTTTTTTTCGTTGACTGCAAAATTATAATTACGAATTTGCTTTGATTCCATAAAAAAATTTTTTTGGGATTGAATTATAAATTCTTTTTTATTAAAAAATATAAATATCAATACAATTTTATTGCTTTATAAATAAATTTTACCATACAAAAAAAATTGATTATTTTTAATATGACAACTCAAAAGTATCTAGAATCTAGACCGTGGGGACATTATCAAAATTTGTTTGAAACCGAGCAGTTTAAAATAAAAAAAATAACAGTTTTACCTCAAAAACAATTATCTTTGCAATTGCATCATAAACGTAGCGAACATTGGGTTGTAGTTTCGGGTAAGGCCCAAGTACAAATTAACCATGATATTATTAATTTAGCGTGCGATCAATCTGTTTATATACCAGTGATGACTAAGCATAGAATAAAAAATTCAAGCGAAACTGAAGATTTGGTTTTTATAGAAGTTCAATTAGGCTCATACTTTGGAGAGGATGATATCGTTAGGTTTGAAGATGATTTTGGGAGAATATAAATTGCTTTTAAAATTTTTTATAAAGCATTAAATATTAAAGTTGATACAATTGCATTATGTTTTTTTTACCAAAAGCAATATTTTTTTTAATCTTTTTTTTTCTTAATTTTGCTAATGCCGACGTAATACCAATGCCTGGAATTGTTTTTGCTAATAAGCAAGATATTATTTACCCTAAAACTAGCTTTGATAACCATTATCAGGCTAGCCAACAGGCGAATCCAACCGCTTCTCCGCCAAATATTGCTATTTCTACGTTAACCCCCGAGCAAATTACTGCAATTAATAATCAGCCCTTAACTCCCGCAGTTCCTCCTGCTATTCCTATTAATCAAAATAACAATAGTACTCCCGCTGATGCTGTTCCTAAAGATACTATTGTTCCTCCAGTTTCTACTCCAATAAACTCCTCTATTCCTACAAATGCATCTTTAGTCAATGAGCCTACTACTCCCAATTCTTCTCTTTTGCCAATTCTACCTTCTAATATAAATAGCCCCAAATATCATAAATCTAACATAGCAAATTCAAATAATAATTCTCTTTCTCCACCTATCAATAAAAATAATTTTACAGTTATTGGGTCAGAAGGTTCTAAAACTTACGCTCTGCCACCTATTTTGCCTCCACCTGAAACCCCCATAGCCTTGCCAGTTGTTCCTCCCAGCAAAGTTATTAATAAGCTAAAAATGTACCAAATTAATGATGAAAAATCTACATATTCAGTGGTGGAAACCATGAGTGCTAAACAAAAAGCTGCTCAACAAGCTAATCTTCCAGAAAATGCTTTAAAAATAAGTGAGAATATTGGATGGCGAAGGCAAATTTTACCTCCAAATATTAGTCAAAAGGTATATGTAAAATCTAATCAACATTTAATTCCTGTTGTTTTTCAATCAGATATAGACAGCGTAGCTTTTAAATATACATCTAATTCTAATGATATCGATTTATTAAGAGCGTTACTACATCGGATTACCAACGTTGATATTCAAGATCAAGAAGGTAATACTCTGCTAATTTACAGTGTTTATAATAACAACTATGACGCCATAATTTTATTACTACATTACGGAGCAAATCCAAATTTATACAATGATGCTGGATTTGGTCCCCTTCATTTAGCTGCAAGCATAGGAGATGAAAAAATGATTGCTTTGTTGCTGGGATATGGAGCCGAAGTAAATGTAATTGATAGTACTGGAAGCACTCCTATTATGTATGCTTGCTTGGTTTCGGATAATTTAATTGGCGTAAAAAACCTGGTTTATTATGGTTCTAATATTGATATTTTAAATAATAACGGTCTTAATGCTATTGATTTTGCTAAAAGCAATCCAAACCGTGAGATACTTGGATACATGAACAATATTTAATTGTATAATTTTTCAAGTATTATGGTTTTACACATTTAAATATTGACAATAAAGATATTTGTAAAGTTTTTAAGAACTTAATTAACCAATTAATTATCGCTAGTTTATATGAAATTTTCAATATCTAAAGACTTGATTCAAAAGGCTATGCAACATGTAGGATCGGCAATAGATCCTAAAGGAATTGTTCAGATTTTATCTTATATAAAGATTGTTGCTAAAAATAATAAAATTTTTTTAGTAGCTACTAATTTAGATACCGAAGCTTCAGATTCACTGGAATGCGACGTAACTCAAGAAGGTTCTCTTGCTATTCCTACTTCTACGGTTAACGAAATTATTAAAAAATTGCCTGCAAATACCGTTATTACCTTTGATGCGTCAGAATCTAATCTTGACGATAAAGCGAAAAGATTATTAATTTTAGCTGGACGAGGAAAATTTGAAGTTAATAGTCTTTCGGATTCTGAATTTCCTAGTATTTTTAGCAATGATTTTGATTCAGAAATATCTATTTCAATAAAAGATTTATTGTTTATGATAAAAAGCACTATGTTTTCAATGTCAACTAAGCCAGAAATGTATCATTTAAACGGATTATTATTGCATACTGCAAAAGAAGAAGAAGATAATAATTTATGCACAATAGCAACGGATGGACATCGATTATCTTTTGTCAAAAATAAAATATCCGAATCTCAGGTTATACCCAATTTAATCATTCCTCGTAAATCTATTATAGAATTGAGTAGAATTTTACCAGATTATGATCAAAACACTCAAGTTAATATTAAATTTGCTAAAAATAAAGTTTTGTTTAGCATTGGTACTTTAAAATATATTACTAAACTTTTAGATGCCGACTTTCCTAACTATAGCAGAGTGGTACCTAAAAATAATAATAAAATTTTAGAACTTAATCGTGATAATTTAATTTCTGCCATAAATCGTGTATCTGTAGTATATAAAATGGGAGGAGCCAGAGGAGTTAAATTTACGATAGACGGAAATAATCTTACTTTAGTTTGCAGTAGTGCTTTTGGAGATATAGCAACTGAAGACTTAGAATGTGTTTTTTCAGACAAAGAAACATTCGAAACTTCTTATAACCCCGATTTTGTTGTGGAAGCTTTAGAAAATTGCTCTGGAGAGAAAGTGCGTTTTAGTTTTTCTGAAACTTCAGCTCCAACGCTACTAGAAGGGGATAATAAAAATTGTTATCACGTAGTAATGCCTATGAGATTTTAGATTTATAAAAAAAAACTTGAAAATAAAAAAACTAGCGTAAGAAATATCGAAAATGCTTTGCTTTGATATTGGCATTTAAGCTTAATTTTTACCCATTTTTATATGTCAGAAACTACATCACAATATATTAAGTCTTCTAATGTTGACAAGAGTCAAAATCTTGAAAAACGTTATATCGCTCTCAATCCTAAAGCTAAAGCTACTCAAAAAGCTTGTTATGAGCTTATTTTTATGTTAAGACACGATATTTCAGAACACGATGCTTTAGAATTTTGTAATTATATTGCAGGAATTATAACCTCACATGAAGGCATTTTACATAAATCAGAATATTGGGGCTTAAGACAATTGGCATACAAAATAAATAAAAACACCAAAGCTCATTATTATTTTTGGCAAATTCATAGCAATAAAACTCTTAATTTAGAGTTAGCTAGAGTATTTAGAGTTAGCGATAAGTCTTTACGTCATTCTATGATAAGAGTTGACAAAGTGCTTGAAATTACTTCGGTTATGCTTAACAGTCTTCAAGAAGACATTGCCAAAGGTACTACTATTTATGATGAAAAATATGAATATAAAAATAATTAATTAAATCTTATGGCTACTCAACACATTTCTGCTGAAACTATTTTAAGTGAAAAATCGGGTTCATCTAATAAAGTGATAGTTGCAAAAGGAATTGCAAACTCCGAGAATACTCTTAACACTATGAGTGGAGATATTACTTACGAAGAATTGTTACAAATTCCAGGAGTATCTACATTAGCGCTAAATGCAAAGGCCAGATCGGCAAATATTTCTATTTTTCAAAAGAAAGATTATGTAGCCCCTTTGGCTAATAAAACATTACAGGTATCTTATTATAATATAGCTTTATTAGAAAAGTTTATATCCGAATCGGGCAAGATTGTTCCTAGTAGAATTAATAATTTACCACGAGCAAAACAAAAAATGATCAAAATAGCCATCAAAAGAGCGCGTTTTTTAGCATTCTTTGCTGCTGTACAATATTAGTAATTTTTTTTAATTATGAAACCAGGAAAACTAAAATCGGTTATTTTATTACATAATATTAATAATTTAGGTAAAATAAGCACTATTGTTAACGTTAAAAAAGGTTATGCTAAAAATTATTTAATTCCAAGAGGATTGGCATTTTATGCTACTTCGGATAATATAAATAATTTTGAAAAAAATAAAGAATTAATGGAAAGACAAAACTCTGAAAGATATGACTTGGCTTTAAAATCCCAAGTTATTCTTAAAGATAAATCATTTATTTTTGTATGTAATGCAAGTGATGATGGTAGGCTTTATGGTTCAATTTCGGTTAAAAATATTACCGACAAAGTTAATACCGAAATAAATAGCTGTAATATAAAATTTACTATTACACCTGCAAGCGTTAACATAGGTCATGGAATAAAGTTTATTGGCAAACATCCAGCTAATATAGCATTGTACGATAACGTAATGTGTGATATATTTATTATTGCATGCAGATCTGAAGCTGATGCTCAAATTTATAAAGAAGAAAAAGTTAATAGTTAATTTCTATCAAATACTTTTTTCTGATTTTCTGATACTTGTTTCAAGACTGGTATATTATTGGCGAGGTTTTGAATTAAAGTTTTAGGTTGAGATACATTACCTTGCACAGAAGATGATACATTTTCTATATTTTTCAAAACATTAAATTTATCTTCAAATAATTTACATGCTTTTTTAAGAATTTCTTCTTTAGAAACTGGCGGAAGCATAGAATTATGATTTTTATTTTCTTCTGTTTTCTTTTTATTAATTTTAGGCAAAATATCTTTTATTGGATGTTTTGCTATATAAGTTTTTTCAACTAAATGCTTCTTTTTTTCTAATAAAGTAGAAAATTTTACTACCATTACTTCGGCTAATATTCTAAGATTCCGAGGTAAATCTCCTCTTCCAGCCTGTTCTGTAAGTATTTCTAATATTTGATCAGGGGTATATTTTTGATTGATTAAAGATTCATAAGTATGAAAATTGTGTTCTTTTCCTTCTTCTATATTTTTAGCTTTAAGCGTAATGGCTTGGTTTAAAGCTTGATCTTCACTAAATTTATGCATTGTTTCCAAAACTTGTGTTATTTGATCTGGAGTTAAAAGCATGCTTTCAAGTTTTTCTTGATTTAATCCAAACATTTTTATTACATTTATTTTCTTAATATATTATTTTTATCCTAATATCTAACTTTTTAGTAAAAAATGTATTGATATCATGTATATAAAAAATACAAAAGTCAATAGTATTGAAATTATAGGTAATTATATACATCTTTGCACAAAACACAACTAAGGTGTAAAAACTGGTACAGATTCTATAATATTATCCTGTTTTACTTCTGCAAGAGATTTTTTAAACCCATGTATGTGATTGTACATATCTTCAATATATTCCTTAGTGCCGCCTTCACCATCTAATTTAATATAACTTGCCGAATAGCTATCATTTTGTTTTTTGAGAGAAGCAATAGTAATATCTTTACCAATCCCGCCACAAGTAACATCTATAGCATGTGAAATTGTCCAATATGCCAAATTAACAGCTTCATCTATACATGGCATATCTTTTATATTTAAAATGCGTTTTATTAGATGAATAGATGGCATACCAGTATGATGCCCCCTGCCTCTTACCGTGTACCACATACCAGTTTGTCCAACAGGAACATATCGCATATTATTAGATATATGATATAGATAATGTGTGTTATTTATATCAAAACCCAATAGAGCATCAAATTGACCACTAGATATTAATCCGTTAATGTGATTGATATTATTTTGCCTATACGGTTCAGGATAGTTATTAAATAAATTGTATAAATAATTTGAGTATTGAGAACAAATATTTGACATTATCTGATCTGGATTACTATCAAAACTGATTAGGTTTATACCTTCTATTTTAAGATAATTTAAAAAAAATTGCATCAAATCATCCGCTCCAGCATATG
>JANYEN010000049.1 GCA_025363115.1 Alphaproteobacteria bacterium | reverse complement strand
CTTTTACCCTCCCGTTTAATAGAAGAAACGAAATTATTGTGCAGATTATAAAGTAAATTAAAATATTATATTATTTTTCCATCGCTTTTTGGCTAGTAGATAATTTAGTATCTTGTTTTTTAGTCCATTGATTATCTTCGTCTTCATTTTTTCTTTTAAAAGAAAAAGCCGTAGATTGACTACCTTTATCTTGAGATTCTTTTTTAAAAACCGTATAATCATTTTTTGAACTTAAAAAATGATTTTTTAGTGCGTCATCAAATGACTTATCTTCTTTGGTACGCCGTATTGTAGTTATTAACTCTTTTAATTGATTTGGATGGATTGGAATATTGGATATAATTTTTTCAAAAATATTACCATTTTGTAAAAATTTTCTATATTTTGGAGATAGTCGCTGTAAAATAAAATCTTTGTGATAAATTAAGAGACCCCTCATTTGGATTGAAGATTCAAAACCCATTTGTCGAGAGTTGAATATTCTATTTTGAAACCATTTAAGTAAATCTTCTGTACTGTCTAATTCTGATAATTTATTCTTAGATCTTAATTTTAAAAATTTATCTATAAAATTTGGAGTAATTTCTATAGATTTATTGGTTGATCCAGTAGGGTAAGAAGCTATTGGTTTCCCACATTTTTCCGCAATATCATCAAATACTTGAATATAATTTTTTACTTCTACATTATAGTTATCTAATATTTTTGATAATATAAATTTAACAGTAGACGATATTAAATGTAAGTTATTAATTCCATAGTTAGCAGTTTCAAATAGTAAATCATCTAGCTTATCGTCTTGAGATGGACCATCATCTGGCATGTATTCATTTAATTTTAATGCAAAAAATTCTTGTAATTTTTGATGACCTTCATTATTTTTATCTTTGGCATAATTTGTTTGATTACTGGTAGATTGATTAACAAACATATTATTTATATATTAAAAAATGTTTTATCAAAATATATAATTTAATAATTTTTGCAAGAAATATTTAATAAAAAGTTTGACTATTGTACGCTTCAACGCTTGACAATTAAAATTCCAGTTTTATAATATGCATAATAATATGTGTTTAACCTAGAAAAACAATTTAGTACAATTATTTAAAAGGTTTCCAACACAAGAAGACTGCATTAGGCATTTAAAATTAGTGCGTTGGACTGATGGTAAGCCAGTATCTCCTTACTTTAAAAGCCATAAAATAAGTCATCATAACAATAACGGTCGTCAAAACTGGCAATGCCAAACTTGTACTAAAAGCTTCTCTGTCACCGTTGGCACGATTTTTCATAATACACATTTAGATTTACGCAATTGGTTTTATATATTATCTTTAATGATTAATGCAAAGAAAGGCTTATCAGTTTGTCAAGTTGCAAGAGATATAGGAGTTAGAAGACCTACCGTTTGGGCTATTATGAACAAAATAAGAAAAGCGTTTGCTACCGAACAAAAAGAATTACTTACTGGCATATTTGAAATGGATGAGACTTATATCAAGGCTGATAAAGAAAATGATGACGATAACAAAACCCATTCACTGATAATAGTGGACGTTCTTTAAAAAACAATACCCCTATTGTAGCTATTAAACAAAAAGGTGGAGATATTAAAGCATTTGCAACAGCCAATACGAAATATCATACTCTGGGCAAGATTGCTTTAGATACCGCAGAATTAGGCTCTGAATTTCATACAGATGAATATTCAAGCTATAGATTATTTAAAAAGTTCTTTAATCATAAAACAGTTAACTATAGTGTTGAATATGTAAGCAAAGATAAAGTTCATTGTAATTCAATAGAAGGATTCTGGGCTTTATTTAAAAGAGGCTTAAAGGGTCAATTTTATCATATATCAAAGAAGTATTTACAAAGATATATTAATGAATTTGAGTATAGGTTTAACACTAGATTTATGCCTGAGACAATAGTTTTTGATAACGTTATTAAGAGATTGCTTTATGTTTAGGTCTTTAAAGTCTAGCTAAAAATAATGCTTCCACAATTAGCAAAATTATTATTTTTATAATTTATAATTACTCATTATTATGAAATAGAAATCATTCAATATTAGAAAATATAGAGCAATATCTAATGATGTCAATATTGATATTTATGATGGTGTATACCCTATAATTGGAGCTAACGAGAGTGGTAAAACTACTATATTAAAAGGAATATCAGCATTTGATTATAGAAATGATATAATTTTTCCAGACCATTCTAATAATCATAAAAATATTGTTACACTTGGAAAGACTTCTTTAATAGAGGCTATTTGTGAAGTTGAAGCTGATACATTAATGTCTATTGTTGAGAATGTTAAACAAGATAATCAAAATAATAATGTCGCTTGGGCAGAATTAAATAAGGTTGTTGGTAAAGCCAATAGTTTACTAGATGTAAAAATTACACGTAATATAAATGGTAACAAAGAATATACTATTGAATACGGAGCTGATAAAGATAAGATTTTTGATCTCCAAATTCAGCATTTGATTTGTGAAAAAATTATTTCCAAATTACCACCTATTCTATATTTTGACGATTTTAAAGACATGTATGAGTGCGAGTTTGAAATCAAAGAAAAACGTAATGATGCTCAGATTTCTTATGAAAGTACAAACTCATCAAATATAGATATGATGAAAGTTTGGTTTCAACAGTCTTATCAAGATAGACCCGTGGATGAAAAACAAACTTTAGATTCTTTATTTCATGAAGATACTAGTGAAAATGATGTTAAAACTATTCAATCTTTTCTAAATCTCCATATTGCAAGTATGGTTAATAATGCTTGGGCAAGAATGCAAAATAAAGCTGATGACGAAGCACCTAATGTTAGAATAGATATTACTCGTCATAATCATGGTAATCAAAAAAGTACTTCAATTACTTTTAAATTTCAAGCTATACAAAATAATGGAGGTGCAGAAGCCGTTTTTGATTTAAAAGATAGAAGTAAGGGATTTCTTTGGTTTTTTATGTTTTCATATAGAATAAGACTTAATCCAAATAAACGTGATGATACAAAAGGTATAATATATTTGCTAGATGAACCAGGTTGTTATTTGCATCCTAGTGGACAAAAAAGTTTATGTGAAAATCTTGAAAAAGAAGGACTGAATGCTACATTGATATTATAATACACATTCACATTATTTATTAAAGGAGGAATTTTTACCAAATTTAAAAGTTGCACAAAAACAAAATAATCATATTGCGCTAATACCGTTCAATTCAATTCCCTCTGAAAGTAGTGCGTGGGGATATATTGAGCAATGTAATTGCTATACCAAATTCTGTACTAAATAAAAATTCAGTGAATAGATTGCTTGTTGAGGGTATATATGACTATCATGTTTTTGAAGGGTTCGTTGAAAGTAAATTAAAAGAAAATATTGGAATCATGCCATCAACTGGTGTTAATAATATACCAAAATTATTATCTTCTACTTTTGCAGTTAGGAGTATAGCAAAGAGAGTTGCTTTATTAGATAAAGATGTAGAAGGAGATTTGGTATTTGAGAAGTTAAAAATAGCTAATTTTGAGGATTATGTTAAGCAATATCCATTTGATGGAGTATTTGTTTTAGAGAATTTTTTCGATTTAGAAGAGGTAAAAAAAGAAGTTAAAAATATATCAAAAAATGCTAATGATATACAAATAAAGCCAAATATACCAATTCTATATAAAAAAAGCAAATTTAATTCAAAAGATATGCCCAATACTTATAAAAAAGTAAATGAATTTTGGCAAAACTATGTACTTGAGTGGTTTAAGTAACGTCTAAAATACCCTCCTGCCACCCCACATTTTAACCCTTAAAATTATTGTTAAGCGTTGAAGCGTACAATAGGCAAAGGTTTGTAATATTTTAAATATCACAAAACAACTTGCAATTAACCTTAATCAACTAACTTGACTTAAAAATATCTAAAAAATATTAAAATGACATATTCTCGTAGTATATTAACTCAATCAAAAACCGAGTTTAACTTAAAATCAAATTATGCCCCAGCAGGAGATCAGGGCGCGGCAATAGAAGCATTGGCAAATGGATTAAGTCACGGCAAGCAAGATCAGGTTTTGCTAGGTGTGACTGGCAGCGGCAAAACATTTACTATGGCAAATATAATTAACAATCTGCAACGACCAGCCGTGATTATGGCTCATAACAAAACTTTGGCGGCCCAGCTTTACGCCGAATTTAGAGAATTCTTCCCTGATAATGCCGTAGAATATTTTGTGTCGTATTATGATTATTACCAACCAGAAGCATATATTGCAGCTAGCGATACTTTTATTGAAAAAGATTCGGCTATAAACGAACAAATTGATTTATTGCGACATTCAGCAACCCGTTCGATAATTGAAAGAAAAGACGTAATAATAGTTTCGTCGGTATCCTCAATTTATGGTTTAGGGTCACCCGAATTTTATAAACAAATGAGAATGCAATTTAAAATTGGTCAAGAAACCAGCCGAGAATATATTATAAATAATTTGATAAATTTACAATACAAAAGAAACGATATCGATTTTGCCAGAGGAACTTTTAGGGTAAATGGCGATATAATGGATATTTTTCCTGCTTATTCTGAAGATTATGCCTTGAGGCTAGAATTTTTTGGAGATCAACTGGAGGCAATATATGAAATTGATTCTTTAACTGGTCAAAAAATACAATCTGCCGAATTTGTAACTTTATATGCCAATAGTCATCATGCAATACCAATTGAAACCGTAAAGCAAATTGTACCTAAAATAATTTCTGATTTAAAAATTGAAGTTGATTATATGGAAAAAATTGGCAAGCCGTTTGAAGCTCAAAGGCTTAACCAGCGCACAAGATACGACATGGAGATGATTCTAGAATTGGGTTCTTGCAAAGGAATTGAAAATTATTCGCGTTATTTTGATGGTCGTAAACCTGGAGAACCACCAACAACTCTTTTTCATTATTTGCCAAAAGATGCCATTTTATTTATTGATGAAAGCCATGTTTCTACTCCTCAAATTAGGGCTATGTATGCTGGAGATAGATCGCGAAAAACCAATTTGGTTGAACATGGATTTAGAATGATGTCAGCTTATGATAACCGCCCCTTAACTTTTGAAGAATGGGATCAAGGAAGACCCCAGACAATATTTGTTTCGGCCACCCCTGCTAAATTTGAATTAGAAAGAAGTGACAATGAAGTGGTTGAACAAATTATTCGCCCTACTGGTTTGCTTGACCCAGAATATGAAATTAAACCAGCTGGCACTCAAGTTCAAGATGTTATGGCTGAGATTATTAAAACTACTCAAGCAGGAATGAGAACTATTGTTATTACTCTTACTAAAAAAATGTCCGAAAGTTTTAGCGAATATTTAATAGAAGCTGGTATTAAATGTAAATATATTCATTCCGATGTTGAAACCTTAGATAGAATCCAAATTTTAAAATCTTTAAGACAAGGCGAGATTGATGTAATTATTGGTATTAATTTATTAAGAGAGGGAATTGATATACCAGAATGTGGCTTGGTTGCTATTATGGATGCTGATAAAGAAGGCTTTTTACGTTCTGAAACAGCTTTGATACAAATTATAGGTCGTGCTGCTCGTAATAGTGCAGGCAGGGTTATACTTTATGCCGACAAAGAAACTCCTTCAATGCAAAGAGCTTTAGCTGAAACTACTCGTCGCCGAAAAATTCAAACTGAATATAATGTTAAAAATAATATTACTCCAACTACTACCAATAAAGCCATTAGCACAGTTTTTGATGAAATTTTTAGAAGAAATAGCAAAGTTATAGAAGAAAAACCTATCGAAAATTTAAGTAAACCTGAAATTGAGAAATTAATATCACAATATAAAAAAGAAATTAACAAAAACGTAAAAAATTTTGAATTTGAAAAAGCTGCCAACCTTAGAGATAAAATTAAAGTTTTGAATGCGGCTCTTACGGGTTTGATAAAATAAATATTGCAATTCAAAAAAATAAATTATATTTTTACGTAGTTTAATTTGTTATATATATGTCAAATAATATATCTTCATCTTACCAATCATTTAAACAATCTACTCTTTCAACCCCTTTAATTGCATCTCAGCAAAAATTGCATACCGATGATAGAAATAATGGAGATTATGGTGGACCAAATCCAAGCGATCCAGCATTTCAAGCTGGAATAGTGTTGAACAAAATGGCGGGCAAAATATATGACATGGCAAGCAACGCATATAATGCTATTTCTGGCAACATAGGAGTCAATAAATATTCATATACACAAAAACCAAAACTTTATACCCCAACAGAAGAGGCAAGAGAGTTGGAAATAGTAAGGGAAGAGGAGGTAGAGATAGCGAGGGAAGGGCAACACTCTCCTTATGCAGGAGGATCATCGGGTGCAAATACCAAAAAACCAACGCTCCATACCCCAGCAGAAGAAATTGTGGAAAGAAATATTGAAGATTTTAGTACACAATTAATAGAAAGAGCAAGAGAAGGGGCAGTAAGAGCGGAAAGAGTAAGAGAAGCGGAAGCTTCTCCTTACAGAGGTGGTTCATCTTCAAATAATCAAAAGCCAAAAAAATATATTACGCGTGAAGAAGCAAATGAAAGATTTGCAGAAGCATGGGAACAAAAACGAGAATTTCTTGACAATGCTAAAAAGTCAAAACTCTCTACTCCTATAGAAGAAAGGGAGGAAAGAAATCGAGAAGAATCCAATAGAGAAGCAATCGAAATGCGAGCGGAAAATGGTCGTCATAGAGGGGGTTTAATCAAAAGAAGATCTCCTCTAATTTCTAAAGCTCAGGCTAATAATTTTTTGCATCGTTAATATTTAAAGGTATTTGTAACTTTGCTATTTCTAAATATAATTATAAATTATTTTAAAAAACTTTACAAATAATAAATAATTTTTATATTTTATAATTAATTATGAGTTATTTACAAAAAACTATGAATACAAAAACAATTGCTTTTAGGGATACTTTTAAAAATATGCAAAACCTAGTTAATGTAGCTTTTAGCAATATTTGTATTAAACGAGGCTTTATTAACCCTGATATTATTATTGAATGGAGCGATATTATTGGTTATGAGCTTTCTAAAAGTTATTTGCCTTCTCGAATTTCTAACAACAGGAAACAAACCATTTTATATGTTAATTGCGTTAATTTACGTGATAGGCAAAATATTACTTATAATAAAAACGTATTAATAGAAAAAATAAATATTTTTTTAGGAGATAAATATATTACGGATATTAAAATAGAAAATTAATTATGATAGAAAAAGCAATAAATCAAAGAGAATATAGAATAATAAAAAGAAAAATTACCAAAGTAGTAAATGTGGGGAAAGTTTTAATTGGGGGCAATAATCCTATTATTGTCCAAACAATGACAAACACTCATACTTGGGATGCAAAATCCACCCTTAAACAAATTGAATTATGCGTGCAAAAAGGAGCCGAATTAGTGCGGGTTTCGGTACCCGATAAACAATCAACTGAAGCTTTAAAAGAAATTACCAAGTTTAGCCCAGTGCCAATTATAGCCGATGTGCATTTTCATTATAAACGAGGTATTGAAGCGGCGGAAAATGGAGCAAAATGTATTCGTATTAACCCTGGAACCGTGGGAACAAAAAAAAGAGCGATCGAAATTGTTCAAGCTGCTAAAGCTAACGGATGTTCCATTAGAATTGGAGTTAATGCTGGTTCGTTAGAAGATAGATTGTTAGAAAAATATAAATCTCCTTGCCCAGAAGCATTAGTAGAAAGTGCAATGGATGCGGTTAAAATTTTGGAGGATTTAGATTTTTATCAAACAAAAATTAGTGTCAAAGCTTCCGACGTAATGCTTATGATTCGCAGTTACGAAATGTTATCTAAAGCTTGTGATTATCCTTTGCATTTAGGCGTAACTGAAGCAGGAAGTTTTTTAACTGGCACGGTTAAAACTGCAATGGGTATGGGTGCTCTTCTTATTCAAGGTATTGGCGATACCATCCGAGTTTCTTTATCGGCTCCACCAGAGGAAGAACCTCCTGTTGCTTTTGAAATTTTAAAAGGATTAGGGCTTCGTAGCCGAGGGGTTACTGTTATAGCTTGCCCTTCGTGTGCCCGGCAAGAATTTGATGTAATTAAAGTAGTGGCAGAAGTAGAAAAAGCTTTATCTCATATAATAAAACCATTAAGTTTATCAATTTTAGGATGTGTAGTTAATGGTATTGGAGAAGCCCAGCATACTCAAATTGGTGTTACTGGAGCGGGCAGTGGAATGCATCTTATTTATAAAAATGGCGAGCCTTTTACTAAAGCTAAAACTGAAGATTTGGTAAAAGAAATTGTAAGAATTGCCGAAGAAGAAGCAAATAAAATATAGCCATATATTTAAGATATTACGTAGAATTAATCGTAATATTGTCTACCCACATTATTTCACAAGCTCCATCTCCAGAATCATCCCTTGATAGCGAAGTTCTCCATCTTTTTCCTTTTCCTTCAATATTGACTAAATAACCTTTCATCGAAACAAAATCGCCTTTTTTCACTTGTGGTACAATTTGAGCAACTCTATCATTACCAGCAATAATATGGGTATTAGAAATCATTTCTTGTACTTCTTGCCCAGATATTAACGAAGTGCCATCATTTTTAAAATATACATGACGATCACCTTGAGTAATTTCAATACTCTTTAAAAATTCATCTTTGATCAATTTATTCCAGCCTAAAGCAAAATCATAATTTGAAAATTCTGATGCTTCATCATCTAAATATTCTGCCTTAGAAACAACTTTTGCGTTAATATCATATGATGCCAATGCTGTTATTTTATAGTCTTTATATTTATTGCCACTGTTTAGTAATAAAGGTTTGCCAAAAGGGTTGCCAAGTCTACGTTGAATTGGATTAACATCGCTATTAAAAAATAATTGATCGTTAAAATGAAAAACAAGCAATGCCGTTGAAATCAATAAAAACAACAGCTTGAACATATTTTATGTATTTAATTTATGTCTCAGATTTTGCATTAAATTGTTGAACTATTTCTTTATAATTGATAACAAACGGGACTGCAAGGCTATTTTTTCTTAACTTATTAATTAATATCACTAAACTGGAACTTGACTTACTTTCTGTTCCAACAAAATTAAGTGTACCATATATCAAATTTCTTTGGTAGCTAATATATTGTATATTATTAATATAAACACTGTAGAACATATTTTTATATTCAAGATTGTTTCCTGCGATTTTTGCTGATTGAGTAATAAAAGATATAACTACGTAAAAAGCTATAATACATAATATGAAACAACAAATTTTGCCAATAAAAAATTGTCTATCCATGGGTCCAAATACAGTAAAAAAAAGAAAAATAATACCAATCAATATAGGTAAATACATGGCAAACGAGCAATATTGACATTGTAGTTAATATCTGTCCTGTTAATGGTTTCATTGGATAATGTTTTATTAATATCGGCATCGGTAATATCTAGTTGTTTAAAATCTAATAACATCGCTTCTGCCATTTTATAGTCGCTGGCTTTAATTAAAAACATAGACATCCATCCTGGATTGACAGATGATGCGTATTTATTGCTTCCAAATCTAACGTATCTGAATATCCAAAACTTACGACATGTCATATAGTGAAGTTCCGATATTATCGCCTTATTAAACAAACCACGATACTCAATATAACTTCCAGAAACATTAATTTTGTCTCTAAGTATTGTCAAGGGAATTATAATGGTACACAAGCCAAAAATGACAGAATATTGAAGAAATTTTATATCTGAAGTAGTAGGATGAAGTGGATAAAGTCTAATATTAGTAAATATCCAGAAACAACCAATCAATGTCATACAGATTGGAAAAGATAATGAATATCTAATTGTAAAATTATTTCTATTTTTAAACTCCGAACGGTTCACACTTTTTTAACTTAAAAAATTAATTCTCATCTTTCTTTTTAGTTTTTTCTCGCCATTTAGGTTTATTTGGAGGGCGTCTTTTGCTGTTAACAAATTTTTTATCATTATTATTAACATTTTTTGAATATGAATTGTTCATAATAGGCTTAACTTCCTTAACACATCCTAGTGGCAAACTTCCCAAATTATATCTCCCATAACTTAAGCGGATCAAACGATTTACCTGCAAACCAAAATATTGCATAACTTTGCGAATTTCACGATTCTTACCTTCATATAAAGTTACCATTAACCAATTATTTGCCGAATCACCACCTTTTTTTTCTTCGTTCACAAAAATACGACCATACTTAACGCCTTCTATTTCTATGCCATCTTTTAAATTTTGCAATTTTGCAATATCGTAGCTTCCAAACACTCTAACTCTATATACCCGTTGAATAGAAGTTTGAGGTAATTCCATCATTCTGGCAAAATCACCATTATTTGTTAAAAGCAATAAACCTTCGCTATTGATATCAAGTCTACCGACCGTTATTAATTTGCCTAATTTTTTAGGAATAATATCAAAAATAGTATTTCTCCCTTGGGGGTCGCTGTTTGTTACAATATAATCTTTAGGTTTATGAAAAATATAAACTTTTAAAGGTATTTTTTTATTGGGAATGAGGCGATTATTAACATGAATTTCATCTTCATAGGTAACACGCAACGATAAATCGTTTACCACCACATTATTAATTTTAACTTTGCCAGCAGTGATTAACTTGTTGGCTTCTTCTTTAGAAATCTCCATTAATTCGGATATTTTTTTTTCTACCCGAGGAACTGGATTTGCAGGTCTATCAAAAGTTGGTTTTTTATTATCTTCTCGAGGAAATTTATCAAATTTATATTTAAAATCATCTGATTTTTTATCAGAATCTTTAAATATTTCTTTTTTTTCATAAGGTTTTTTAAAAGAAGGACTATCTTTATAATCTGTTTTTTTATATGAGCTTGTTTTATTATTTTTTGCAGGATAATTTGTTGATTTTTTAAAATTACCTGTTTTTTCTTGTGTCATATATTTTTATGGTACCTAAGGTTATATTAATAATAATCATTATTTTTTTTCAGTTTCGAGGTGCTTCAAAGGCTTATGAAAAGCATGTTTTTTACTTTGTTCACGTTCAATTTCGTTTACTTTATATTTGCCACCACGAGGTTTTTTTTCGGAATGTTTATTCTTGGCATTTTCTTCCTGATGTTTTTTATCAAAATGTTCTTCATGACCATGTTTATGCTCATAAACATCAATTGTACCCTTTTCTGCATGCGGTATTGTAACTTCAATATCTATTTTTGATTTTTTTGTCATAAAATTTATTAGATAAAATTTTTACTATAAGAATTAAAGAATAATTTTTTTTCTTTTGGTTCATTTTCTTCAGTATAGTCTAAATTATTTGTAGTCAAATATTTTATTGCTAAATTTTTACTATTAAAAATAATAATTCTATCTGTTGATAAGCTTGTGCCACCTTCGCAACCCGTGCTTGGAGTAATAAATTTTTGATCATTTTGGTCGATAATTTCTACAATCCATTTTTCTTCTTTATTTTTATGATAATGCCCCAGTTGTTTTTGCTGGCGAAAAAGCTTAATCATAATTTTATTTTTTCAAAAAATTTTCTAATTGCTTTATTTTGGTTTTTTTCTACAAAATATCCTCCGCTAATATAACCTTTATGGGCTAGGTCAAGCTTTTTTATATCAGGAATAAAAAATGTAAAAGATATTAATAAAGCTAATTTTATAGTTATTCCCAAAATAGTGCTTTTTATTATTAAAAATATTGTTGTTATAAATATAGACCAAATCAATAAAAACCAGCATCGTTGCCATAAACCAACTACTAAAGCAAAAAATGGCACCGCATAAGGCAAATAAAATCCGTGTTTTATTGCTTTTATATTTTCTATATTTACGCTATTATTAGACGTTTTATATACAATTTCAAAAACCGCCATTAAAAATAATATTAATTATTTGCTAAAACTCTTCTTTGTTTTATCTAAAAGTCAAATAAAAACCATTTCTCTTTAAAATTAAGCTCACAAAATAAAAACTGTTAAAATCTGGTTATCTAAAAAACATAAATTATCTTCGGGGTGCTTTTTGCTGTTTTTCACTAAAAAGTTTATTTATAGGGTTAGATAAATCTTCTACATCATCGGTTAAACTTTTTTTTACAACTTCTTTAGCAACGTGGTCCATTGGTTGCATTTGCTGTTCAAGGGTAGACGGAGGTGGGGAAAAAGACCTTGACCACCTCATTGAAGACACCTTTTTGTTTTCTGTTTTTTCGTCTATTAGCTTTAAAGGGGTGTTTGTAAAAACAGAATTTACAGAATTATTTGCATCAACCTTCATTCTGCCAGTTTTTTTAGCATCTATAACATCTTTTTTGACGCAATCATATATTTCTTCCCTGAATTCTAAAGGTCTTGTTCCATCAATATATCCTTTGATAGCTTCGATTGGCACTGTTCCAAAATTATCGGGATTCATATAATCTCTTTTTAAAATGCCAAGATATCCCCCGTTATTAAAACCAAAATATAGTATGTTACCGATGTCGTTAGTATTAGGATTGTGTTTAACTAATTCAATTATGTTTGGTATACTTTTATTAAAACATTCGGTAGTGCAAAAGCTAGCCGAAAATTTTGATTTAATTGGATTGGTCTCATCGTTTTGCTTAAATCTTTTCAAAACTTTGTCTCCCATTACCTCATCGCTATTGGATATTGGCTCAACTTTTTGAGTAGATTGATTTATTTTATAATATAAATCACGATAAAAAACACCGCAAGCTGGACTATTAAAATTTATTTCTGTTTTGCCTATTCTGGTCTCAATAATTTTTGCTATTGACCATATCATATCTGCATATTTTTCGGGGCTAAAGCCACCCATTATCGTCTCAACATCTGGGTTAAATTTAAAACAAGCTTGCTTGGCTTCATTTGGCAAATCGTCACAAGAATCAATTTTATAAGCTTGGAGCAGTTTTGGTCTAGAATTTCTTTCCGTTCCGTGAACAAATGATATATTTACGCTTTTAATATTACTATTGTTATTTTTTAAGCTACTTTCTAATTCATTTTCTATATATTTTTGAGCTTGGTTTGGTTTTAAATTAGCAGGCTTATAAATTATTATAGCTTCTTTATCAATTGCTTTTATTAATGCCGCAATAACATCATTTTCAGGATGCGTACCATCTACCACAACTACGTTTAATATTCCATTTTTTAAAGACATATTAGTAGCCACTTTTTGTATTGTGCTTTTTAATTCAGGATTTTTTTGTTCATAATACTTGTAAAGTGAAGTAAGAAAATGATCTCGGTTTTCTTTAGAAAGATCAGTCCATCTCATTGTTCCCGTTTCAATTAATTTATACATTTCTTCTGGAGTTTTATTGTTAAAATCGTAAGTTTGATTTGCTTGTGCTGTGTTTAGATTCATAAAAATACAAAATAATATACTGATAATGTTTACCATTGATAAAAAAATAAAAATTGATACGTGATTTGTAGCTGGTTAGCTGTAGCTGAAATTTAAGAAAGACGATGTCGTTCTTTTTTATATTGATAATTTAATGCGTTAGCGATTGCTTTAAACATAATTTATTTATAAAAAATTAATTTTAACTTAAAAAATATATTTAATATTAAATTAAAGTCAATTGATAATAAAAACAAGTTGTATTTAAAATACAGTTTTATCAAATAAAAATAATATTTTATATCATCAACATATGAAAATTATTAAATGTTTTCTGATATTTATGTTTTTTGCCAAAGGTTTTGCTAATGCGGGTACGCCTAAAAAGATTATTACCAATATATCAAATATTAACAGCCTTTCACTCACTTTTGATGATGGTCCTGACGAAATATGGACTCCAAAAATTTTAGATATTCTCAAAAATAATAATGTAAAAGCAACCTTTTTTGTGGTTGGCTTTTTTGTAGATAAATACCCAGAAATTGTTAAACAAATAGTTAAAGACGGGCACGAAATTGGCGTGCATACTTATACTCACCCTTTACTTACTAAAGTTTCAGCGTCGGTTGTTGCTAGTGAAATACAAAAGACTATAAATGCCATACATAATATATTACCAGATTATGAAATTAAATTATTTAGAGCGCCATATGGGGCGATGAACGATAAAATTAAAGAAATTGTTAAACAATTTGGTCTTAAACCTGTTTGGTGGGATATTGATACTGAAGATTGGAAGCAATCGTCAAGTGCTTTGACTATAAAAAATGCAATATATGCAAGTCGTTATAAGGTAGGCATAGTATTAATGCATGATGGAATAGATGCGCCAACCATGCTAGTTAAAATGGGAGTAATACACAATACAAAACTTAATCCTGAAATTCGCCAAAATAAAAAAAATGTGGTAAAATTTTTAAAAGTTTATCTTCCGTCCCTAAAAAAAGATTATTTAATAGAAGAATTAATTGGTGTATGACAAAAATTATAATAAGCTCCGACCATCGAGGATTTAACCTTAAAAAAAATATCATGTCTAACATGCAATTAGATTTTATTGATTGCGGTGCTTATTCTATTGATAGATGTGATTATACTTTTTTTACTAAAGAATTAGTTAGAAACATTGATGATACCAATTTTGGAATCCTGATTTGTGGTAGCGGAATTGGAGTTTCGATTATGGCGAACAAATTTAAAAATATAAGGGCGGCGTTATGCTATAATAGGCAAACTATAATTGATGCTAGACAACATAGCAATGCCAATATTTTATGTTTAGGTGCAGATTTTGTTAAATTAGAGGATGCCATTGAATGGATAAATATTTTTATAACAACAGATTTTTTAAAACAACGCCCTTATATTGCCAGGATTAACGAACTTAATTCGCACGGAGAATAATTTTTTGCTTCCTATAAATGCTTTTAGATTATTTTGCTTTGTTTTGGTTCAAAGTAAAATGGCATGACAATAGATTATAATATTATCCAAACCGCAATTACTGAACAAATTAAAGCAGATTTTCATAGTTTTTTAATCAAAAGTTTTGATGAAATTAACCCTGGTAAAAATTTTAGTGATAATTGGCATTTAAAACTGTTTTGCGATGCTTTGTCTTGCAAGTCTTATAAAAGATTAATTATTAATGTTCCGCCGAGGTATTTAAAATCTATTTGTTTTAGCGTTGCTTTTCCTGCTTGGTATATTGGTCATAACCCTTCTAATAGGGTTATAATAGCAACATATTCGGCAACACTTAGCAATAAGCATGCCAGCGATACTCGTCGAATAATGAAAAGCGATTGGTACAGACACGCTTTTCCAGAAGCCACCATAGTTTCTGGTTTTGATACTAAAACAAAATTTGGCACCGCAGATAATGGATATTATTTTGCTACTTCGGTAGGTGGCACTTTAACAGGGGAGGGCGGAGATATAATAATTATAGATGATCCGCATAATCCTGGAAAGATACACAGCAAATTAGAGCGAAAAAAAGTGCAAAAATGGGTTCAAGAAGTTTTATTTTCAAGGTTAAACGATAAAAAACAAGGAAGAATTATTTTGGT
>JANYEN010000045.1 GCA_025363115.1 Alphaproteobacteria bacterium | reverse complement strand
TCTTCATGAAGTAAAATGCCAGAAACTCCCAGCATTACAATTGCTACAAGTATACCATGCCCCGTTGCAATCCCCATAACCACATTTGTAGTTTTTTTAGATCCGAATGCAAGACTATTTTTTATAACTGCTATAAATGCTATACCTGGTGACATAACAGAAAAAAAATGACCTATTGCTAAATAATAAAAATCATACATTTTAATAACAATTCAAAGTTTAGCAACAATTTTTATCTATACAAATATATGCATTATTAATTTTAAATTCCGTTAAATGCAAATATAATTTTTTCGTTTTAATCTAAAAAAATAATTGCTTTATAAATAAAAATAGCTACTTTAAATTTTAAAAATATAAAAAACTATGGATAATAAAAAAAATTCTCACAAACATATATACGAAAAGTATAATTTAAATTTACAGGGAAGACGTAACCATGGCATACCTGTTTTGGACGGATCTACTGTAGTTTTTGATAGCTACAAAAATTTCATTACTGCGGCAGTTAACGAACAAAATGTTGACTTAGATACAATAAAAAGCACTTTAAATGACTATGGCAGAGGTGGAAATATTACTACTTTAGCAGTTGAGCAAATTATTGCCGATTTAGAAAATGCTGATTTTTGTAAGCTTTTTTGTTCTGGAATTGCCGCAATCAGAGCTTCTATGTTGGCTTTTTTATCTGCGGGTTCTCATATGCTGATAAGCGATGGAATTTATACGCCAGTAAAGATTTTTATTGAAAATGTACTATTAAAATATGGGGTAACTTGTACTTATTTTGACCCCACAATTACCAGTGAAGAATTAGTAAAACTTGCAAAACACAATACCAAGGTGATTTACGCCGAAATCCCATCTTCTAGGTTTTTTGAAATTGCCAACATAGATGCTATTATAGAAGTTGCAAAGCAAATAAATGCCGTTTCGATATGTGATAATTCATATTCTACTTGGATTAATTTTAAACCTTTAGATGCTGGCTTTGATGTTTCGGTAACCTCTCTTACCAAATATGCAGCAGGGCATTCGGATATGCTTTCAGGCTGTATTTGCGTCAAAGAAAAGCATTTTAGAAGAATTTTTGCAATTGTTGATGAATGTGGAGATCATGTATCTGCACAATCATCAGCAAATTTATTGCGTGGTATGCGTACTATGGACTTAAGAATGGATCATTCCATCAAAGTTGGAGCACAATTTATAGAATATTTAAAAACTAATAAAGTGGTGAAAAAAATTTATCATCCCAGTTTAGAAGATCACGTTGGGCATAACGCATTTTTAAAGCATTTCAATGCAGCTCCTAGTTTAATGTCGATTGCGTTAGATAAAAATTACCCCCACGAAACAATGGCGAGATTATTTAATAGTCTTAAATATTTTAAAATAGGGTATTCCTATGGAGGAGTAGATTCTTTGGCTATACCGTTACCACCCGATAATCCTCGTAACATAAGACAGTTTAGCCAAAATCAACCTTTAAATACCTCTTCTATCCGACTTTATATCGGAACAGAGAATATCGATGATTTAATAGAAGATTTTGATAATGCTTTAAATAAAATTAATAATTAACTAGTAATAGTTGGTATATAATAAGTCAAAAAGCATCCAGTGCTCAAGCTTGATGTGCTTAAGTAAGTATGGCTAGTAGAAATAGTGCTAATTGCGCCACTAGTGCAATTTAAAGTTGAATTTCTTGCACTTCTAATATTTCCTTGAAGTGGCATTCCATCATCAAACTTAGCATCTAATTTGCTAGCTAATTTTGAACTTATCCCAGGGCTTGATAACGCAGCATAACCACTTGATGACCATATACAATATAAGCCGTATAATTGATTACTAGCAATAACGTTAGCATCTCTAAGAACCAAGCCATAAGCCCCATTCCAACTGCCTGATACACCATCAACAGTAGCGGTTTCATAGGTAACCTGCCCTATTGCACCATTATTGCTTTGGTACCATACAGTTGTAAAATCCCAAGCCGATTGAGAACTAAATTTTGCAATTGGAATATTTTTGCCTGCTACCGAATCAGCTAAATTAGCAGCGGTGTTATAAGAAGGAGTAACCCCAGTAGTAAGGTTTGCTAATTGAAGTTCATAAAACATGCAACTTCTTTTAACGGCACTATCTATATTACTATTTCCTAGCACTAAAGTAGTTGGTCCCACTACTGCACTCGCAGCAAGTCCGTATCGTGAAGAATAAGTAGCAGTAACTCCAGCTGCAGTGCAATTTGTTGTTAATCCTGCGCTCATTAAGTCGGGAATTTGTACGCTTGTGCAATCTCCCGGGAAACATGAATATCTATCGTAAAACATTCTAATGCTATTACTATAATTTCTATATTCTTCTTGAATTTTGTTAACTTTTGCCAAATCAATAAGTGATTTAGATACTAATACTAACGAAAGAACTATTGATATTATAACTATCCTACAGAAAGTTCGACCAAAGTAAAGGATTTTTTCATAACAGTCTAAATAAAAACTTTTTTATGATTCAAAAATTAAAATCAATATTTTTAATTTATTATCAAAAAGCTATAAAATAGTTCAAAAATACATAACAGTTTTAAATTGTAAAAAGCTTCAGAAATATAAAATAAAAATAAATTTTTACTTAGATAGCCAGGATAGCAAGTTGTAATTATTTTACAATTCCTTTAGTAGTCGAATATTCAAAATGCAGTGGTTTATCGGGGAATATTATATTATAAATATCATGCATAGCAGTTGCTGCTTCGGCAAAACCTGTTAAAATTAACTTTAATTTATGGGGATAATAAGCAACATCTCCAATTGCATATACACCTTTAAGCGACGTTTGCATATTAGCAAAATTTACCGAAATATTCTTTTTTTCAATATCAAAACCCCAGTCATAAATAGGTCCCAGCTCAGCACTTAAGCCAAAAAATGGCAATAAATAGTCAGCTTTAATTTCTTTTGGATTGTTATTCATATCGTAAAGAATAATTTTTTCCATCATTCCGTTTTGCCCTTTTATTGCCCCAAGTTGATAAGGAGTAAGTTTTTCAATTTTGCCTTGAGTTATTAATTGATCTATTTTATTTGCACTTTCAGGCAAACATCTTAGATTGTCTCGGCGATGAATTAAATAAACTTTTTTAGCTATATTGCTAAGTAAAATAGCCCAATCGGCAGCCGAATCCCCTCCCCCAGCTATTGCCACAATTTTTTGATTAAAAATTTGAGAATTTTGAATTGTATAAAAAATAGATTTTCCTTCGTAGCTTTCAATATTCTCTAAAGGGGGTTTTTTATGCACAAATGCCCCCGAACCTGCCGCAATCACCACCGCTCTTGCCTGAATAACTAAATTTTTAGAAGTTTTTATTAAAAAGCTTTCGGCAACAACCTCAAGATTTGTTACATGTTGGGATAAATGAAATGGTACTTTAAACGGCTCAATCTGCTTTAACAAATTATTAATTAAATCTGCTCCAGTAATTTGTGGGTAAGCTGGAATATCGTATATCGGTTTTTCGGGATACAAAGAAGAGCATTGCCCTCCTGCTATTTCTAATATATCTATAATATGGCTTTTTATTCCCAACATTCCGGCTTCAAAAGCAGCAAATATACCTACTGGTCCTGCCCCAATAATAACAACATCTGTTTTTTCCATATAATTTAAGTTAAATTATTACTAGATTTTAATAAAATATATTATATTTTTTATCATATAAACATTATTATTTATATAAATCAATGCAAATCAATAATGTTTTTTATAACCTAAAAATAGATAAAGCTATATATTTTTCAAGTTACTTATCTTCTCTTCTTGAGTTAAAAAAACTAAATTTACAGCCAACCAATCAAGTGGTTTTTAATATAATGATAGACGACTTATATGCTATGAAATTTATTCATAATCGTAATGAAATTAATAATTTTATTACTAATGCTGTTGCGTGTTTTTTAGCTTGCGGTTTAAATGCTATCAATAAAAATATCAACATATTTTGTCAATCGGCAGTTGGCAGTCAACATACTTATTTAGCCTGGTTATTATCATATATTTCAAAGCACAATCAAGATAATCTTTTATTTTGCGCTGATTTATTAATGTATAAAACCGATTTAATAGTTGCAGACTTTGCCCAAATTAAAAATTCCAAACTTGCTATTGAAGTCGCCCAAAATTTTAATGATAATTATAAAACTGAATTTTTTAAAATACCAAAAATCATAATGTCTCCTTTAAATAATGCAATAAATAACAATTTAATTGATAATTTTTTTGATATTACTATTTTTGATGAAAATGATCAAATTCATCAAAAAATTAAAAATTTAAATACCGAAAGCATCAATTCAATAACTTTAAATGAACTGCAAAACCCAGAAATAAATAAAATAATAGAAATACTTTCGGTTTTATTAAATATAAGCAAAACAGATATAATAACGGAGTATGGAGGGACTGGAATAACACATTTTAAAAATATTCTCGCAGAAGCAACTATTTCTCATATTAGCCCCATCAGAACTGAAGCCAAAAAATTGCTTAAAAATAGTTTTTATCTCACTAATATAGTGCAAACAGGCAATCAAAAAGCAAATTTTTTGGCAAATAATATGTTAGAAAAAATAAAATTAATATTAGGCTTTTAAAAATATATTTTTAGTTTTTTATCAATTTTATTGATATTTAAAATTATAAACACTTAGCATTGAATAATCAAATTTTTTAATAAATGAAAAAACTTTATCTTTTAATTGCATTAATTTTTTTATGTATTGTAGGTTTTTGGTTAAATTGCATTTGCCCTATAAAATCTATAAAAATAGAAAAAACTTATTTAATTAACCTGGATAGATCAACGGATAGACTAAAAAACTCCGATGAAAGATTAAGCTTAAAAGGGATAAAATATGAAAGATTCAAAGCTATAGAAGGTTTGAACTTAAAAATTATAGATTCTGAAAATGGAATTTTGATAAACAATATCAATATAAAAAATAGAACAGAAAAGCTAAAAAAAAATAATATTTATAAAGTTTATTGTAGCCCTGATTTTATTATAAATTATCATAACGGAAGTTCGGATACTCTTAAAGAATACAAGGACTCTCTTTCATTGGGTGAATTAGGGGCGCAGTGTAGCCATTTATCGGTTATTAAAAAAATTGCTGACGGCCAAAATGATTACGTATTAATAATGGAAGACGATTTTACTTTTAAAGACAATTTTGAAGAAAAATTAAAAAATATTTTAAATAACATGCCGCAAGACTGCGAAATGCTATATTTATATCATAATAAACACAGCTATTACGATAAATTTCATTCCAATAAAATTGCTTCTTTGTTTATTTATGGTTCAAATCCATTTATTGACCATATCGTTACGTTCAAATCCATTTCTGGTAATGTCGCATACATAATGACCAAATCTGCGGCTAAAAAAATAATAGAATATGTGCAAAAAAATGGCATTCCTAATTTAGGAGCAGATCATTTCCTTTCTCGGGATTTAATGATACAAAAAAAATTATTTAAAGGTTGTTTATCTAAAGAAATATTATTCGCCTGGGATTCTGAAATGAAAAGCACTACTGGAGTTTTTCATGAAAAATAAAATCATAAACGTTTACTAGCTTTTAAAAACTGTATAATTATACATAAAATAATTGCTTATTAGCTTCGACAAGGTAAGGTTATGAGGTTTTAAGGGAATTAATAATGTAAATATATGGCTTTAATAGCACAACCTAACGCTATTTATATAGCAATTGGTAGCGAGATAATAAACGGCGAAACATCAGAAAAAAATGCCAAACCATTGGCTATATTATTAAAAAATGGCAATATAAATTTATGTGAAATTAGTATTCTGCCTGATGAGGTAGGAATGATATCACGATCTGTAAGTCAAGCTAAAGCTAAATATGACTATGTTTTTATAAGCGGAGGTATAGGAATTGAAGAAAGAGATGTAACTGCCATAGCTATTGCCAAAACTTTTGAAGTAGAAATGATATTAAATCCCTTATTATTATCTAGATTAAAGAAAAAATATCAAGATAAATTTAAATCTAGGCAAAACCCAAAAGAAATACGGCTTGCTTATTTGCCTAGCGGAGCCGAAATTATAGAAAATAAACTTAGCGATGTACCAGGATTTGTCATAGATAATGTATACGTTTTGCCAGGTAATCCCAAAGTTTTTATGGCAATGTCGGAGCAAGTTAAAAAAAGTTTAAAGCATAATTTAGCTACTTTTTCACATGCGGCAGTTTTTCATATTCAAGAACCATTTATTAAAGACATTATTAGCTTTGTAGATAATAAATATAGTAATGTATCAATAAGTAGCCATCCTTTTATTAGTTGTGGAATGCTGGGTTGTGAAATTTCACTAAAATCTAAACATAAACCACAATTAGAAGCAGCTTTAGAAACCTTAAACAGCATGATACAGGTTAGAATTGAGCAAAAGAATAAGAAGAAAAAAATATGACCCATGCATTAATAGGTTTATTTTTAATTATTTTTTTTATTATTCCTGTCAAAGCAGATTTTTCCGATCCATCAAGCCCCGCTCTTTCAAATCAGCTCTCAGTTTTGACTATAAATCCAGCCCCCCTTATCTCTTTACAGCAACCTGATATACTTTTTATTTATTGGGACGCAACTATTATTCCCCCCGTGGTTGGACAATCAAAACAGACGGTTAACGATGTCTTAAAACAACAGAATGCTCCCAGTCTTGATTTTGACAACATATTAACTTTGTGGAGTGGAAAAAAACAAAATGAAGAACAGTATGATTTGACTGACTATTTTGCAGAAGAACCAGAAGAATATCGCCAAATAAAAAACGAGTATAATTCAATCATGGATAAAATTAAAAATGCAACTATAAATACTACTAAATCGGGTCTTATTATGACCATGGTAACAGTAGCTCAAAAAAAAATTCAACAGGTTGTTTTGGTAAATAACAATCAAGATGCTACCGATACTTTTGGATTAGCGCAACAAATTATAGGATATTTTGACGATATTTATAAAGAAATAGGTGTGCCTAATTCAAGTTTACCTAGCAATAATATGATTGGATTAGCTGCCGATATAAATCAGCAATATAATAATAATATCTGCTGGGCCATTGTAAATGATAATAACCAAATTTTTAGAGCAATGTCCGCCAATTGTATACCTTTTTTTGTAGGAGACGTATCCACTCTTAGCCCTAAAAATCGCCAAAATAAAAATATTATGATAACAAATTTTAACGATATTAATTACCTTTTATTGATAAGTGCTCCTTTGCTTACTAAGTGAATTCAAAGTTTTACTTTTAATTACTCTCATCATTTTTGCTGATAATCGGTTTAATTACAGGGTTACTAAGCGTGATTTTGGGTATAGGGGGAGCAACACTTTTAGTGCCAATATTGATATATTTTCTAAAAATGCCATTTAATATAGCTTCGGGTACAGCTTTATTTCAAACCCTTTTAACATCTATAAATGTTACCTGTTTACATGCTTCATATAACAAAGGGGTAGATTTAATTTTATTTTCCACTATGATCATTAGCTCTGTTTTTGGGGTTCATCTGGGGGCTAAAATGGCAGGAAAAATAAATGCCAAATTTTTAAAACTAACTTTTGCCCTTATTATTACTGCAATTTGTATTCAATTTATATTAATTACTTTTATTAAAGATCCAATTAGTTTATTTATAGTTGAATAAATTATTTATAGTTGCCACTAAAAACATCCCGAATTTCATTATTAAAAATACACTATTGACATTCTAAAAAATAAAGTTATTATGAAAGGTACTTTTTAGAGTTAAAAGCAAATTTTATAATGCTATATTTATGACTGATTTTATTGGTTCTACCAAAGTTTTACACTGTTCTTTTTGCGGAAAAAAGCAGAATGAAGTTAAAAAATTAATTGCAGGTCCTAACGTTTTTATATGCGACGAATGTATAAATTTATGCCACAATATTGTAAAAGAAGAAAAACACAAAGACAAAAATGATTCTCCAGATATATCAAATATTCCTAGCCCCCAAGAAATGGTGGATATTCTAAATCAACATATAATTGGGCAAGAAAAAACCAAAAGAATTATTTCTGTTGCCGTTTACAATCATTATAAACGTATTAGCAATGCAATGCCAAAAATTATGCAACACGATCTTAACGATATAGAGCTTACTAAATCAAATATTTTAATGGTAGGTCCAACTGGTTCGGGCAAAACTTTAATAGCTCAGACTATAGCCAGAACCTTAAATGTGCCATTTGCTATAGCTGATGCGACTACTCTTACTGAAGCAGGATATGTGGGAGAGGATGTAGAAAATGTAATACATAAACTTTATCAAAATGCCGACTATAATGTAGAAAAGGCTCAAAGAGGCATTGTTTTTATTGATGAAATTGATAAAATAGCACGTAAGTCAGAAGGTCCTTCCATCAATCGAGATGTTTCAGGAGAGGGTGTACAGCAGGCACTATTAAAATTATTAGAAGGTACGACAGCTTCAGTAAACCAACAAGGCAATAAAAAAATGCCAGGTCAAGATAATATAGCAATAGATACGACAAATATTTTTTTTATTTGTAGCGGTTCTTTTGAGGGCATAGAAAAAATTATTAGCGATAGATGCAATCATGCTTCGGTAGGCTTTATGGCGAATATTATAGATAAAACTAAAGAAACCTTAGGTAATTTAATATTGCAAGTACAAGTTGAAGACATAATAAAATATGGTATGATCCCCGAATTTATTGGGCGATTACCAGTTGTGGCTCCTCTAACAGAATTAAACAAAGAAGAGCTAAAAAGAATCATTTGTGAACCAAAAAATGCAATATTAAAGCAGTATCAAAAGTTGTTTGCGATTGATGGGGTTAAATTGACTTTTAAAGAAGATGCCCTTGATGCAATTGTAAATTTAGCCATTGAACGCAAAACGGGAGCTCGTGGCTTAAGGTCAATTATTGAAAATTGCCTTATGGACAGTATGTATTTAATAACAAATAATAAAAATATTAAAGAAGTTTTAGTTGATAAAAATGTGGTTACCGATAATGTAAAGCCAGAGTGTATAATGAAGGATAAATCCGATATAGCAGTTAAATCACACGTAGTTAAAAAAAAGAAAATGTCTATATCCGAACAACAAGAAGCCATTATTTCTCCTAAAAAAAACAAAGTAGCTTAAGATGACTTCAAATATTTTGCCACAATTTGCTACTAAAAATACCTATTCATTAATTTGGTACTTTGTAAAACGACGCCCACTTTTGTTTATTTTTTATCAAATTTGTGCTCTCGGAACAGCATTAGACCTTATAGTGTGGCCTTTGTTAATTGCTTATTTTACAAATATATTATATGACATTGAATTAGCCAAAAACCTCGATTTAATGACCCAGGCTTTTAGTGTGTGTAAAAAAGCTATAATAATGTATGTATTATTAATTATTTTATCTCATTTGTTGTTGCGGGCAAAAGCTTATTTAATGGCTAATTTTGTAGTTCCGAAGTTAGAATATGATATTAGTAGCAAAATGACTGAATATATTTTAAATCGAGAGCAATCTTTTTTTATTGACATGAATTCTACCGAACTTGTTAGTAGAATAGAAATGCTGGCTAATAATTCATGTGTGTTAATAGAAAATTGTATTGGCATTTTAATTCCCAATTTGTTTGCGGCATTTTGGTTAGCAGGATCAATGTTTTATTATCACTGGACCGTGGGCGTTTGTGTGGTTAGCTCCGTAATTATTCATTTTTTAATACTGGTATTGTTAACCCCGAAAATATCCCAAATAATGACAATCAACTCAAATGCTTATAATACATTAATTGCTAAAATGTCGGATACTTTTTATAACATATCAAGTGTTAAGGCATTTGCCAACAAACTACACGAAGTTAAATTAGTTAAAATATTTTTCAATAGATACATGAATACCCATGTTAAATCTATTATGCTTACCGAAAAAATGAACTGGGCTTTTACTATAACTCATATTATTTTAATTGGCGGAGGATTTATATATTTAATAGTGCATTTATTTTCTATTTCTAAAATTAGCGCCGATTCCATAAGTTATGCTTTATTCGCAGTTAATAATTTGCTATATTGTATCTGGCTTTTTAGTGATGCTTTACCTCGATTATTTGTAGAAATTGGTTTTTGCAACGAAACAATCACATCCTTATGCAACCCCACAGGATTTGAAAGAATTGAAGGTGATAAAATAACCTTTAAAACTGGAAAAATAGAAATTAAAAATATGTGTTTTGGATATAACGATCAGGATTTGTTATTTGAAAATTATAATTTAAATATTAAGGACAAAGAAAAAATAGGGCTAGTAGGTTTTTCTGGATCAGGTAAAACAAGTTTAACCAATTTAATTACTGGTAATTTTAATATTTTATCAGGATATATAAAAATTGATGGACACGATATATCAAAACTTCCGCATGACGTAATAAGGGAGAATATTACCGTCATTCCCCAAGAACCAACACTTTTTAATCGCAGTATTTTAGAAAATATTAGATATGGCAAAATTAATGCTACATTTGATGAGGTAGTAGCTGCAGCAAAAATGGCTTATGCACATGATTTTATTTTAGATATGGACAATGGATATCATACAACGGCGGCGGATCGGGGAGCTAGACTTTCGGGTGGTCAAAAACAACGTATTGCAATAGCCAGAGCTATTATTAAAGATTCTCCGATTATTATTTTAGATGAAATAACTTCTGCATTAGATAAAAAGAATGAAAAAAACATTCAAGATAGTATTTTTAAATTAATTGAAAATAAAACCGCTATTATAATAGCCCACAAACTTGAGACTATAGTAAAAATGAATCGTATTTTAGTTATGAATCATGGAAAAATTATGGAAGAAGGAACCCACGAAGAATTACTAAAAAATTCTAAATCCTATTATTCTAAAATGTGGAATATAGGCAAAGAAGCTGCAAATGGCAGGCTAATCATTTAAATACCAATTTTTAATAATTAGTTAAATAAATTAAAAAACTGTAAATTATTTTAAAAACATCGGTTGAATTTAAATAAAAAAGTTAAAGATTTCGCCTACCCATTTTCAAGAAATAACAAAATTCATTTAAATAAGTTACTCTTTTTCTATTTTATAAGTTACTTTAATTTCTTGCTGTGAGTTTTTTTCTAAAAGTTGGGTATTATAAACCGCAACAGTAATTTTTTTATTGTCTTTAGTGTTTATATCATAAGATGCGTAGCTATTGTTTTCTTTAAAAAATTCATAACATCCTTGGCAATCAACAATATTGTTAAATTTTTTTGTCAATTCTTTATAAGATTTGTAATTAATAGCTTTATCTCCATCTTTTTTGTATGATATCAATAAAAAATTATTATCTTCTTTAACAATAGATAATAAAGCTTTTTTGCGTGCCAATAAAATATTGTTTATTTGCTTGTTATTAATTCCACTTACTTTATTTATATTTTTTTCTTCAGCTCTTAAAGGAGTGCTTGGAAAAGGAGTTTTTATAGCTACTCGTGTTGTCATACATTCTTGTTTTTTTATACATTCCGCTAAGCTTTCTTCAATACTTAATTGAATATTACCTAAAGTTATTCTGTCATTGGTGCTTTGAGTTTTAGTAATTTCTTGATTTGATATAAGGGTTTGAACTTCTTTTAATACATTATGTTTTTCTGCAGCTTTTATTAAAAATTTTTCAAATGCGTAAGCATTGGTAGTTAATAGTAATAAAGAAGCAATAATAATATTTTTCATAATGATAAAAGATAAATTTAATAAATAATAGCTAACAAATTGTTTTAATATTCAAGGTATTAATTTCTTCCCAAGAATTAATTGTATTTTTTGAGGGTACAAAAGAACCTACGGTCAAAAACTCAATATTATTACAAGTTTTGTATTTTGTATTTTTGGGCACTAAATTGATAGCTCTCCCAAATGGCATATAAAAATTAACTTCTTTTTCATCTATTAAAGTTTTTGCTTTATAAGAATAAGCGGTATTTTGTTTTTTATCGCTAACTTTTGTTAAGCTTTTTTGAGATACAAAAACTATACCATTGTCGCTATCATCAAAGCCTTTTAATTTAAGGTTTTCTATATCTAGGTTTTCTTTAATTGTATCTGCATTTAAAATAGTTTTTTCATTTAAACTTACAAATTTTATTTTTCCTTTTTTGTCAAGCTTTATTGAGCCTGCTTCAAACATAAAATAACACGCTCCGGTAGTATTAGCAGAAATTTTATAACTTTTTTTTGTTTCTTGATCTCTAATTTCACTAAATACAGACAATAAAATCATTTCTTCGGGATTTAGAATCATTCCCGTTTCTTCTTTTGTTTCTCTGATAGCCGTAGCAAGGCAATTAACATCATATCCTTTGCCTGATAATGCATCTTGGTTTTGCGCAATATCTATAAAATCGTCATTTTTTAGGTTTTGAAAAAATTCAGGAGTATAGGCTTGTTGATTTTCTGTTGCTCTTTGGACTGGGCTATTCATAATTTTTTTACGTATATCTGCCTCCATTTTATCTACTATTTCGCCATTTATACGCACTTGATTGAAATCATAGGCTTTGCTAAATCCCCCAATATGATGGAAAGTCTTACCATCTTTTAATAAAGCTCCAGCAACTACAGTATCAATTAACTTGTTGTTATAATCATAAACTCTAAACACAGGCAATGTTAAACCACCCGAATCATATCTAGCATAATGAACAATTTCATAACCTGGCAAACCACCATACTTTTTTAATTCCTCCTTGCTTTTGGTTACATGAAAACCAAACATTTCGTGTTCTACTCCATCCAACATAACTGCCAATGCAGAGCGTTTTTGTTCTTGTGAAAGTTTGGAAAAATCTTTTATAATCTTATCTTTATCGTTAGCAAAGCATACATTACTAAATAAAAATAATCCTATTAACAAGTATTTCATTTTTTTAATTAAATTTAATTTTAATTAAAATTATTTTCATTGCTAAAAATAAAAATCAACTTAATAAATATTTATTAATAGAAATTTAAAAAACTAGCGATATAAAAATAGAGCTTATAAATTATTATTTAAATTTTTGAAAATGTTTCGTAAAATGCCCTTTATTTTATTGGCTATAATAATATTTACCATAATTCTCGACTCTACAATGCCGATTTTATTAAAACAATTTTTTTATTCGATTAGCCTTACCATTAAATCAATTATTATATTTTTACTGCCATTGATAATATTTGGTTTTTTATTTCAAACATCTTTATCTTTAGCAAATAATGCTATTAAAATTATACCGTTAATATTAGTTTTAGTATGCTTTTCTAATTTTATTTCTACTTTTTTAAGCCATTATGTAGGAGAATTAGTATATAGCTTTAATTTATCGTTACTTAATCCCCAAACTTCTGATACTTTATTGCCTTTATGGACATTAAATTTACCTTCTTTAATCGGTAACGGCAAAGCTATGTTTGGAGGAATTATGCTGGGCATTATGAGTTTTAAATTATTTCATGAAAAAGCAAAGAAAATATCCCAAAAAATAAAAATTTATCTTACATTTATTATGGATAGTTTTATTTTTATAATACCCTTATTTATTATAGGTTTTATAGTAAAACTACAATATGATAAAGTTATAATGTTAATTATTAAAGATTATACCATTGTTTTTGTTATTATAGCTTTAGCGCAAACCTTTTATATTTTATTTATCTATTTTTTGCTTAGCAACTTACAAATAAAAAAATTGTTAAACAATATTAAAAATATGTTACCAGCTACCATTAGTGGATTTAGTACCATGTCAAGCGCTACCAGCATGCCTTTTACAATTATTGGAGTAGAAAACAATACAGAAAATAAAGAACTTGCTCGAGCGATAGTGCCAGTTACTGTAAACATTCATTTAATTGGAGATTGTATAGCTATTCCTATATTAGCTTATGCAATTTTAAAAAGTTTTGGAGTAGCTCCACCGTCGCTATTTAATTATATAATTTTTACCTTTTATTTTGTAGTTGCAAAATTTTCTGTTGCAGCTATTCCAGGAGGAGGAATTATTGTTATGTTGCCAATTTTACAAAATTATTTAGGTTTTAATGATTCTATGTTGTCGTTAATTACGGCCTTATATATACTTTTTGATCCTGTTATTACCTGTATAAATGTTTTAGGTAACGGAGCTTTTGCGCAATTAATAGATAAATTTATTAAAAAACTAAAAATACATTCTTAAATATTATTAACATGCTAGATATAAACTTTATTAAAAATAATTTAGAGTTAGTTAACGCTTCAATGAAAAGTCGCGGATGTGATTTTGATTTAAAAGCATTACTTCTGATTGATCAAGATCGACGAGAAAACACTCTAATAATACAAGATTTGCAAGCCAAAAAAAATAAAATTGCCGAAAACATAGGTTTATTAAAAAAAAATAACGGCGATGAAAACCAAATTGAGAAATTAAAAAAAGAAGGGGATATTGTTGGTGACCAAATCAAAGAATCGGCAAAAATGGTAGAAACTTCGGAGCAACTAATGCAAGAAATTTTGGAAATAATGCCTAATATTTTAGACCAATCTGTGCCAATTGGCGTCGACGAAAAAAGCAATGTTTTTAAGCATAATTTTGGTAAAGTTAATGAATTTTCTTTTACGCCTAAAAAACATTTTGAATTATTTGACCACCAATTAATGGATTTTGATAATGCTGTAAAAATTTCGGGTAGCAGATTTGTAATTTTAAAAGGCCACCTTGCTTTACTTGAAAGGGCGCTCAAAAATTTTATGTTAGATATTCATACAAACCAATTTGGATATACCGAAATGTCAGTGCCTTATTTAGTTAACAAAGATTCGGTATACGGGGTAGGGCATTTGCCTAATTTTAAAGACGACATGTTTATTACCGAAGATGGCTTTTATCTAATATCTACTTCTGAAGTTGCTCTTACAAATATTGTTAGAGACTGCATACTCCGTGAAGAAGAATTACCTTTAAGATTTGTGGCTTTTTCGTCTTGTTTTCGGTCAGAGGCAGGTTCGGCTGGTAGAGATACCAGGGGTATGATACGCCAACATCAGTTTCAAAAAGTTGAATTAGTTTCAATTGTATCGCCAGAAAAATCAAATGAAGAACACGAAAGAATGCTTTCGGCGGCTGAAGAAATTTTAAAACGGCTAGAATTGCATTATCGGGTTATGATTTTATGTAGCGGAGATATTGGTTTTGCCGCTAAAAAAACTTATGATATAGAAGTTTGGTTGCCTGGAGAACAAAAATATCGTGAAATATCTAGCTGTTCTAATGTGGGAGATTTTCAGGCAAGGAGAATGATGACCAGAATTAAAAAAAATGATGGTAAAAAAGAAATTGCCCATACATTAAACGGTTCAGGTTTGGCCATAGGACGCACAATTGTTGCAATATTAGAAAATTATCAACAGGCAGATGGGTCTGTTAAAATCCCTAAAGCTTTAGTGCCTTATATGAATGGGATTGAGGTTATTGATAAAACCTTGACTTTAAAAAAATAAAAACAATTTTTAATAAAATTATTATAAAAAATAAATATGAAAAAAATTAGATTCATAGAAAAAGATGGAACCGCAAAAGATGTAGAAGCCAAGATTGGTCTTTCGGTCTTAGAACATGCACGTAATAATGAAGTAGATTTAGAAGGAGCATGCGAAGGTTCTTTGGCGTGTTCAACATGTCATGTTATTGTTGACCCAGATTTTTATAAAGTTTTACCTGTCGCTAGTGAAGACGAAGAAGATATGCTCGACTTAGCGTTTGGATTAGAACAAACATCGCGTTTGGGTTGCCAAATTATTGTAACTGAAGATTTATTAAGTCACGAAGGAGTCCCTACCTTCAGTTTGCCTACTCAAACTCGTAATTTTAGAAACTTTGATAGCTAATATTATTTTATTGCCTTAGAGATATGGGTTTTTTTAAAACTTTATTATTTCTAACCCCAATAATTTGTTTAATTAGGGTTCATTGGATTACCCCAATTATGCTTTTAATGTTGTTTTCATTAACGCCATCTTTAATAAAAAATTTTAATGATAAAAGTTTGCCGCCAAAAAAAATTATCCATCCCATTGCTTCAAATATTTTAATATTTATTATAATTTTAATATCATACCAAATTCTTTCTTTTTGCTGGTTTGATTTTGACCAAATTTATGTTAAAAAAGCTATTAAAAAAATTATTTTGTTAATATTTAATATTTTAACGGGAATAGGGCTTTTATATGCTTTAGTTAATCAACCAAACGCTAAAGAACAAAATAAAAATTTTGATTGTTTAGCCAAAGGTCTTATTTTTGCCAGCGTTATATTTTTATTAGACCATTTATTGCATCATAAAATATTTAGCTTAATTATGCCAAATATGATAACCAATGATAATATAGGTTATAATATTTATCAATCACATATGGGGCAAATATTGTGTATTATAATCATATGGCCAGTGATTGCAAATTTATGGATAACGGATTGCAAAAAATATTCTTTGTTTGTTTTTATAATGGTCGGATTAATAGCAATCACCCCATTTATATTTTATAAAGTTAATTATAATGCGCCCCTTAGTTTTATAGTAGGTTGCGTTAGCTTTGTTATTTTTAGTAAAATAAAAAAATCTGCTATTTTAATAGCTATTATGGGCTTTATATTTATGATAGCTATAGTTCCAATAATTTTTACAATTGCGGACACGGAATCTAATTTTTTTAATCCCAATATTAAGTTAAGCATAAATCATAGAATTTGTATTTGGCATTATTACGCTTATAAAATTTATAATTCTTTAATAACGGGATATGGATTTAATTCTTCAGAAACCTTTGGAGCTGTTGAAAATATAACTTGTGGCGGGGCTTTTCCAAATCAAAACTTGCCCGAATTAATGCCATTGGTTGCCAACGGTCATCACCCACATAATATTGGGTTGCAAGTTTTATTAGAACTTGGCATAATTGGTTTTATTATAATCATAATTTTAGGCAGTTTAATTATTTATCAATTAAGTATTAAGCAAAATATAATAATAAGAAAATTAACAATGACCATTATAAATAAGCAAAATATAATAAAATCAGCAATATTGGCTAGTTTTTTTTCGTTTTTAGCGTTTTTAATTGCAGCGGTAAACATTTGGGCAGGCTGGGTTGTTGCCACTATTTTTTTATGTAGTGCTATTTGTAAAATGCTTATATTAGAGCATCACAACCAATGATTATTATATTTTATTTAAACAAATAAAAATACAAATTTTGACTTATAATCAGTTTTAATTTTTTTAATAACTATTTTTGCTTAGCCAAAAAATGTTTTACCCCATCACGCCTCTGAACTTCGAGATCCAAAAAAGACGAAGAATCAACATGAGAAGTTTTTCTTAATATTGTGTTCATATTTTCTCTCGTAAGTAATGTATTATTTGAAAACATTTTTGTTCTATTATACAAATTAGGAGCTTCTTTTTTATATTGATTTTTTGCAACACTGGATATTATCTCCTGAAACATTCTATTTAATAACAACAAAGCTTTCTCTTGATACTCATCATTAGAAAATGACTGTTTGTTATCAAAAACTTGCATTATATTACTTGATTTTATTTTGGCTTCTATTTTATGCGATAAAGTAGTAAAAATATCGGGTATAAGTATTTTTTGTTTATAACTATTTATTTCTTGACTCATATTATCAGACATATCTTTAAACCAAGTTTTATTTTGGCACTGATGATAAATTTTATCAATTATAGCGTGAGAAATAGGTTCTAGAAAGTTTTGAATTATTTCGTCTAACATTGGCAGATTTTCTTTTATAGTTTCTTTAATAATTTGGATAACCAATTCATTTATAGCATTAAAATTTGGATCACGATGATTTTTTAATTGATTTAAATAATTTGAAAAATGGCAATATATTAAATTAAAAGCAAAATCTCTTTTATAAAAATTGTTTAATTCTTGATAAAAAATATGATATTCTGGCTTTGGCAATTCTAAATCCTGCAAAGCTGAAAATTCTATCGAAGTAAAAGCTTTGGCAACTTCACGAAAGCTTAAAATGCCAGTTTTTTCATATCTTTCAATAATATTTTTTATATCCAAGACAGATAAATATCGAGCCGTATTGACGGCAATCATTATGCATCCCTCGTTAGTTGCCTGAATGCTTGCAATATTGCCTTTTGGATTAACTTTGGCAATAGGTACAACAAATTCAAAGTCATCACTATAACCAAAAAAATTTTCAAGTATTGAAGCGGTATCATCTCGCAATAATAAAACGTGTATTTTGGCATTTATTTTTGTTATTATAGCTGCATCGGTATGTGAAGATATTGGTATTGATGGCGTTTTATCGCTAAATATTATTATAATCGGGTCGGCATAATCAACAAGTTTTTTAATATCGTCTTGCATAATATTTTCGGGTGTTTGATTGTCGTAAATATAGTGAAAAATAGTATTTTGATCGGGATGTCTTGTTTGCCTTTCGGCAAAATACTCATTAATTCGTGGCTCAACAATTTGTTTAGCTTGCTGAGTCTGAGTAATGTCAAAATGATACTCGGTATCGCTTTCTTCGTCACTGCTAGTAGGATTTATATTGTTTTGGGTTAGTTTTCTTTCGTACTTAGTAAAATTATCTTTATCCAATCGTCTTTGTTTTCTTGATATATTGATGTCTTCTTGATTATGTGCCATTATTGAACAAATTAATTTGGAGCGGGTTAGTGGAAACATTGCGAACTAATTATCGAGATGTTTTGGTGTTTTATAATTATATTGATAGGGCGAGAAGGCTGATGGCCAGAGCTTAGCTTTTAGATTGTACGTTATTCCATTTTGATTGATCTGTAAAACAAAATATCAATACAAAGTTTGTTTCTGATTTTAATGTTTTTGAAAATTTTTACCAACTTTATACTATTCAGAATGTAAAATATAAGGAAAAACTATATTTTATTTAAAGAAATATATAAATCGAGATTTTAATGCCATTAATCTATATAATTACTACAATTTGCAAGCACACTCTAAAAGTAATTACCTCAGTAAAATTTTTAATGATTTTTAAACTAAAACCCTTTTGTTAATGTTACAGTTAGAAATTAATTGCTCAATAAGTATCATAAAAATGACCAAATATAAAGTTGAATCAATAAGGATAGCAAAAAATCAAGATTATAAACTAGATTTTTTCAGTGAAGGTTTTGAATGGAATAATATATCTGAAGGATTATCAGTAATCACTGGAATAAATGGAAGTGGAAAAACTAAACTACTTCAACATATATATAAACAGGAAAAGGAAACGTTTTTATCTCAAGCTAATCTAGCTATACTTAAATCTCAAATTCAAACTATATTTGCAACAAATGATAATAATAATTCGGAAAAAATAACACAACTTATTAAGAATGTTCTTCACAAAGGAGTGCTTTATGTTAAAGATGATGGGGAGCAAGAATATTTTAATATTAGTTCTATAATAGCAGAAATTTCTGATAATAAGATACAGCAAATAAAATTTAGCCATAAAAATGGCGATAAGTTCTTTAAGAATATAAAGCCATTGAATTATATTAACGATATAGCGCATTCCATATCTAATCGATTTGATTTTATAAAATATGACTTTAATATCTATTTCAACCAAGAATCTTTAAAGAAAGCTCCAAAAAAAGTACAAGATAATGCAAAAAAAATTGTAGAAATTGCTAGACCAATACATGATATGGGGCAAGCTTATTTACCAAAAAGCCAATTAATATTGAACGAAGCCAACAAAGCTATTATGGAAATATTTAATAGTAGAAAATATCAGATAAAATCAATTGATTTTGATCCAGAAAAAGAAAACCCCCTAGATAAGCTTATTTTACAATATGAAGACAAGGAGTTGCCTTATGCGGAGTTAGGTAAAGGAGAAAGAAAAATGATAGACTTAATTCTTATTTCGTTATCGTATAACCAAAATTTATTTAATTTAAATGTTCTTGCCAACGATCACATTAGCGTGTTACTATTAGATGAATTTGATGCCAATTTAAATCCAAAATTACAAGAAGATTTTATTAAAATATGTATCTATTTAAGCCAATATATTCAAGTAATTATAACAACACATTCAGCATCAACAGTAGCTTATGCCCCCAAAGAAAATTTGTTTTGGATCGACGATAAAGAAAATGGTAAAGTAACTATAGAACAAAGGCCTCAAAAGGAAATTCTAAAAGACTTAACTCCTGGATTAGTTTTACTACAAGATTCTATAGATACAATTATACAATTAATTGAGTGGATTAAGGAAAATCAGGGTTTAATGTTGTGTGAAGGGAAAGATATTGCATATTTTGAAAAAGCAATTTCTTTCAATAATATATTATCTTTACAACAAATAAAGATGATTAACTGTGATAGTGCAAGTAAAATTCCAACTGTTTTTAATGTAATAAATGATGTGGTAAGAAAGGTATCAACAGAAGCAACAAATAATAAGTTAGTTTGTGTTTTTGACGATGATAAAGTTGAGACTATCAGCAAGATAACAGGCAAAGGCGGAAAAGCCATTACCATAACAGGCAGAAAAACTGGAGAAAAAATAAAAATAGCTATAGAATGTTTGTTTTATAAAGAATACTTAAATCAAGAAGATAATTTAAAAGACGAATATAAATCTTTCATAGAACTCCGAGGTAGAGAAAGAGACGAACAGTCTATCGAGATCGATTTTCAAGAAATATATAATTTTTACAATAGATTTGCTATAAGTGATAAAAAAGGACTGCTAGAAAAAATTGAAGCAAAGATCAACGAAAACATAGTAGTTGATTTTTCAGGCTTTAAGCCCATTTTAGAACTTATTAAAAAACTAATTTTATAATAAATGAAATACTATTTTGACAAGATAATTAAAGGTAAAACCACTACAGAACAAGCTGTTGAAATAGCAACAAAGGTTTTCTTTTGGTTTAGAACTGAAATAAAAGCTTTATCATCCGCAAAAGCTGGAGAAGTTATTGAGTGCGAAACAATGATATATCATTTACCATGTTTTGGCCAACATTTTAAGGTTTTAATGCCTAAAATTGAGGACATTATAAAATCCAGTAATATAAATATTGATATAAAAAATAAATGGATGCTGCCGGCAAATGGTATTGTCAAATGGCTAATTATTAACAACGAAAATCCAGAAAATAATATTGTTATATATCAGCCAGATATAAAATTACTTGCCGTACCAAAACATAAAATATCTCAAGGTCAGGAAGTTTTAACTAGCGATATAGTGGATATTAAAGAAGCCGTGTTTGATGAATTGGCGATTGATATTTCAAAAATCAATAGCAACAGTCAGATGTATTTTATTTTAAATAATCATAATTACACTTACATTTTTGCAGATTTTAATGTAGCTAAAAATTTATCACTAAATTCTAATAAGGAGAATATTGGTAAACTTTTTAGATATTTATTTCTTCACGAATTATATCATGGAAATAAAATTGCTCAAGACTGGTTTCCATTTATTGAAATTATTAATGATATTAACGATACCCCAGAAATAGAAAATTTTGCTCCTTTTGTTACATCAAAAATGCCAGATGATAGAATTCATGGCATGAAAAGTAAATGGTGGAATAACAAAATTTTTTTAAACAGGAAAGAAATTATTGAGCAAGGTATTCAGGCCTATATTAATAAAGAATATGTCAATTGTATGACCAATATTATTGCTCAAGTTGATGGGATAATGAGAGATTTTTATTCTGGAACAAAAAAAGGAAACATGGACATTGCTGTATTTAGAGGGCAGATAATTGGTAATGCCAAAAAAATTGCCAATAAAGATAAAACACATCCATTTTTTTATGCAGATTTTGAAAATTTTATTAATACCCAATATTTTTCTTCTTTTGACGAAACTCAAAACGATCATATAGTATCTAGAAATACTATTTGCCATGGTAAATTAAGCTATAAACAATTTACACAAGCAGAGGCGTTAAAATTATTATTAACTTTGGATCAGGTTTATTACTATTCTCTGTTATAATAAAATAGGTTTATTAATGTAATTAAATTTACTATTTCTTATTTGGATTATTTGGAAACCGTGCAGGGTCATAATCCATAAATTGCATAAGAGAGCGCAATTGTGTTTTATAATTTTTTCCAGGTTTATAAGTTTTATAGCCAATCTCATTTTTTAACAAAATTCCATGTAATAGAAAAATTTTCATTTAGCAGCTCTTGATAAGTAATCTCTCTATTTAATGCTGAAATTTTTTTACTGACAAAAAATAGCCCTTTTAATCCCATTTCATAATCTATATCGCTAAGCGAGCTTATTTGCTTGTTTTTGATTAGATTGTTTATAAATTCAATATCATCTTTATTCACATTTTTGTCATTTGCTATGAAAATCATATGATTACCTTCTATTTGTATATAGCCTATATATTTAATTTTACTATTATTGCTTAAAGTTGCAATAAAGCTAAAATTTTCATAAGGCTGCACGCTGTAAAAGTCCATTTTCTTAACATCAGGAACTTCAATATTATCAATTTTTACTATATAGGAATGTAATTCGGTAGCGTTCGCTTTCATAAAAATTAAAAAAATAAATAATATTATTCTTATCATGGCTGTGTAAGATTATGGTTAATTAAATTTTTTGCAACATTTTCTCCAATATTCCTTGCATCTCTTTCTATAAATAAGTTTTTGTATGCTACAAAATTTTCTTTTGGCGTAGTATAAATTTTATTATTATATTTCATATACAAAATATCGTCCTGAATTTTTATATCTTGTACATTAATGTTCTTTATCAAATTAGATTGATTAGCATGCCAGCCTTCATGTAAGGTTGTGCTTGTCATTCGTAACTTGTTATTCATATTGTACTCGTTTAGATAGACATTTTTCCATTATAATAGCCGTTGCTTATCTTGCCATCTTCTGGTAATTTAGAGTAATATTGCAGATCTTTTTTTGGTATATTATTAAATTCAGATTGTATATCTGAAATTTTTTGGAGTGCAGCTTTTTTTTCTACCGTAGAAATTGAAGACCAGTTATCAATAGCATTAACTACTTCTTTATCGTTAATCATCTTTAAAGACTGTTCTTTAATAGAATTTGTTGCAAATGTTGTATATTCTGGACTTTCTTTTAATGTGGCAAAAATACCATTTTTAATATCTTTTTCACCAGCACTTAATATGCTTTTGTTTGAATATTCATCAAGTTTATTTAACAGCTCTTTAGGTGTGTGACTATCTATATCGAACCCAGCTTCCCGTGCTTTTGATTTTAATCCCTGTATTTCAATATCATCAACCTTACCCGTCCCTTTACTCAAATCATCCGCTCCACCTACTAAAGCTCCACCTGCCTTACTTCCACTTTTAGCTCCAGTTCCTAATACATCATCAATACTCTTAGCAGCGCTATTTGTTACATCATCAAGCGCACCAGTTATTTTAGATATACCACTTAAATTAGCTACATCATCAATAGCATTACCAGCTGTTCTGGCAGCAACAGATAACCCATCAACAACAGAAGAAAGACCCATATTATTTAATCCTGTTGTAATAAAATCAGCAGCTTTACCTATCCCTACTTCTATTAACGGACCTGCAGCAACAGTAACCCCACTTACCACTCCATTTATCGCAGCATCCATCATAAGCTGATTCCAATCAGGTTCAACTATCCTTGTGTTCTTCTTTATAGCTTGCTGATTCTTTATTATCTGCAGTTTGATTAATATTATTTGATTGTATTGAAGTTGCAGAGTCTATTGAGCTATTGGAACCAGTATTAACATTACCTCCAAACAACAAACTATTACCAACCAAAGCCTGATATTGTTTAGTAGTACTATCCATATGTCCACTTTGCATTGCCTGTGTTGCCGCAGCTCCACCATTATTAGCATCTATGGCTGCTGTAATACCAAGTTGTAAAGCAACACCGACAGCGGAAATGATAACCAGCGCAAAAGTAATATTTCTATAATACGATAAATGCAATATCATGCTTTAAGTAAGTATTTTGTTGCTATATTACAGCACCTTGGCTTCTTAAATAATCACCAACTTGCTTAGCACAATAGCCCATAAGGTCTATATATTTTTGTTTTTCTTCTGGGGTTTTAAAGTAGATCATTCCATTTACTGTTTGATAAATATTCTCACAATTTGTAACAATATAAGCACTATGCATTGTTTTTTGGTCATTTTTTAATAATTGTTCTATTTCTTTTGCATCCCTATCGCAATCTTTTTGTATAAGATTTTTAACGCCAAATGACTTATAAGTTTCAAAACAATATTTTGGCATTTGTATTTCTGCCAGTTTTTTGTTAGAAATATTATCAGGATATGATTTTGTTTTATCTTTAAATTTTATTACACTATCGCCTAAGCATTTCAAGCTTTGGGATTTACATGATAGTATACTTTGAGAAAATAGACTTGGTTTTTTCTTTTCTTCGTTAGAAATTCTATATACATTATCAATAAACCCTTGATAAGTTTCTTTAAATTCATCACTACTTAGTTTTTTACCATACATATTATAACCGTATAATTCTTCTTGATATACCTCTTCAACAGATCCCAATTCGCAATACTCACAAAATACTTCACCCATTTTCTTAGCCTCTTGTTGAGCAGGTGTAAGATCTTTTTTATCAAGGTTTAAATCAGCACCAAGGTTTGCATTAGCCTTAAAACAAAACAACATAAATATAATGGCTAACGATTTTAAATTTTTCATATTTTATTTATTATTTTCATAATCGCACATGATATTTTACTTGGCAATAGTTGCTCCGTCAGTTTTAATCTTTTTTGCTTGTTCATCGAATAAATTTTTTATAGCTTCTTCATGAGAAACTATTTGTTTTGTATCTTTATATAGTCCATCCGGATAAATAAAAGTCCAACAAATAGGGCCAATATTTCCAATTATAAAAAATAAAAACATAATAATTTTTATATATATAGATTTTAGTTTGATTTTTTTAAAAAATTTATACAATGCAAAAGTTAATCCAGCAACTAAAACATATGATATTATAATACAGCTAAAGTATACAATACGATTTATAGTCCACGATTTAAAGCATGGTGCTATAAGTATAATTAAATATGGCCACCATGTTACTATAAAAAAACAATATTCAAAAAAGAAAATAATACTATCCATAAATGTTTATTTTAAATTATTAATTCTATGTTCATATACAAACTTTAGTCTATCGGCATATGTTTGACAATTATTGCATCTCCAGTTATACGTACCTGGTTCTACATCTTTTATGACTTGTTTCATCATATCATCATCATAATACTTCGAACTCATATCAACCGTGTACCTTGTAGGATTCTCATTTACTATCATCCCCTTGTTTCCAAACCCTATATTAGTTCCATCATCAAAAATATATTGTTCATGATAAATTCTATCAGGTTTTATTTTATAACCAGTCTCCCCAAGCCGTCCTTCCAGCGGTCTTTTTCCAAACCTACCAGCAAACAAGTTATCATTGGTAGCTTTATCAATATACGGATTACGTAAAGCCTTACCTCCAAATTGCTCAGCGGCACTATTCATTTCAGCAGTACCACCTTTCATCAAATCACTATGAAATTCTTTTGCAAGGTCTGCTTTTGTTCCAAAGTTAATACCATAATACTTAGTCTGCTGAACACCAATCTTACTAAGTCCATCGTCAATACTCTTAGCAGCGCTATTTGTTACATCATCAAGCGCACCAGTTATTTTAGATATACCACTTAAATTAGCT
>JANYEN010000021.1 GCA_025363115.1 Alphaproteobacteria bacterium | reverse complement strand
CATTAAAATCACGGAAGTCTTTTTGCACCTTATTTATTTTAGATAAAGTTATTAATGATTTAGATGTTAGTATTAGTGATAAGACTACTGATATTATTATTATTACTATTGATAGTTCGAGTAGGGTAAAAGAGGATTTGGTTTTGAGGGGGATAAATTTTATAGTTTTAATAAGGCTTTTCTTAACAGCATACATTCAAAGTTATTATAAATATAATCTTTTTGATTTTATTACAATAGATTGATATAAAAATCAATCATAAAATTTTTTTTAACATAAATATATAAAATTTAATAATTTATAATTGTATCATTAATACACGAAAATGATTAATTAAACTTAAAAATATGCGATATTTAATTGTTTTTTAAAAATATCTTGCATTTATTAAGAATGTATGATTATTAGTTAAATGTAGTTGTTTATTGTATAACATTTAGTAGGGGATATTATGTCATTTATAGCCAGCGTTACCGACGAAAATGTTGATTTATCAAGTTTTATACCTGTTATTAAAGTAATAGGAGTAGGTGGTGCGGGTAGCAATGCGATACCTTATATTATGGGATTAGAAGGAATTCAATGTGCTGTAGCTAATACCGATGCTCAAAGCCTTATACTATCGCCATGTAAAACAAGAATTCAGTTAGGAAGAGCATTAACAGCAGGCTTAGGAGCTGGAGCTTTGCCAGAAATAGGCAAAAAAGCGGCATTAGAAAGCAAAGAAGAGATTATATCTTTTTTAAACGGAACCAATATGGTTTTTTTAACTGCTGGAATGGGAGGAGGTACTGGAACTGGTGCTACTCCTGTAATTGCACAGATTGCTAGAGAAATGGGAATTCTCACAGTAGCAGTTGTTACCAAGCCATTTAACTTTGAAGGTTATCATAGAATTGAATTGGCAGAGCAAGGAGTGCAAGATTTAGTAAAATATGTTGACACAATTATTGTAGTTGCTAATCAAAAATTATTCAGGGTTTCTAACGAAAACACTACATTTACTGATGCATTTAAAATGGCTGATGATGTATTGTACGGTGGCGTTAAATGTATCACTGATTTAATAACTATGCCTGGTTTAATAAATTTAGACTTTGCTGATATAAGGACTATTATGTCTAATATGGGATATGCTATGATGGGTTCAAGTGAAGCCTCGGGTGAAGGTAGAGCAACTACTGCTATTGAAATGGCTATTACCAATCCATTATTAGAAAATGTAAGCCTTGAAGGTGCAAAAGGGGTTTTAGTTAATATTACAGGAGGACCAGATTTAACTTTATTTGAAGTAAACGACATAGTTGCAAGGATTCAGGAACGTATTGACAAGTCCACCAGATTAATTTTTGGAGCAATATTTGATCATAATATGGAAGGAAAAATATCAGTTTCGGTTGTAGCTACTGGTGTAAATTCGATTGACAAAAAAGATAATCAGGTAATTACTAAAAATCCATCTTCTTTTAAGCAAGAAGAGTTATCTTCGTCAATTTCAAATTCTCAAATGCCCGAAAAATCATCTTCCAATGCCAATAAACCACCTTATATGCAATCCCATACTTCCCCTCACTCATCTAGCAAATCTGAAATAGTTTCTAAGCAATCTGAAGAATATTCCAGTTATAAAGAAGAACGTAAAGTTGATAATCCACAATATACCGAACATAGTCTATCTTATGCTGCAACGCGAGAAGAAAATAGATTATTTGATAATGACATAGAATCTGATATTATTGATGCTTTAGGAGGAGAAGAGTTTCTAGCTTCACCTGGTTTAAATATGACAAGAGATATTAGCACTAAAATAACCAATAATGCAGATTTACGTTATGCTAAATATAAAAGTACTTTTGAGGAATTTGATAATATTGAAGGATCTCAATCATATTCGCAATTTCCAATAACTAATGAAAAAAAAAATATTATTACCAAAGAAAACCACCACAAGCATGAGCAACTAGAAGAAGAAAGTATTAAAAAAACATCAATTTTTTCGCGAATGGCTGAAATAATTAAAGAAAAACATAAAGATTATAAAGATTCCGATCAAAAAAAAAAGTTAAATGACACTTTAGTAAATAATGAATTGCCAATTGAGTCAAACAAATTCAAAATACAAACAATTTCAAGAGATAGAATTGATGGCTCTCCAAAAAAAATAATTCCAAAAGATAAAATTAAAGACAGAAATGGAATGCTTTCGGGAGGATTTTTTGCAGTAATAGAAGATGATGAGCTTAGGAATGACTAAAAAGTCTTTTATATTGCTGTATGTACAATAATATATTTTTTACTTTAACTGCCTTTTTTTTACTTTTAACTTCCTGTAGCGAAGAAGGAAGTACAATTTGGAACAAGCCAATTGGATCTTCGGTATTTAAAGGTTTTTTAGGATCAAAAAATGACAGCAAAGAAGAAGAAAAGCCACAAAAGCCAAAACCTTTGATAAGTTACGATGCCTTAAGTGATAATATTTCAAAAGATATTACTCCTAGTAATTCTTTTTCTAAAATTCCAGTAGGAAAAAAATTAGTAAATGGCTTTACTGGAGAATGGTATGATAAAAATTTAGAGCCTGTTATTAAAGGAAAATCAAAAGCAGTATATGATAATTTACAAGGACCATTCCCTCCAAATATTTCGGGTTGGATACCGGATGGAGATGCTGAATTTCCTCCTCCAACACCAGATTTGCCATTTGCCGATCTTAATAGAAATCCTATTATTACTAGTCCTTTTCCTGGTCTTGATACCATACCTAAAGCTCCTCCAACTGAATTCTTTTTTGAAGAAGTTACTAGAAAGCCACCAGTAATTGGGGATTGATTTATAAATTTTTTAATTATTTTTAATAAATTAATTTAGTTTTTAACTAAGCTTAAAGGTGTATTTACCTGAAATTTGAGTAAGTTTAAAAAAGATATTTATAAAAATCTAGTTTGATTGATTTTTTTGAAACCAAATAGTTTTTAGTAATATAAATTATAGCTTCTATAAGCCAAAGAAGTTTTAAAAGTTGGTAGTATTTATTAATTAAAATGTATATAATATTTATATGTTTGTTTTTCGGATATTTTTTTAACTTAAAATAGCTAAATCGAGTTTTTACTAAAGGTTTAATTTAATTTTTATAACAAACTTTAAGCACGCCATCAATAATTTTTTGAGTGCTAGGAATTGCCGCACTTTCTAAATTTTTGGCATAAGGCAACGGCACTTCTTCAGCGCATATTCTTATAACAGGTGAATCAAGGTAATCAAAGGCTGCCTCTCCAATTAAATAGGCAATTTCGCTCCCTATACCAGCAAACCCCCATCCTTCTTCTACGCAAACAATACGGTTGGTTTTTTTTACCGATTTAATTACCGTATTTATATCTAATGGCTTTAACGTTAATAAATCAATTATTTCGGCACTTATGTTATATGTGCTACGTAAAACTTGACTTGCCTCATAAATTTTTTCCATCATCCAAGAAAAGCCAACAATAGTAACATCAGAGCCTTCTTGGGTTACAATTGCTTGACCGATTTCTACTTTACTTTCAACATCTTCAAATTCTTTGCCATACATTAATTCATGCTCTAAAAACACAACGGGGTTATTATTTTTTATAGCAAGTTTAAGTAACTTTTTAGCGTCCATAGCACTGTACGGGGCAATAACAATAAGACCTGGGCAGTGAGCATACCACGAAGCAAAACATTGAGAATGCTGAGCTGCAACACGAGAAGCTGAACCATTTGGTCCTCTAAAAACTATTGGGCAACTTACTTCTCCGCCAGACATATAATGAGTTTTAGCCGCAGAATTAATAATTTGATCAATAGCCTGCATTGCAAAGTTAAAAGTCATAAATTCTACAATTGGACGTAAGCCAGCCATTGCAGCGCCTATGCCTAAACCTGCAAAACCCTGTTCGGTAATAGGTGAGTCTACGACTCGTTTAGCACCAAATTCTTGAAGCAAATTTTGAGTTACCTTATAAGCTCCCTGATATTCTGCTACTTCTTCACCTATAATAAAAACATTTTTATTTTCGCGCATTTCTTCTGCCATTGCATCTCTTAATGCTTGTCTTACAGATATTTTTGGCATATATAATTATATTAATAATTTAACATTTGCTAATATTAATAGGCTTTTTTAGTTGCAAGGTTTTTTTACTTAATTATGGTAATTAATTTATAAATTATTTATTATTTGCTTTTAATTAAGCGCTTGATTTGTATTTAAATACAACCAAAATAATTTTTATTTTTATAAAAATAAAACTACTATAATATGTATGGCAATAAATTCTTATCTCTCTCTCTCTCTCTCTTAGGAAACTTATTTCTATTAGTCAAAAATATAGTATTTTTTTATTAAGATTAAAAGCATTAATAAATTCTCTTAATAAAAACCACCTTAACCATAACCCTTCTCACTCCAACCACCTCTCTCTAAAAC
>JANYEN010000019.1 GCA_025363115.1 Alphaproteobacteria bacterium | reverse complement strand
AAAAACCTGCAACTTCACCACATTTGTTGCAGTAAAATCAAACCAAAAACAACAAATATTTGACATATCTTAGCCTGCAAAATATGACAATATTTTTATGGTATTTCCAGACCTGACATTGTTATTAAGGGTAGAATCTATCGAATTGCATGGGAATAAAATAAAAGAAATAAAAAAATTTCAAAAACTTGTTAAAAAAGACAAAAATTTTAACATAGAAGTTTTTTAGAAAATGCCAAAAATCAAAATACTTTTATTAAAACGAATAAAGCAATCATATTTGATAATTTGCATAATGGCTCTCATAGCGGTTCTGAAGCAAGAGATTATGTTGGCAAGCAATTTTGACCCAATAAAAAACCTATAGCAAATCAATAAAAATTAGATACTTTTAACGCTAAAATCAATACTATAACAAATAATAATTCTGTTGGAACAAAATTAGTTTCGCCGCCACGACATACCCCGCCTATAAATTCTTTACATCAAAGAGAACGATAAAATTAAATTTTTATCCAATTAATATCCGAAACGCTACCCGAAGTATCTAAAATTCTTAATTCTCTGCCTTTTAAATCAATAATTTTTATTTTAAATTTTTTAATAGTTTTTGTACGAAATGAAAAAGCAATTTGAGTGCTACTTGGTGACCAAGAAGGTCCTTCTGCGTCATAACCAGAGTACAAAATACGTTCATCTCTGCCGTCTGGTCTAATAATTCCTATGCTAAATACATTCTTTAATATTCTAGTAAAAGCTATCCATTGTCCATCAGGCGACCAACTAGGTTCCATATAATGACCTAATTCAAAAGTTATTCTGTGAGGATTCCATCCATTAGAAGACATTACATAAATTGCAGGTTTACCGCCAACGTTTGAAGTATAGGCAATATGAGTACCATCAGGAGAAAAGGAAGATGACACGTTAAGCCCACCTGCCGTAAGTTTTACAAACTGACCCGTAGTAAAATCTAAATTATAAATATTAGCGTTGTTGCCTTGCAAAATTGTAAAAGCTAAATTATTGCCATCGGCAGAAATTCCTGGTGAAATAAGTTTATAGGAAACCAAAGAAGGATAGGTTTTACTTAAATCAGAAATCTCTCCACTCACTATATCAAGCATATTTATTCTAGGAGTGCCATTGGTCATATCCGAATAAAATATTGATTTTTTAGCTGAGGAATAAACAGGATTAATAGCCGCTAAACCACTTGATGAAGCCAAATCTTTTTGATTATAGCCATCTCTATCTACAACTGCTAGTTTTTTTATAGCGTTTTTTTGCCCATAATTAAATTCATCTATATATACTAATTTAGTATTAAAATCTCCTTCATAACCAATTAAAGATAGCATTATAGCATCAGCTATAATATGGGCAACTTTTCTATCTCCAGTACTAGAAATTTCATATTTTTTTTCAAGAATTGTTCCCGCTGAAAATATATCGTACAAACTTATTTTTATCACATAAAAATTGGGTTTACTGCCTGTAGCAATGCTTAAAAGAACCACATTATCAATTTTTTCTGAGGTAAAGTTATTTAGCATTAAATGTAAATCTTCTTGTCCGTTAGGTAGATTATCTATATTGCGATGAACAGCCTTAAATCTAGCGATACTATTTAAATCTTCATTAATTATTTTAGCAATTGATTCAAGCAAACTACTATTATCGCTTAATTTATTAACTATAGCAACAGAAACTGGAACTTCTTCTTTAGAGTAAATATTAATTGCAGACATTGTTTGCACCGCTACAGCATTATTAATAATAATAAAAAAGAATATAAATCGTAAAATCATGATATATAAATTTATTATTTATTTATTGCTAATATCTAAATAGGTCATTGTTTTTTGTTAAAGTCAATTTAAAAGTTGACAATTAACCATTTAGATAGCTTCTAAAAGCTTTATATATATTAATATATTTATTTACATGGACATATTTTCGCATAAATTTATTTTGCGTGCTAAAATAATTACTATTACAATAGTTTCTATAATAGTAAGTTATATACTTTTTGCTAATATTATATTGCATTTTTATAAAAAGGAAGCTACATGGAAAAAAATCTTTTCATTGGCCCCTGCAGTACAATTTGGGCTAGATATAGTTGGCGGATCACAATTGTTAATTGCGGTAGATTTTGATCGTTTTTTAGACGAAAAGTATAGTGGCATTTTTGATGAAATTAAACAGACTTTATGGAATAGAAAAGCTGGATATAATAAAATATTTTTTGATAAAATAGAAAAAGAAATTGTAATAGAATTAACCCAAAAAAGTAATATAGATTTTGATAAAATTGCTCAATCAATTGATTATAATTTAAAAGTTAAAAAAAGCGATAATGCCATTAAAATAAAATATGATAATAATTCTTTAGAAAGTTTACGTAGCAAAATAACCGAACAATCCATGCTAATTATTCAACGAAGAATTGATAGCTCGGGAACTAAAGAAATTGTGATGTATCGTCATGGAAAAGATAAAATTATTTTACAGGTGCCAGGAGTCAATAATCCCGAGCAATTAAAAAGATTGTTAGGTAAAACTGCCAAACTTTCATTTCATTTAATGGATTCAAGAGAGCCTTTTTTAAATCATATGCCAAGTTATGTTGAAGAAGATATGGAGGTTTTGCAATCCAGTGAAAATTCTAACAGATTTTATAAGATTATTAAAAAAGCGGCTTTAAGTGGCGATACTTTAACTGATGCCAGATATTCTTCTGAAAATATGAAAATAGCCATTATATTCAAGTTAAATAATCAGGGAACAACCCGTTTTAGACAAATTACTTCTGAAAATATTGGTAAACCTTTTGCAATTGTATTGGATAATAAAGTCTTAACGGCACCCATAATTAACGAACCTATAATAGGTGGTAACGGCATGATATCTGGGCATTTTTCTGCTCAAGAAGCAGAAGAGCTTGCAGGGTTACTTAAATCGGGGGCTTTGCCAGCTCACCTAAATGTTGTTGAAGAAAGAGTAATTGGTCCTTCGATAGGTAAAACTGCTATTGAATCTGCCAAAGTAGCTTGTGGAATGGGCATTGGCTTATTAATGCTTTTTATGATTTTTTATTATAAAGTTTTAGGGTTAGTTGCCAATATTGCTATTATTTTAAACTTAGCTTGTGCCGTAGCCGTTATGGCAATATTTAAATTTAGCATAACTTTACCTGGAATTGCTGGATTAATTTTAACATTGGGAATGTCCATAGATGCCAATGTGTTAATTTATGAAAGAATGAGAGATGAGTTACAGCGAAAAAAAATAGATATTATGACAGTTATAACACAAGGTTTTGAAGGTTCTTTTAGTGCTATTATCGATTCTAACATTACCACAATTCTTTCGGCGGTAACCTTGGTAGCCATTGGTAGCGGATTTATTCGCGGTTTTGCTATAAGCCTTATAGTAGGGTTATTAACATCTTTATTTACAGCCATAGTTTTAACTAAAGTTATTATTGAAGCCCTTGCTAAAAGCGGTAAATTAAATCTTTATTTAAAATCTTAATTTTTTTTATTGCCAATAAATCTTTAGGCGGTATTATATAATAATGTATATGTTATATTATTATTTTATTTATGGCTCTAGAATTTACTATTAGTATTGGAACAGAAAATATACAAAAAGAAATCGATCCTCAGGAATTGATAAGAATGCATAAGATGGTTGCTCCAAGCGTAGGACCTAAAATGATAGAAAACTGGGGGGCTCGTGAAAAAGAGGGAGACTGTAAATATTTTTGTGCTTCTATAAAAGACCCAGATCGTAATCCGCCTACAATAAGTATGGTAAGCGGTATAATTAAAGACGAAAATTTGGTAATTATGAATTCTGCCGTTCAAGAAAGTGAAAGACAAAAAGGCTATCTTTCTTCATTAATAGGTAAAACAATAGTAGCAATAAATGAAAAAAATCCAGAAGTCACTAATTTTCATGGAATGTTTTCAACGGGGAAAGAGGTTCCTAAAGAGCTTGATACAGAATATGTACTTAAAAGAGTCACCGAAGCTAGTCAAGAAATTTATCAAGAACAAGAAAAAAACTTAGGTAGCGCTTTTTCTTCAAGTATACAAGCTTTGCAACAAAATGTTTATACTACTCCTTTAGGAATAGAACAAAAAGCATTTTATGGACGGCATCCAAATATAGAAAGATTTGAAAATATGATAAAAGCATTGGAGCAAAATATACATCCTGGTACCAGTAATAGTCCATGGGGTGCAAAAGGTATTAATATTACGCCGTTTGCTATAAAAGATGATAAATTGATAAAAATAGCTAAAGAAAAAAGTAGCCGTTACCCAACTGAAGAAAAAACACCTGTTAAACAAGAACATTCTTCTACTCATCAAATTAGCCATTCTGCTAGCGGAGGAACGAGATCGTCTGGATTTTAATATAAGTTAAAATATTACCAATTATAAAGTGGCTCCAATAAAAGAAATAAAAATTTTATTTGGAGCAAATGGACTACTATTAAATTCAGGATGAAATTGACAGCTAATAAAAAAAGGATGATCCGATATTTCAAATATCTCAGGTAATTTTATCTGCGATGAAAATCCAGAAAATTTTGCTCCTTTTTTTTCTAATATCTCTATATACTTATTATTTACCTCATATCTATGACGATGCCTTTCTGATATAAAATCTATTTGATATATTTTGCTGGCCAAAGTATCAGAAATAATATCGCAAGTATAAGAACCAAGTCTCATAGTACCACCCAACTTTTGCATTTCGGCTTTTACTTCAATGGCTGTATTTTCATCAATCCATTTTTCCATTTTACAAACTATCTGAATTCCCTCTTCGCTAAATTCACCTGAAGTAGCATTTTTAATATCAGCTACATTGCGAGCAAATTCAATTACCGCCAATTGCATCCCCAGGCAAATACCTAAAAAGGGAATATTATTTTTTCTGGCATATTCAATAGCTTTTATTTTACCTTCAATTCCTTCCCCTCCAAAACCCCCTGGCACTAAAATTCCTCCACAATTTTGAGGTAATTCAAATTTTTGTTCTTCAATTAATTTGGCATCAATCCATTTTATATTAAGCTTGGTATCTAACTTTACGGCAGCATGTTGCAAAGCTTCAATTAAAGATTTATAAGCATCTTGTGATTTTATATATTTACCAACTATGCAAATAGTTTTTTCTTTTTTTAAATTGGCAATTTTATCAGTAAAATTTTTCCATTTATCTAAATTTTCTTGCTTAGATGGCAAATCTAGCTTTCGCAAAACTTGCTTGCCTAAACCTTTTTCTGCATAAATCAAAGGAATCTGATAAACAGACCTAACATTGGGAGCATAAATAACACATTCTTTATCTACATTGCAAAAAAGAGCAATTTTATTTTTCTCATTTTCAGGTATTTCACCATCGCTTCTACACAAAATTATATCAGGCTCAATGCCATAAGACATAAGCTCTTTAACCGAATGTTGTGTAGGCTTGGTTTTGATTTCATTAGAAGCAACAAGATAAGGAAGCAATGTAACATGAATAAAAACGCAATTTTTACGCCCTTTTTCTCGGGCTAGTTGCCTTATAGCTTCTAAAAAAGGCTGTCCTTCTATATCTCCCACCGTTCCTCCAATTTCGGATATAATAAAATCAAAGTTTGATTCAACTTTAGTAATAAATTCTTTTATTATATCGGTAACATGCGGGATTATAGTGCATGTTTCTCCCAAATAATCACCTCTTCGTTCTCTTTCGATAACTTCTTTATATATTTTACCCGAAGTAATATTGTCGTTTTTGCTAGCATAAGTTTCAGTAAATCTTTCATAATGTCCTAAATCTAAATCAGTTTCTCCTCCATCTTTAGTTACAAAAACCTCTCCATGTTGCAAAGGATTCATAGTACCTGGGTCAACATTTAGGTAAGGATCAAGTTTGCATATTTTAACACTATAATCCATTGATTTTAATATAGCTCCAAGTGCAGCCGCTGCTATTCCTTTACCTAATGAGGAAACTACTCCTCCAGTTACAAAAATAAATTTTGCCATAAAAAAACAATGAATTAATTAGTACATCGGATAAAAATCACCAGTAAATGTCAATTTAAAAAAATTTCTTGACTTTTACAACCATTACAATATACTCCATAAAAGTAAAACCATCATAATATGTATGGCAATAAATTCTTATCTCTCTCTCTCTTAGGAAACTTATTTCTATTAGTCAAAAATATAGTATTTTTTTATTAAGATTAAAAGCATTAATAAATTCTCTTAATAAAAACCACCTTAACCATAACCCTTCTCACTCCAACCACCTCTCTCTAAAAC
>JANYEN010000088.1 GCA_025363115.1 Alphaproteobacteria bacterium | reverse complement strand
AAATGCAAGCAAACAACCTTTTAAAACATTATTGGAACTTAAATGTTTTAGTATTTGTTATTGATTATTAAAAGTAAAAAATTCGCTAGGTTTTGGGTAAGAGTATTTATTATTTTTTAAGCTATGATTGTATTTTGTTTGGATAATTTTATTTAAATTTAATAGCTCACTTTCGCTTTGGTCACTAATAATTATTTGGTATTTAGTTTTAAAAAAATCAAAAAAGCTTGAAGGTCTGTCGTAAAAAAATGGCAAATAATGCATATAATTCATTGTTTTAATACCCTCACAAAGAGCTTTATGATTAATATTTTCACTATTTGAAGTATTTTTTGCAAAAGTTAATAAGGTTTGAGTATTAATTATAATTTCATCAATGGGTAAAATATCAACAGAATTTATAATTTCTGGTGTAGAAGACTGAGAAGATAAATCAAAATATTTTATTTTTTCAATAATATTTCCAAAAATATCCAATCTATATCCAATTTCACTATCAATATTTGCAATGTCAACAATATCTCCTCTTATAGCATAATCCCCATATGTAACTGCATTATTTACTCTATTAAAGCCAAGATCGGTCAAACTTTGAGATATTATATCAATATCGGTAATCTGACCATTTTTAAGGCAAAAAATTAATTTTTCAAATAATTTAAAAGGTATTGTTAAAGGCGTTACTGCCTTAGGAGTTGTTAATATAATAGCCTGATTATAATTTTGCATTATTTGGTAAAGTGCTTTAATTCGTTGAGTTAAAACATGTTTACTCGCAGAATTACTATCATAAAAATCACAATCCCATTCGGGATAAATAATAGTTTTTATATTAGTAAAAAATGGTAAATTATAAGCTATTTTTTCTAACTCTTTGTTTGATTCACAATAAAAAATGCTAGAGCCTAAAAAATTTTTAGCAATTTCCGACAATTCTAGCGAATAAATATCTTTTATCAAGGTTTTTATTTTAACCATTCCCTCGCGTTGTTCTTGATTTATCAGGAACAGATAAAACAGGAGGAGTAAATCTTGCAGCATTACCAAATTTAACATCACGCACGTTCATTTGCTGACTTTTTAAGCTAGAAATATTATTTTGGTTAGCAGTAAGATTAGCTGAAGAATCCGAAATGAAATAATTTTCAGGAGGCTTTATATTATATTTTTCTCTAAGTTTTTCATGATTAAGTTTCATAGAAGGATTATAATTTTCTTTTCGGCTTCCTATTATTCCTCCTGCTGTTGCTCCAGCAGCAGCACCAAGAGCTGCAGATACAGGAACAGTAACAAAACTTCCAGGTAAAAATAGCATTCCTGCTGTACCAGCGACAACTCCTCCTGCAATAGCTCCGTCAATCATTCCCTTGTTTTTTCTAGTATGAATAGGAGAAAATTTAATTTTATTAGGACTGCTTTCTTTTTCAGATTTTTTAACAATTGTAAGATTTTTTTTATCTATTACATAATTATCTAAGCCAGTTTTTTCGTTTTTTTGAGTATATTTTTTATCAGCAATACCAAATTTGTTTTCTATTTTACGTCGAGTTGTTTCCAATTTTACAAGACTTTTTAAGTCTCTTATAGTGTGTTTAAAGTGATGCTTTTCAAATAAACGCCCAGACTTAACTATTGTTTTATCTTGCAATTCTGGATCACTTTGTAATTTTTGTAAAATTTTAATTTTCTTTATTTGCTTTTTTTTAAGTCCACCTACTTTTTTGCCTTGTGAATTTATTATTTCATATGTTTTTGGATTGTATTCAAAGCCTAGATTTTCAGCTTTCTGTTGAGTTAATTTGTCATAATTTTTATTTTCAAGCTTTTTAAGCAGTTTTGAATCACGATATTGTTTTTTATTTTTAGCATGAACAAAATTATCATTATTTTGGTTATTATTTGACATATGTTTTATATAATTAATTTAAATTTATTACCAAAAAACTGGTGGTGCAGAAATTTTTTTCTCATAACAATTATTTTCATAATATATATTTTTATAAGCTTTTAAAATATCATCATTTTCTGTTAAAATTATTTCTTCTTTTGGCGAAAGTGCCATAATTTCATTAGAAGAAATTTTATTATTAGATATTTCCGAAAAAAATTCAGCAGTTTCTTTGCTATGAGTACCAAAAGATATTGTTTTGGATAAATTAAAAGCTATAACCTCCGCTTCTTGTTCGCCATAAATCATTTTAAAATGCTCCCAATTTTGTGCAATCAATAATAATTTTACCGAATATCCACGTAAATATGGCAAAATATTCATTAAATTATTAATTTTACCCATTGTTAAAAATTCATCCATAAAAAGCATCACCCCATATTCACTTTTTTGTAAAGCATTGTCGGATGTTAATAAACCTAAGGCATATTGATAAAAAAATTGCATTAAAGGCTGCAACATTAATATTTCATCGGGTTTTAGACAAATATAAAGAGTGCTTTTTTCTTTTTTAAAATTACTCAAGTCAAAGTCAGATGCTGAGGTAGCGTAATCGACCATTGGATTAGAAAATATCTCTAAATGAGAGTAAAGAGTTGCAGCTATGGCTTGTTGAATATTTAAATCTTGCTGAAGAAATAAAAGTATAGCATCGATGCCAGATTTATCTATGCTTATGCCAAATTCTTTAATTCCCAATCTTAACTCTTCAAATAAATTGCCAGAAATAATTTTTGTAACCTCGCCTAATGTTTTATGTTTGCTTGGGTTAGCAAATAAATAACATACAATTCCTACAAATAAATTTTTTGCTTCAAAATCGTAGACACTACTTTTAGAACTAATTATAGTTGAAGCAAGCTTATAAATTCCGCCTATATCGGCAATAAAATCTAAAGGATTAAACCTATGAGTTTGTTTTTGAGAATCTAGTGGAGACCAAATAAAAATTTTTTGCCCCTG
>JANYEN010000015.1 GCA_025363115.1 Alphaproteobacteria bacterium | reverse complement strand
TAAGGTTCTAAAGTAACTTGCTCTATTGGTTTGAAATTCATCAATTTTAATTCGTTTAATTGCTGTTTAAAAACAACCTCTGGATTTGCAGTTGAATCTACACAATTCGCTTTGATTGAAAATACAAACCCACCTCCTACTTTCAAAAACTGCTGAGCATTTAGAATTATAATTCTTGCTTAATCGGGTTGAGCGACATCTGAGAAAATACAATCAACCATTGAAACAAGCATACGGTATTTATGAGGCTTTCTCGCGTCTTCTATAATTGGTATAATATTTGGTCTATTTTTATAGTCATTGTTTTGTTTAAGTCTGTTATAAAGAGCTTTTACGCTTACTTTAATATAAATAGATATTAAATCTTTTTTTATTAAATTAAATGTTTTTTCACGAATAAAGCCTGCTCCGCCAATACTAATTACGCATTTTTTATTGATCAAGCTATTGATAACATTAAATTCACATTCTATAAAATGTTCTTGACCATATTTATAAAATATATCGCTAATTGTAGCGTTATATACATAGGTAATTATTTTATCGGTATCAAAAAAATCTAAATTAAAATTATTGGCTACTTCAATACCTAGGGTGCTTTTTCCACAAGCCATAAAGCCTACTAAAATTATGCTTTTCATATTTTAGCTGGTAATTCTCATCCATTTTGGTAAAAATCCAACATCTGGAACCATATCGTATAAAAAGTTTTTAACAGACTGCTTAAAAGTCAATTCTTGAGGGATTTCATAATCAGGATTTTTATCTGCCAAATCTTGATATTTCATGGCTTGATCAAAAATACGAATTTTTTTATAAGTTCGTGCTAATCTTTTATAAGCTTCTACGTAATATTTATCAGATTTTAGTTTTAAAATATTATTAAACCTACGAATAGCTGCTAAATATTCTCCTTTTTCTACATATAAATCTCCTACTTTAATTTCATGCAAAGCTTGCATTTCTTGTAGATTCAGTATTCTAAATTTAGCTTCTTCTGAATAGTGACCATTATCGTGAGCAATTACTTCGTTCCAACTATCAATATTTTCTTGCACTAGGGCATATTCTTTGGTGGGTGATTTTTTACGTTTATGTAAAGCCATGGCTTTTAAAAAATAAACATAAGAAATATTAGAATCAAGTTTGTAAAGCTCGATATAGCTATCGGCGGTTGCCACTGCTTCTGGATATTTTTCTTCTAAAAGCAAAAAAAACATTTCGTTTAACATTACGTTTTTTATTTTAGGATAATCGGGGTATTTTTTTTCTATTTCTTGCATTTTTTCTGTTGCTTCTTTATAACTACCTTCAGAATAAAACATTATACTTTGCCTAAAAAGCATATTAGCTTCAGAATAATCGCTAGCTAAAGCAGAAAAATTTAAATTTGTTAAAAATAATAAAATTAATATAAATCGTAGCATATTTTAAAAAAATCGATATTAATTATAACAAACAAATAATATCTATAAATAAAAATCAATACAGCATAAATTAAATTATAAAAATGTTGCTAAATTTAAAAATTTAGATATTAGATAATATTAAATATTTTTTATCGACATTAATTTTATGCTAAATTCTCAAAATGAAAAACTTTCTAATTTATCCTCACAAATAAAAAAATATCAAGAAGATTTCACAAAAAACATACAAGAGCCAGTATCTTACTATGTGGAAAAAAGAAACCAAGCTATGGATGATTTTAATAAAATTGATACCGATATTATATACTGCTTGCAGCAGTTAAAAATTCCTGAAAGAAGGGAAGCTAGTATGCTTCAGATAGATATTTTACTAGACAGATTGAGAATTTTAAGTGAGGATACACTTCAAAACGAGAATGTAGTATATCATATGAATGAAGCTGAAAAAAAATGTGATAATTTTATAAGAGAGAAATCTGAGATAATATCAGAAATATCAAAACAGGCAAAGCTAATAGCAGTTTCTAAAAATATAGCAGAAAAACAATATTTGAATGAAAGTATGGCAAAAAAAATAGTTAGTGACTGCGAAAAAATACAAAAAGACTTAAGACAAGTTCTAAATCAAATAGAAGAAACAAAAAAAATATTTTCAAATATCGAACAAAAACAAATTGAGTTATGCGAACAAATAGATTTGCTTACTAATGCCTCAGATTCTAATAATGTATTGGAAACACGTAAAAAAAACAATGATGTGAAAATAATTAATTTTAAAAAACATGACGATGGTTGTTATACCGTAAAATTTCAAACTTTAAACAAGATTCATGAGGAAATATTTATTGACGGTAGCGAATTAATTAAACGCTTTGAAGAATTAGATATTTTGGACCAATATTTAAATCCAACTACTACGGATATTGATGATAGCGACAAGACAAAACCAGTGCCAAAAAATACGAAACAATATCTATATGTTATTGAAGAAGAAAACGAAGAAGATGAAGAAGAAAATATTAGCTTAACTACATCTATAAATCAAACATCGAAATCAATAGAACATCAAGATTCGCATAACAGTCAGAAAATAACTACTTTGCAAGAAGAAATGAATGCACAAAGTACGCAAAATCCAATCAAAGAATCTAATTCAATTGATGAGCAAGATGCACGACAAATTATAAATAGACTAAACGATAGATATGCAATAATGTGTAGTTACAGTTTAGAAAAAGTTGTTCAAGATAGAAAAGATTTAATAGCACAAATTGATCGTTATGCAAAAAGTATTCAAAATATAGATATAGCGAATGATGATCTCAAAAATAGAAAAAATCAAGGAGGATGGGCTAGTTCATTTGATAATGCAGGTAGGTATGCTCAACAGCAAAGAGATTTGCTGGTTGCCCAAATAGTTAAAGTAAATAATAGTATGCATTTGTTTGATACAGAGATTAGTAAGGCAAAAACAAGTTCACTTAGAATGGCTAACGATCTTGTCAATAAAGTAAAAAAATTTAGCGATATTATTCATCAAGAATTTGAGCATCAGCAAGTAAATATTATACCAGAACTTCGTTCTTTACATACGAACGCAGAAAATAGTCGTCATGCTAAAAACACTGTGACGAGGTATTAATACTTTTGATAAATAGTCTATGATTTTTATGATTAAAAATCAAATATTTGTTATTGTTGATATTTTTGAATTTTTCTTCCACTCAAATAGCAAATAAGCATTATTTTTAATGATTTCAATGCAACTTGATGCCTTTTATATAAATATGCCTTGATTCTTTTCATATAAAAAAATCCCTGTGTTTTTTGTTGCAAAAAAATTAATATCTAAATTATTTAAGCTATTTGCAGCAAAAACTAGAATTTTAGATTGAAATATTTTCTTAAAAAAAGCATTTTATTCTTTATCTTTAGAGGCAAATTTTTCAAAAATTTCTTTACCATATCCATATTTATATTCTCGTGATCCTGCAGTAATTTTAGCTGGGCTAACTTTTGCCAAATTAATAATTGCTCTTTGGGGCGTTCCTTGCACCAAATGTTCAACAATGGCAATTCTATCTGCAAGGTCTTGTAGTTCGCTAGGAGTAAAAAATGCCCTAAAAAATAATTCAATTTCTTCAATATCAAACCTATTAAGTTTGTTAGAAATTATTTTTAAGGCTTTATCAATTTTATTATTATGTACCATTTTAACTAAAATTGCTATTTAATTATAGCATATCTTACTTAAATAATTGTCAATCAAATCGTCTTTGCATTAAACTCTATCGTAAGCTTTTTATAATAGACCCATACTCTGGAGGCTCATTGCACAAAGTGCAACCTCTACTATAACGTAAACTAGGATTAATATTTAAAGTAAGATTTTATAAGTATTGCTATCTGTAAAAAGAGATTTTCTGCCTCTATTATGAAATATTTCACTATTAATGTCGTGTTGCATTTTGCACAAATACTGTCTTTGACCTTCTAAATTTTTATGTATAACATTTTTGAATTATTACCAAGTTGAGTGTTGGAAAGTCATCTTTCAACATTGGAAGGAGTAATTTTGCTACATATTCGGGTAGCTTGAGTACTAAATTGCAGTAAAGTTGTAGATGGATTATTTGCATTATAACATAAAATAATTTTGTCTTGTATGGCTAACCTACTAAATTCTTCTACGCCGTTTAAACATAAGCTACTATCAAAATCATATTTTGCATCTTTACCATTAATTCTCCCCACGTTACTTCTTAGTTGAGATAAACCATCGGTTCTATCGCGTGTGCTAAAAACTATATCGCTCAGACAATGTTCATCTTTATTTTGATATATTGATAATAAACTTAAAAAATGTAGTTTTAAAGTGGTTTCATTAGCATTTTCAAGATTTGCCATTATCTTCGACACAACCAAAGGTATTTCTTATCCATTATAATGAATAACTAAGGCATCTAAATAAGGCGCCTTTACATTTAAAATGGTGATATCCTTGGGCTACTACTTTTTTTAACTCAGCTCCTACGCTATCAATACCTTTAGCTATATAATTTTGACCATCATTTTACTGGCAAAGCCACCTAGCTTGCTATCTATTAGAGTATTCCAAATCTTCCACTTGTTCTCCATTTATTGTTACTAAATATGGAGTTTTTTTAAATTCTAATTCAACTTTATCGAAAAAATTTTGAGGTAAGTTTTTATAGATTATTTATGCAGGAGGTATTTCCAGAGTCACTAAAATTTAGTGTCAATTTTATTAAAAATTTAATTAATAGCAATCTGTTTTTTCTTTATAAAGATTATTTTATAAAAAAGTAATAATTGGTGTTGACTTTTATAAAAAGTATATCGTTATCTATTGTTACTAACATACATCGTGAATATAATAAACTTATAATAAGAACAAGAGAATGTAAGTATCAGTTTTTTTTGAGTATTTTTTTAAGTCATTAATTTATTAATGACAAAACAGTATCAAACTTGAGAGTTTGATCCTGGCTCAGAGTGAACGCTGGCGGCATGCCTAACACATGCAAGTCGAACGAAAGGGAAACCTTTAGTGGCAAACGGGTGAGTAATGCATAGGAATCTACCTAGTAGTGGGGGACAACAGTTGGAAACGACTGCTAATACCGCATACGTCGGAGACGAGAAAGATGTTTACACTTGTTTTTTAAATTTATATGTACAAGCTAAAAAGCTTTAGTAAATTAACTTCAAATTTATGTTAAAATCGCTAGTAATTTTTTTATTTATGTCATCATTTTTAGTTAATTCATTAGTTTTTGCAAAATCGCAACTAGTTGAAATAACCGAAAAAAACTACAATGTAGTTTTTGATATTAAGTATGCAACAAATGATAATTTTGATAAAACTGCTGTTTATAAACAACCCTTAGTTTTTTTACATAAAGATGCAGCTAAAAAATTAAAAATTGCTTCTAAAATTGCTAATAAATTAGGATATAAAATCAAAATTTATGACGGATTTAGACCTATCGAAGTTCAAAGATTTTTTTTCAAAAATTTTAATGATGAAAGATATGTTACTGATCCAGATAAAGGGTTGGCAACACATACAAGAGGAATAGCAATTGATTGTAGTTTAGTTGATTTAGAAACCAAAGAAGAATTAAATTTTGGAACTCCATTTGATGACTTTAGCGAAAAATCTCACATTGATTTTTTAGATTTAAGTCCCGAAGTTCATAAAAATAGAGCAATTTTATCTGGAATTATGGCTAGAGCAGGGTTTGCTTTATTTGCAACAGAGTGGTGGCATTTCCAATTAATTGATGTGACAAATAATGTTGAAATAGCAAAATATCCAAAGTTAACAGAAAAAAATGCAGGTATTAATATGATGTCTGATTTTTTAAAACCTTAAGCAATTTGTATAAATTTAAAAAACAAGTGTACATCGCTATTTGAAGAGCCTATGTCTGATTAGCTTGTTGGTGGGGTAAAAGCCTACCAAGGCTACGATCAGTAGTCGGTCTGAGAGGATGATCGGCCACACTGGGACTGAGACACGGCCCAGACTCCTACGGGAGGCAGCAGTGGGGAATATTGGACAATGGGCGAAAGCCTGATCCAGCAATGCCGCGTGAGTGATGAAGGCCCTATGGGTTGTAAAGCTCTTTTATTAGGGAAGATAATGACGGTACCTAATGAATAAGCACCGACTAACTACGTGCCAGCAGTCGCGGTAATACGTAGGGTGCTAGCGTTACTCGGATTTACTGGGCGTAAAGCACACGTAGGTGGACTTGTAAGACAGAAGTGAAATCCCCAAGCTCAACTTGGGAACTGCTTTTGTTACTGCTTGTCTGGAGTGCGGTAGAGGATAATGGAATTTCTAGTGTAGGGGTAAAATCCTTAGATATTAGAAGGAACACCAGAAGCGAAAGCGATTATCTGGGCCGTTACTGACACTGAGGTGTGAAAGCGTGGGGAGCAAACAGGATTAGATACCCTGGTAGTCCACGCTGTAAACCATGATAACTAGGCGTCGGGATCGCAAGATTTCGGTGCCGCAGCTAACGCGTTAAGTTATCCGCCTGGGGATTACGGTCGCAAGACTAAAACTCAAAGGAATTGACGGGGGCCCGCACAAGCGGGGGAGCATGTGGTTTAATTCGATGCTAACCGACGAACCTTACCAGCTCTTGACATTACAGTTTAAGTCGTTCCAGAGATGGGCGATGTGGAGCAATCCTACCTGTGACAGGTGATGCATGGCTGTCGTCAGCTCGTGTCGTGAGATGTTGGGTTAAGTCCCGCAACGAGCGCAACCCCTTTCTAATTTTGCCAGCGGGTGATGCCGGGAACTATTTAGAGACTGCTGATGATAAATCAGAGGAAGGAGGGGACGATGTCAAGTCATCATGTCCTTTATGGGCTGGGCTACACACATGCTACAATGGCGTCTACAGCAGGTTGCAACACGGTGACGTGAAGCTAATCCTTATAAAGACGCCTCAGTTCAGATTGCAGTCTGCAACTCGACTGCATGAAGATGGACTCGCTAGTAATCGCGGATCAGAATGTCGCGGTGAATACGTTCTCGGGCCTTGTACACACTGCCCGTCACACCATGGGAGTTAAATTTGCCTTACGCCGGTGAGCTAACCCGCAAGGGAGGTAGCCGTTCACGGCAGATTTGATGACTGGGGTTAAGTCGTAACAAGGTAGCCGTAGGGGAATCTGTGGCTGGATTATAACAAATTATTTATAATTCAAAAGATTCTTGACTTGCTTCTCTTGTTCTTAATATAAGTTTTATTATATTTTTTCATTTATCTGTTAAAATAAATTTTTATGAGTTTTGGTAAATATCTTACTATAAGCGTTCTTATAATTTGTATTACAGTTTTATTAGGTGTAGAAAGATGCTCACAAAAAGTATTTCGTAGTCCAGATGCCGTTCATCGTGATAATATGAATGCTTTAGCTAGTTGTATTGAAAGAATAGGTTTTACACATAGAAAAAATGGTAAAAAAACTACATTAGAAGAAGCTAAGCAAATTTGTGAAAATGCTTAAAAAACTATTGTTTCATAAATTATGAAATTTTTTTTACTATTATTGTTATTTACTAACTACAGTTTTGCTTCTAATAAAAAAGAATTAGAAACTTTTTATATAGATTTTTTAGTAAATAATTGCATAGACAACATGCCTTCACTAACTATAGCATTAGAAAAATATTTATCATTTCAAGAATTAACAACAATAAATATGGAATTGTGCTCATGTGCAACGGATAAATTGCTGAACCACAATAATCCAGATGAAATAAGATTATTATATAATACCACTAAAAATAAAACCAACTACAATTTTCAAAAAAAAGAAATTCAGGTATTTAGTCAATATTTGTTACAATGCGTTAAAGAATCAAATCTTGGTAATAATTCTAAAAAATATTTTTTAAAAAAAATAGGCACAAAAACTGTTCAAAGGATTGAATTTTTAGATAGAGAACAAAATTTATTTCGCAATACTTCTGTTTAATAAATAAAATGTACTCAGGATCATAGGATGGCGGTAATTGAAAAATATATTTATTAACATCATTTTTAATATTGTAATTTTATTTGTAAAAATGTTATTAATTATATATTCGATTTTTTGTTCGTTAAGTTATTAATATAAAAACGGTATTTTTTATCTTTTACTGTAATCTAATTTTACCATAAACTTACTATTTTTATGCGTTAAAAGCAAGTTAGGGCTAGGATAATTAATTTTATATTGACATTAAACAATATATTATAGTCAAAACTTATAAGCGATGTGGGGTGGAGCAGTCTGGTAGCTCGTCAGGCTCATAACCTGAAGGTCGTAGGTTCAAATCCTGCCCCCGCAACCAATTAAGTTTTAATCTAATGCAAATTAAAGTTTCTGCATCCATTTTATCAGCAGACTTTTGTAATTTGGCTGATGAAATTAAAAAATTAGAGCAAGCAGGAGCTGATTATTTGCACATAGATGTTATGGATGGTTGTTTTGTGCCAAATATTACTATTGGTCAACCCGTTGTTAAAGCTATCAAAAAATATACTTCATTGCCACTCGACGTGCATTTAATGATACAAAATCCTATAAAATATATTGCTGACTTTGCAAATAGTGGTGCAGATATTATAACAATTCATCAAGAAGCTGAACCTCATTTAGACAAGGCTATTGCTTTAATAAAATTGTTAGGCAAAAAAGCAGGAATTTCACTTTGTCCAGCAACTTCCGAAACAACTTTAAACTATATATTACCTCAATTAGATCAAATTTTAATTATGACAGTTAACCCTGGGTTTGGAGGGCAACAATTTCTTGATTCTCAAATACAAAAAATTAAAAATATTCGTAACATGATTGATATTTCGGGCTATAAAATTGATTTACAGGTTGACGGAGGAATTAATGATATAACTTATAAAAGTGCTATAAAAGCTGGAGCCAATGTGTTGGTTAGCGGAAACTATATTTTTTCTGGTGGCAACTATTCGGAAAAAATTATTATTCTAAAAAATTATTAATATTTTAAAATTTCTAGTTACAGACTTTTAAAACCGCTTTTGATTGAATCCCAAATTGTTCCAAATATCTGTTTAACATTTATATATTTTTCAACATCAGGTAGCCACCAAAAAATTGCTAGTAATATAATTCCTATATAAAATATAAATTTGATTATTGTCCAAAACATACTATAAAATGTTTAATTATTATTAGTGTTGACGGGTTGCCATCCTACATTTTTATTTTGATTATATCTTAAGTTATTATTAATATCTTTTTTTACATCTTTTGTTGTTTTTGATATATCGATATATTGATCAATTTTAGGATAAATTACATAATGTACCAATAAAAAAGAAGCCAATATAATAAAACCCCATTTTAAAATAAAAAACATAAACTTTTAAAAATTTAAGATTCAACAGCTTATTTAATAAGTAGATTATAATCAATAAATAAGTTGACATTTTTAGCGATACATTAAATTTTAAATTAGGATTATCAAGAATTTGACTTATCTTTATAAATGTCGCTACAAAAATATCGAGATTCTTTCATAAAGAATAAAATAATGCATCGACGCACAATGTTGTTAGGTGGCTTTAAGCTGGGTTTTTTTGGATTGATAATATTAAGATTAATTTATTTACAAATATGGCAATATCGCAAATATTTAAATTTATCTGCTTTAAACAGATACAGAATAGTTCCCTTGCCAGCAGTAAGAGGTAAAATTATTGATAGAAACAATGTAGAAATTGCTTATAACCGAATATCTTATAGAGCTTTATTTGACCCCACTGTAACGGAAGACAAGGAAATTGTAATGAGAGATTTTTTTAAATTATGTTCATCCAAGCTTGATTCTCAAAAATTTATAAAGCATCATTTAGAAATAATTAAAATATACAATATTCATACTCCTTTGGTTTTAAATAGCGATTTAACGTATGATGAAATTGCTAGAATTGAATTTAATCGAGAATATATGCCTGGAATATGGGTAGAAAAATCATATATGAGAATATATCCTTTTAAAGAATATTTTGCTAGTATAGTAGGTTATGTTTCAAAGCCTACTCCCTTTCAAATGAAAGATGTTGATCAAATGGAACGTCGTTTATATAAAGAAAGTAGTTTTAAAATAGGTCAAATAGGAATAGAAGCGATAAAAGAAAAAAAATTGCGAGGAGATTTTGGGATTATTTTAAAAGAAGTAAATGCGGCAGGCAAGGCAATTAATCAAATAAATCATTCTCAGGCTATTAATGGAAAAAATATAAAATTAACCATTGATACTCGTTTACAAACATATGTTTCCCAGATGCTAAATGGTGTTTCGGGGGCAATAATAATAAGCGATATTAAAACTAGTGAAATTTTAGCTATGCAATCATCTCCTTCGTTTGATCCTAACGAAATGGTTAAAGGAATGGATCATGAAATGTGGAAAAAGTTAAATGATCCTAAACTTGGATACTTAAGTAATAAAACAATTTATGGAACCTATATGCCTGGTTCTACATTTAAACCTGTTACGGTATTATCGGCTTTAATTAATGGATTCGATCCTAATAGAACCATACATTGCAATGGAGAGATAAAATATGGAGACAGGGTATTTCACTGCCATAAAAAAGAGGGTCATGGTTCTTTGAATATGACGGAAGCTTTAGCATGTTCTTGTAACATATATTTTTATAACATGGGAATGTTTTTAGATATTACTAAATTATCCGATACCGCTAAAATGCTTGGCTTTGGAGAATATGTAAATTTAGGGATAGGCAAGGAAAGCAAAGGATTAATACCGACTTTGCAATGGAAAGAGCAAGTTTTTAAACAAAAATGGCTTTCAGCAGAAACTTTAATGGTGGGAATAGGTCAAACTTATTTAAACGTTACTTTAATGCAATTAAATAATATGAATGCTGCTATTGCGTCGGGTTTAATAACTACTAATAAAATATTTTATGATAATAAACTTATAAATTCTAACGCTTTAAATATAAAAGAAGAATATTTAAATATAGTTAGAAAAGGCTTAAGAATGGCTTTTACCCATCCATACGGAACTTCACGTTCTGGTGCGGAATATCAACAAAAATATGAAATGGCGGGTAAAACTGGCACTGCTCAGGTGGTTTCAAAAAGATTTACCATAAAAGAAATGCTTAGCGGAGAAATACCTAAATCTCAATTGCCTCATGCTTTATATGCTGGATATGCACCTTTTAGTGACCCTAAGTTTTCGGTTGTTGCTATGATAGAACACGGAATGTATGGACCAGCTGCCCTTAGGTATGCCGAAAAAGCAATTGCAAAAGCTATGGATTTAAGAGGTTAAAATATTAAAATGCTTAATTTATATTTAGTTTAATTAGATACTTGACAAAAATTAAATATTATAATAATATACTGTATTTATTAAAGACATATATAAAAATATAATATTATGGATTCTATTGATGAAGTTACAAAGCCTATAAAAGCTAAAAAGGCAGTTAAAGTTGGTGGATATGATGCCGCATTGTCAAGTAACGAAGACAGTGACTCGGGAATATCTTCGCTTACCGATGACGAAAATAATCCAAGATATTTAAATAACAGAAGAACACAAGGCGAGTTTTTACCACCTCAAGAATATGAAGTGAGTTTGAGTTCAGAAGAAGAACTGGAACTTTTAGAAGAACAGGCAGATTTAGATCGAAAAAAAAATGAAATTGCTACCAACAGCAATGAAAGTAAGCTAATATCAAATAGCAAATCCGATTTAAAACACACGGCAATTGTGCAAAATCACAACCTAAATAAAGCTTTAGCAACGATAGCTTTAGACATAGCGGATAAAACTATAAAGAGCGACAAAGAAAGCTTCTTAGCGGAATTATCTTCTTTGGAAGCCCAAAAAAAGCAATATACAGATTTTTTACAAACTAGCACAGTAGATACATTAGATTATTCCAAGAAAGCACAGCAAGAACTAGTGGCTACGACTATTAGATCTGCTACCAATAAATTAACTGAATTGGATAAAAAATTAATATCTGTAAACGATAAGGAAATTTTTAAAGACTTGTTCGATCTTGTTAATCCTGGGGCATGGGTTAGAAAAATTATTAAAAATTCTAGAAAAGCAAAGATTAAAAAACAAATGAAGGCATTACAAAATACAACAATTCCTGCAATATTAACAAAACAGAAAACATTTAATACTAATATGCACGCTGCTTTAAAAACGCAAATGCTTGCTAATAAAAACTCTTTAGAAAAGTATCGCGAAGCATTGGATGCCACAAAAGATAAATTAATTAATGATAAAAATAAAGATAGTGTAGTAGCCATAGCTAATCAAAAACGAACAACTAGCCTCGATAATGTTTTTAGTGCCAATCTTTCTACTTCTTCCAGCAGTTCTTTATCGAATGCTAGCCAAGATGTTCAGAATACGCTAATCGCCCTTGAGGTAGGAATGCAAAAAAACCGTAAAAGTCGTCTATCCAGAAGTAGCTCACCCAGCTCTACTATTTCTAATGAACCTAGGAGGAGAGCACACCCGGTAAAACATTAATTTTTTTAAATATGCATTATAAAATTTCATTAATTGGAAGTGGTCAAATTGGAGGAACGGCAAGTTTATTGATAGCTCAAAAATCTTTGGCATCAGTTGTAATGTTTGACTTAAATGCAGGAACTGCTAAAGGTAAGGCTCTTGATATAATGCAATCTGGTGGAGTTGTTAACCAAGACTATAATATTTTTGGAACTTCGGATTATGCTGATATTACTGGTAGCGATGTGGTAATAATAACCGCGGGAGTGCCACGCAAACCAGGAATGACCAGAGATGATTTACTTAATATTAATGCTCAAATTATTAAAAGTGTAGCTAGCAATGTAGTTAAATATGCCCCTGATGCTTTTATAATTATTATTACCAACCCTCTAGATGCGATGGTTGGCTTATTTGAACGTGAAACCAAAATGCCAGCAAAAAAAATAGTAGGCATGGCAGGAGTATTGGATTCGGCGAGGTTTAAATATTTTTTGGCAAAAGAATTTGGAGTTTCGGTAAGTAGCGTAAATGCTTGCGTTATGGGTGGTCATGGCGATACAATGGTGCCTTTAATAAGATACTCTACAATTAATGGCGTGCCAATAATGGATATGGTAAAAGCTGGCTTTTCATCAGTTGATGCAATTAACAAAATTGTTCAAAGAACAAGGGATGGAGGTGCCGAAATTGTAGGTCTGCTCGGCAATGGTTCGGCTTACTATGCTCCTGCTGTTTCTGCAGTTGAAATGGCAGAAAGTTATCTTTTGGGGCTTAATAAAATATTGCCTTGCGCTACTAAGCTGAATGGTGAATACGGAATTAAAGATTTATATATTGGCGTTTCTGCACTTATAGGCATTGGAGGGGTAGAAAAAATAATAGAGCTTTCTCTTACGCCCGATGAGCAACAAATGTTAGATAAATCGGTAAAATCAGTTATTGAGCTAAATAATTTATTAAAGTAAAATGAGCGGTGAGCATGCCAAAGCGCTTTCTTTTCGTTCGCCAATGGATGATAGTGGGGGTGGAGCTGTTCACGGTCACACTGCAAGTCAAATCACTCCTTCTCATATGGAACCTAGTAAATTACCTGCTGCTAGTAGCCTGGGTCATCAGCATGAGCACTCTAGTTTATTTAAAGGTGCGACCGATTTGGGTATGGAAGGTGCAGATTTAGGTATATCTGGTGTAAAGTTTAACATGGGAGGAATTTTGCAGGAATCAGTAACAGACGCATTTAAAGCTCTTTTACAACATGCTGGAATGCACGACAATATGCTACACGGAGGAATGCGACCAGTAAATGCTGAAACTATTCCAACTATTCCCAGTGGTGGATTTAAAGAGGTCACTGGTCATAAACTTGGAATGGGTCCAGAGCAAAGCAGATAAAATATTTTAAAAAAATTAAAATTATAACACTTATCAATAGTAATTTTTAATAAAATTCTTGATTTTTATACAATTGATAAAATTTAAATAATTTTTGTTTTAATCAACTTTTATTAAATGGCTGGTCATTCTCATGCTAAAAATATTCAACACCGCAAAAATGCTCAAGACTCTAAAAAAGCCAAAATTTGGACTAAAGCTTTACGTTTAGTATACGTTAGTGCTAAAAATAGTGGCAATGGCGATATAAATATGAATTCAGCCTTAAGAAGTGCTTATGAGGCAGCTAGACAAGCAGGGGTTTTACGTGAAAAAATTGAAGCAGCTATTACAAGAGCTATTTCGGGTACAGAAGAAGTAGCTAATATGGAAGAAGTAAGATATAATGCAACTTTTGTTGGTGTTTCAATTATTATAGAGGGGTTAACTGATAATAAAAATCGCACAATCAATGATATTAGAACGGTTTTTAGCAAGCATGGAGGGTCTATAGCGGATACAGGATCGTTAGAATTTATGTTTAAGCATATTGGATTAATAATTTTTGATAAAAAAATTGGGTCATTTGATAAAATCTTTGAAGAAGGAGTAAATTGTGGCGCTTTGGATATTGAAGAAGGAGAGGAAGAATATTTTTTTGAAACAGAAACTAATGAATTGCACAATATTTGTAATAAACTTGTTAAAGCTTTTAATTGTAATTGTTTAAGTAGTTCTTTAATTTGGAAACCAAGCAATGAAGTTGATATTAAAGATAGTATTCATAAAATAAAATTTGAAAAAATAATTGACTTACTAGAAGATATCGACGATGTACAAAAAGTATATCATAATGCCCGAAATTTATAGTTTTTTTATGTTTGGATATGACCCAGATAACCAAAATGGAGGTTTAAGTAATTTTTTGAAAGGTAAATTAGCTTTTTTATTAGCTACCCCAACTTTATTTTTAGGAGGATTGGCTGTTCAACAATACCAAATACCAAATAGTTTTGTAAGAGTTAATGCCGATAAAGCAGTGGTATTTTTTATGAATACTTATGCAGGACAATTGGTTTTAAATCCTCAAAAATATGCTTCTTGTATTACGCAAGCCGATCCAAATGCGGAACCTTATGATGTAGTAATGTGCTTAGTCAAATAATTTTAACTTTACGTCTTTTATGTCAAATAAGTTCATTGACATTTATTAATATAATTTATTAAAAAATACAGCTATTTTTTATCTTTTTACTCCATGGATGAAGCTAAACTGGCAAAAGTTATAATCGATGATATTGAAGTTTTGGTACCTACGGGTATTAATTTAATTCAAGCATGCGAAATAGCGGGGGTAGAAATACCACGGTTTTGTTATCATGAAAGGCTAAAAATTGCTGGCAATTGCAGAATGTGCCTGGTAGAAATTTTAAATCCAAAAATGCCTCCAAAACCAGTAGCTTCATGTGCTATTGACGTTAGCGACGGCATGATTGTTTCTACTAAAAGCGAAATGGTTAAAAAAGCGCGAGAAGGTGTAATGGAATTTTTACTTATTAATCATCCACTGGACTGCCCTGAATGCGACCAAGGTGGGGAATGTGATTTACAAGACCAGGCTTATTCGTATGGAAAAGATAGGTCATATTATAAAGAAAAAAGACGGATTGTAGAAGATAAAAACATGGGGGTTTTAATTAGAACCAATATGACTAGATGTATACATTGTACCAGATGTGTAAGATTTATGGAAGACATTGCGGGAACAACTGAAATTGGAACCTTTGGTAGGGGAGAACATATGGAAATTGCTACTTTTTTAGAGCAAACTATTAATTCGGAACTTTCGGGCAATATAATAGATTTATGCCCAGTTGGAGCTTTAACTTCTAAACCTTTTTCTTATACTGCGCGGAGTTGGGAGCTTAAAAAAACTGACACAATTGACATTATGGACGCCGTTGGAAGTAATATAAGAATTGATAGCAGGGGATTCGAAGTTATACGTGTTTTGCCTAGAATTAACGACGAAATAAACGAAGAATGGATTAGTGACGTTGCAAGGTTTTCATATGATGGATTAAAATATCAAAGAATAGATTCGGCATATGTAGACGCAAATTCGGTTTCGATAGATTTTGCAATTAATAAATCTAAAGAGCTTTTAACTAGCGTAAAATCTGAGCAAATTGCGGTTTTAGTTGGTGATTTAGTCGATGTTGAAACAGCTTTTATGACAAAAAAGTTGATTGATAAAATGGGTATTAGCAATTATGAATGCAGAATTGATGGAGCTAAAATAGACGTAACTAATCGCAATAATTATTTATTTAACAGTGGTATTGCAAATATACCTAAAGCAGATTTAATATTATTAGTAGGTACTAATCCTAGGCTTGAAGCCGCTATAATAAATAGCAAAATTAGGCAAGCATTTTTAAATGGTACACAAATTTTTAGCATAGGAGACGCTGGGGATTTACATTATAAATATAAAATATTAGATAACAATGCTTTGTTTGAAATCTATAATGATAAACACCAAATTTGTAATTTATTAAAAGTTGCTAAAAATCCGTTAATGATTTTAGGTCAACAAGCAATTTTAACTAACGAAGGAGATGATATTATGCAACTTTGCCTGCAATTAGGTAAAAAATATTTTATTAAAAATGACTGGAATGGATATAATATGTTACATAGAGTAGCAGGGAGAGTAGGGGCTTTAGATGCGGGTTTGGCAGGAGAAGGTATTGATAATATTTTAAATAATAAAAATATTAAAGTTGTTTTGGCAATTGGATGCGACGAAATCAATGTTCAACAATTAAAAGATAAAAGCGTAATATACGTAGGAACTCATGGAGAAGAATTAGCTCAAATGGCAAAAATTATTTTACCAAGTTGTTGTTATAGCGAAAAAGAAGCCTTTTTTATTAATACCGAAGGATCTATTCAAAAAACTCAGCAGGCAGTTCCCAAAATTGGAGATAGTATGAATGATTGGGAGATTATAGCTAGGCTTATAGACGAAAATATTAGTAGGCATGAAATAGTCAATATGATAAAATATCCTCAAATTAAGAATGATTTAGAAATATCTTCTTCTATAAAAGAGTGTCAAGTTCCTGCATTAAATAATGATATTAAAAATCTTTATATGTCAAATGTGATTTCAAGAGCTTCGGCAATTATGGCTAAAAGAATCAACGAGCTCACTTAATTAAAAAATATAAAATTATTATAATTTTCTGATTAAAAATTTTATCCTTTACGTTTAGTATAATAATCTTTGTCTCCTGGCTTACCAAAAGTAGCATAAAGTTCATGATGAGGTTGAAAAGAAAATGCAGGAGTTGACCTAGGAGAAATAGATCCAGGAGATGCCACTACTTGCTTAGCAAAGCTTTTAACTATAGCTGGAGATGCAATTATTGAGTTTGATTGAATAGGTTTAGAAGTTTGATTGTTTTGCTTAAATTGATTACATTTATTTAAAAAAATTTTATAATTTTGAGAGTTACCCCTTAAATTGTTCGTGCATGCTTTAAGAGCTTGATGCAATTTAGCTAAAGTGATTTGCTTGATTTTTTGCTTTTTTAATGCAAAATTATCTTTTTCTTGTCTTTTGATATTTTCTTTATAAGCATCATGAGTTTTTGGTTTTAATGATTTTAAAAGAGCGGCGTATTTTATACCCAATACCTGGCTAGCAATTTTCATCTTTTTAATTTCTTCTTCTGGACTATCCAGAAGCTTGGAATCATTATTATTTTGTAATTGAGAATTTTGTTCATTCAAAAAATCTATTACTTTTTTTACATACAAAGCATTTAATTTTTTTTTACTTTCTCGAAAAGAATTAGATGAATTGCCATCAATTGTTTTTTTTGTTGGATTGGCTATAAAATTATCATCATTCATATTTTTAAATTGTTATTTAACCTTACTCATTTTCTGACGTTTCTTTTGGTTTTTGTAAGGCATTATTATCTGAAAAATTACCTAAATTACTATAAATTGGTCCAAATACAGAAATGGCCATCCAAGCCACTAAAAGTCCTGTGGCTACCATCATCGTGGGTTTAATAGTAGAAACTAATATATCTATTTTTTCTTCTATATCTCGTTCTAAAAAATATCCCGCATTTTTCAAAACTTCGTTAATATTTCCTGATGCAAAACCTACGGTTATAATTCTAATTAATTGTCTCGAAAATGGCATAGTAATATTGAGTGCCTCTTGTGGTAATTGTCCGTTTAAGATCATTTTTTCAGCTTCTTTTAATTTTAACTTAATATGTCTATTTTTAATTATATCTTTAACTCTTGCAAAAATTATTTCTACTCTGGTACCAGCTTCGTACATAATATTAAAAAAAGCGGTAAATCTAGCCGCTTCTATATTCATTATTAGGTCTCCTAACAAGGGTAATTTTAATTTTGTTTTGTCGACAGACTTGCGAAAAGCATAAGACAATTTGCTTATTAGTTTAATGCTAAAATATACTGACAAAATCACAATACTAACCACTATATATCTATCTGCAAGAAAATTGGCTACATTAACCATAGATTGGGTATACCAGGGTATTGGAATATTATTTTCTTTTAAAAAACTCATGCTTTTGGGGATGACAATTAATGAAATTGCTAAAGTTAAACCAATAATAAATAAAATAGAGGATATTCCTTTAAATAATATACTTTTTACCGAACGTTTAATTTTATCTGATGATTTAACATAATGAATAATTTTAGTAAAAATATCGTTGTATCCTCCAGTATCTTCCCCAATTTTAACCAAATTACAAAAAATAGGATCAATGTATCCTTTGTGATATTCAAAAGATTCCGATAAAGTAGAGCCAGATTTTACCGAAATATAAACTTTTTTGCAAAATACTTTCATTCGTGATCCCGTTGCTACATCATCTTTTAATATTTCCATTATATCTATCATCGACATTCCCATTCTGTCTAATTCTCCTATATTTAACAAAATAGTTATAAATTCTCGTGAACTTAATTTTGGATTACCTCCTTTAAAAGCCTTTAGTATATTACGAGACAGGCTTTGTTTAACGCTAATAATATCAAGTTTTTGACCAGAAATAATCTTACGAGCTTCCTGTGAATCTGGCGCATTGATAATTCCTTTTATTTTTATTCCTTCGCTATCTAAAGCTACATAAGAATATTCCATATTATACTTCTCTTTACGTATTATTAATAAATAAGAAATACTGTTTTTACATTTAAAGTCAACTTACTTTGATAATATTATGTTTAATAATCTCCCTTATCTTATTTTTATTTCCACAAACGTTTGTTGTCGCAAAGATTGGACAATTTGCTTTATTTTCTGCCCTATTATTTTTTGGGTTAAAGATAGCTTTATTTCTTGGATAATTTTAGGATCTTCGCTATTTAAATTTTTATTGTTAGCTTCTTTTTTAATTTCTTCATCACTTATTTTGACATCGTTTGCCATAGGACCCCAAAACATGTTTTGCATAAGCATATCATTTTTAATGAATTCAAAAAAAGAATTTTTATTTATTCCATATTCTTCAGTTGCAGTTTGAATAATTTTTTCAGGAGTGCTTTTCGTATTTAAAGCCATAAATCTAATACTGTTTTGCACATCTTCGTCCGAGATTATTCCTCCCGATTGCTTTAATCTAGATATAATCAAATCATTTTCTACAATAGAATTTATAAAATAAGGATACATTTCGCGAGGATTAATTTTTTTATCCATACCTTGACTAAAAATTGTAAATCTTATTTTTTGATCTAGTTCATATTCTGTTATAATATGATCTCCAACTATAGCAGCAATTTTATGTTCCATTGCAGAGGCCGAAATACAAAATGCGAATAATAATATTTTAAACATTTTTATTTTAATAATTTTGCCATTTTTTCAGCTCCATAAGTGATAATATTTTGAGCTCCACTACGCTTTATGGCAATTAAACTTTCAAACATTATTTCATCGTAATTATCCATATTATTAATCATGGCATATTCTCCGCTTACTTGCCAACCCCAGATAGGATCAGTAAAAGCGGTTGATATTGTATGGATAATGTCGAGATAAAACCCTGCTGGTTTAATAATAATAATATCAGCTCCTTCATTTATATCTATTTCCGCCTTGGCTAAAGCTTCTTTTTTATTGCAAAAATCCATTTGATAGGTTTTTTTATTTTTAGGTCCTCCTAAATCTTTTATTTCTAGGGCATTTCTATAAGGACCATATAAATTAGAAGCATATTTTATTGAATATGAAGCAATTTTAGTATTAATAAAACCACATTCTTCAAAATTATATCTAATTGCCTCTATTCTGCCATCCATCATGTCTGATGGGCAAATTATGTCTGCTCCTGCATTTGCTAAAGTTTTCGCTTGCCTTACTAAAATACTAACAGTGGCATCGTTATCAATATCTTTTTGGTCTTTTGTTAAAACTCCATCGTGTCCATGTATAGTATATGGGTCAAGAGCGACATCTGCTCCTATAATCATTTCGGGTATTTCTTTTTTTAGAGCGATGATAGCACGACACATTAAATTATCGGGATTAATTGCATCTGGTGCATAGTCATTTTTTAAATCTGGGTTAATGCAAGGAAAAAGCATAACACATCGTATGCCTAAACTATATAATTCTTTTACTTTTTTAACAAGATTATCAATAGAAAGCTTGAATACATCTGGCATATTAGCTATTAATTTGCGTTTATTTTTGCCTTCAATTACAAATAATGGCTGGATTAGATCACTAGGTTTTAAATAAGTTTCTTTAACCAATTGTCTTATTGATTGATTATTACGAAGTCTTCTCGATCTATGGGTTAATAACATTTTGGACACACTATTACTGATAATAATAGCTAAAAACTTTAGATGAAATAAAAAGCAAGAATCTTATAAATTTATTGCTTAATAAATTAATTTCAATATACATCTTTTTGTAAATTTATAAAAATTTAAAGATATGAATAATTTAGATGCTTTGGATTTATCTTCATCGATTCTTTCTATCAATACTGATATAAGTGAACAAGCAAAAATTTTTTTATTACAAAACAACATTTTAAATAAAAAAGAAAATACGGCTGGAGATTATCAATATAGTTGTGAGTTTAATAAGATCGCAAGAGTTAATCAAGAAACTAACAAACAAGAAGACCATCTTATATTTAATTTTGCCATAAATAAACAAAAAAACCAGCACGAATTTGAAATAAGTATTCCGATAGCAGATGCCACAAAATTATTAAAAAGTAACGATACTTTATTTTTATATACCTTGTTATGCTATCAATATAATAACGGGATTCCTATGATAGAATCTAATGTATTAAAAGATTTAGTAAAAAAAAATATAATAAATAAAAAAGATTATGAAAATATTGTTTTAAATGGACCATCTAAATACTTAACCAATGTTTATAAAGAAGTTAGCTTGGCTTCACAATATCATCCTAAAACATTAACAGAAGATGCTATTTTAGATCAAAATTTAACAAAAGAAGAAGTTTTAGCTCCAAAAATTGCAGCATACAAGGATATTACCACTATAAAAGTTTCTTCAATATATGATGATAGTCTTAAGCAAATTCCTGTTTTATTAAAGCCTGATATATTAATAGATAAAAAAGAATTTGAATTAAAAACAGAATCTACAAACAAACAAATTTCTAAGCCTATTTTTTCTTTTGCTGAATTAAATAAGCAAGAAAAAAATCATACTTCAGAAGCTCGATTAGATGTCAATGCAAGAAGATCTTCTCGAAGTTTATAAAAAAATGTTACATTTTGAATTTCAATTCAGCTTCTTTGTCTCTATATTTGCATAATAAAGCTTCTTTTTCATATTCTAAATGCTCATTTTTATCAATTTCTGGAGTGCCAGGATGAATCATTATCTCTATGCTATCAAAATTTTTAGGCAAAGAATTAATATTTTTAATTAAATCGTTAGTAATTTTACCAGTATATAAAATGCTAAACATATAAGGGGCTTTAATTTTATATGAACCATTAAAAAGACCGCATAATCTTAAAATGATTAGTTTTATTAAACCTCCATCAAATAAAAAACTTAATTTTTTACAATTTATAAACGAAAATAATCCTTCATTGATAATTCTTATTCTTTTTATATTCCGTTGTTTAGATATTTTATAAACTATGTTAAATATTTTAGGAATAAAGTGTACATGCCTATGACCGTCTATATGAGAAATTTCAATATTTTTTAAAGTTTCTAATTGGGCCACAAGTTCTTTCTCTATTTCATTTAAAATTTTAGGTTTAAATAAAACACTAACTAAAAGTGCTATAAAACCCATTTTAAAATCTCCGTTTTTATCAGTTAAAAGAGGCAAATTATTATTGCCTAAAATGCTCTTACCTGTAGTTAAATTAAAATGTAATCCTGCTAAAATTTGTTTATTTTGTTCACAAAAATTTATAGCCTCTTGCGTATATTTGGCTTTAGCGAAAACACTTACCGAGTTTAGTCTATTTTCGGTAGCCATTTTAATGATTGCTAGGTTTACACCTTTGCTTATTCCAAAATCGTCGGCATTAATTATAAGCATTTTAAGCTACAATTTTTTGTTTTTTTTCGAATGAAACACCTATTTTTTTACGTATAGACCTTCTTATTTTTATGGCTTCAGCAGTAAGTTTGTTTGCTTTAGCAGATAACGAAGAAAAATATTTATCAAAACCACCATGTTTGGCAATTGTACGAATAAAAGAAGTTGATACGTTTAATTTAAATGTTTTTTTAAGTGCTTGGCTATAAAAAGACACTATATGAGAATTAACTAAAAACCTACGCTTTGTTTTAACATTAGAGTGCGATACCGAATGACCTGTACGAGGCTTTTTATTTTTTAAAATGGTACAGCGATTTGACATATATTATTATATAGATTTATGCTCTTAGAGAAAAGTTATCATAACAAAATAAATGTCAAGATAAAATTATCTACTGGAATATAAAACATTATCATTGGTATGCTCACATAAGTTTTTTAAAGTATGAGTAAGAACTTTACCTTCCACTGCAAAACTTTCCAAAGGAACAGATCTTTGTTTTAACGCTACCAATATCTCACCCTTAAGATTACTTAAAATATTATTTTTATCGGTAGGGATTGTAATCTGGGTAACTCGAGAATCTTTTATAAGACTTAAGAAAGTTTCTTTCAGAGTTTTATCATATTTAAAATCCTCTATATCAAAAATTAACTCTTTATTTTTATTGGAATCTATCGTTTTGATATCAAATCTTTTCATGTGCTGAGTGTTAAAGCAATAATTTCCTTTATTTTGTAAGCATTGCTCAAGAAGTATTTGCAAGGTAGGAAGATAGTTAGCATTGGATTTATATAAAAAAAATGTAATTTTTGTGATTTCTTTATTACATAAATGATTAAAAAGGTCAATGATATCTTGGTGGGATGAAGAAGGGGCTTTTAATGCCTTGTAATTAAAGCAAATTGATATTTTGGAATTATCTATAATGCAAGGTAATTCTTGTGAAGGAATATTTAAAAATTCAATATATTGATTTAGACTATTTGAATCGGATAATTGAATAGTATCTGGAGAAAGTTTGACCTGAGGAATATAAGTCTCTAAAGTGTTTTTATCAAAATACTCTAATTGTTTTTGAGTTTTTTTAATATAATTATTTATATCGCTATTTAACGAGCCATATAGTGATTTTGTATTACATATTAAACTTTCTAATGGTAATGTAACAACAAATTCACATTTAAATCCTTTTTTGGCTAAAACTTCGTTAGTAATTTCCATCATTTTTAGCGAATGATCATCAATTAATGAATTGTGGCAATTAGTTCCAGTCAAGCATCTGCCCATAGTTTCGATTTTTATCGTCGTATCAGAAGAAATATAATAATCATTAATTTTATTTATCGCTTTCTGGATCCTGTCCATCCCATTTATGGTATCTGCGATGCCAGGCAACTTAATACAAATTTTTTTAGGCAAAAATAGAAATTTAGTTTGTTCGGTTTGCAATTTTGAAGATTGTAATTGTGTTTGACAAATCTCATCTACAATGTTTTCTAATTGTTCCACGGTTACTCCTTTTTCCAAAGATTGAATTAAACTATCAAATCTGTTATTTAAATTAGTAAAAGAATTAATTACGTCGGTTGCATTTAAATATTGCATTGTTTGTAATAAAATTTCATTGGGTAAATTTTCTAATTTAGTGATTGCAGGCTGTAT
>JANYEN010000073.1 GCA_025363115.1 Alphaproteobacteria bacterium | reverse complement strand
CTACATATGCAATAGCAATTAAAACTGAAGCATACAAAGCTAATAATCCTACAAAATTTTGCATGTCACGCAACTTTCTATTAGGATCGAAGGCTTTTGCCATATTAATAAAAACAACTATTTCTACAAAAAGAAGTATCGGGTATTTAAAGTTTTGAAAAATAAAAATCAATGTTTAAATATATTATAAACTTGACTTTTGAATTTTATTTATAGAGCTAACAGTTAGTTTTAAAATCATCTTTATACTTAATGTCCAAAAAAGAAGATAGCGTAATTAGCATGGAAGGCGTTGTTGAAGAACAGTTCGCAAATGCAGTTTTTAGAGTAAGGCTGTCCAACGACCACCTTATAACAGCTTATATATCTGGCAAAATTCGTAAAAATAGCATAACAATTAGCATAAAAGATAAAGTAAGTGTTGAGCTTTCTACTTATGATTTAACAAAAGGAAGAATTGTCAAAAAGCACCGCAAAACGGGTTAAATAAACTTCTGCAATATCATTAAATATATATTCTTACAAATTTTATTACAACCTTAATCTATCTTTTAGGTATTTTTTATCTTGAATTTAACCTATTCATACTTTCATTGATAATCCTAGTGAATTAGCTCTTCTTTCTAAACTAAGTTGCGCTCTATGATTTTCTCCCTTTACATCATGCTTTTTTAATAGCTCATTTAAGGTAGTTTGCTTTTGTTTATTAGGTTTTATAAAAGGTTCGGATTTAACTTGTTGATAATCTATTTTATAAATTTTAAAAAATTCTTGTGCGTAGGTTTGACTTTGACAAAATGAAAATATATATTTTACAACTTCGGGGTTTAATTTATATAGTTTATTCCAATCTAAAAATTTTACATTCGGATTGCTACATCCTAATTCTACTCCCAATTGATTTTGCGTGCCACTTATAATACATTCCTTTAATATATCGTTATTAACCCCCGAAAGAGCTTTAGCTATTTTACCTGCCATTTCCCCACATTCCATTTTTGAACTTTGAAAATGTAAAAATCCACTTTCAGATTGATTAGTTTTATCTGGAATAACTGGTATTACAATTATATTTTCACTGATATTTACATACATATGACCATAAAATGAATCTATGTCAAAAGTATTAAGTTTATCAAAATTATCTCCTAGAGTTATTTGATAATGAAAATGAATATTGTCATCCGAAAGAGGTGTAATTATTTTTTGACTTTTTAAATTATAATTAGCAGATTGATTATATCTTAAAAACTGGGTATTATTATTTACTCCTATGTCTTTTTGATAATCACCAGCTTGTCGATTAATAATTTGAGGTATTTTTTGCGCTAATATTGCCCTTTGTTTATTTCTTTCTTCAATTTGTTCTGCGGTTGGCATAATCATTTTAAGTTATTAAGTTTTACTTGTCTCTCAAAAACCAAATAATGTCAATAGTGATTTATTTGACCCCAAAAGTTTATTGCAAATTAAAAAATAAAATTTTAGTTAAATTATTAAATTAGAGTTTTTTAAAAATGGATAATCAAACAATTGTCAAATTGTCAAATTGCATTCGAGTTTTAGCGTTAGACGCCGTTGCAAATGCAAAATCAGGTCATTTGGGGATGGTTCTTGGAATGGCAGATATAATGACCGTCTTATATAGTGAATTTTTAATATTTAATCCCTTGGACGCCAAGTGGAGTGAAAGAGATAGGGTTATTATTTCTAATGGTCATGGGTCAATAATGCTTTATGCTTTGCTTTATTTAACTGGTTACCCCGACATTTCTATTGACGATATCAAGAGATTTAGAAAAATTCATTCAAAGACCGCAGGGCATCCTGAGTATGGTTTATTGCAAGCAATTGAAACAACTACTGGACCACTAGGTCAGGGAATAGCTAACGCAGTTGGTATGGCTATTGCCGCTAAAATGCAAAATAAAAACAACAAAATTTATTGCACCGTAGGAGATGGTTGTTTAATGGAAGGAATTTCTTATGAATCAACGTCGCTTGCTGGTCATTTAAAGCTAAATAATTTAATTGTTATTTTTGATAATAACTCAATTACAATTGATGGAACAACCTCTTTGTCGACCAGTGAAAATATATCTCAACGTTTTTTATCTATAAATTGGAATGTAATAACAATAGATGGTCATAATATTGATGAAATAAGGCAATCTTTTAAGGAAGCTCAAAATAGTTTAGAACCCACTATTATTATAGCCACAACAATAATTGGATTTGGATCTTTAAAATATCAAAATACGCCTACCGCTCATGGCAATGTTTTTGAAAAAGAAGAAATGGAGGCAATCAAAAAATATTTTCAATTTGATTCAAAAGAATTTGAAATACCCAAAAGTTTATTAAATATTTGGCGAACTGCCTGGAAAAAAAATAAAAAATTATATAAAAAAAATTTACCTCAAATTTTAAATGAAGATTTATCTGATTTTTTTAATAAAATGAGGCAAGAAGCTTATCACTCTATAAAAGATAATTCTACACGTAAAATGTTAGGAAAAATTCTAAATCAATGTTATTTAAAAATACCTCAATTAATTGGAGGAAGCGCTGATTTGTCTGACTCTACCTGCGTTAAAACAGAAATTTGTAAAGATATTTCATTTGAAGATTTTTCTGGTAACTTTATAAATTATGGCGTTCGTGAGCATAGTATGGCAGGAATTATGAATGGCATAGCTTTATTTGGTGGTTTTATTCCTTTGAGCTCAACTTTTTTAGTTTTTTCAGATTACATGAAGCCAGCAATTAGAATGGCGGCAATTATGAAACAAAAAGTAATTTTTATTTTTTCTCACGATTCTATTGGAGTAGGGGAAGATGGTCCTACTCATCAAGCAGTAGAGCAATTATCGGGGTTAAATGCTATACCTAATTTATTGGTTATGAGACCTTGTAGCGAAGCAGAGGTTATAGATAGTATAGAAATTGCCGTTACTTTTAACCAGCCGAGTGCTATTTTGTGTTCTAGGCAAAATATTAAACAGAATTTTGCAAAAGAATTGATAGAAATTAAAAATTATACCAAATTGGGGGCTTACTTTATAGTAAAAGAATCTTTTGCCAAATGCGTTATTATTGCAAGTGGATCAGAAATAGAAATAGGTTTTGCAGTTTGCGAAGGTCTTAAAAAATATAATATTCAAGCTAATTTGGTTTCAATGCCTTGTTGTAAATTATTTGATTTGCAGTCTATTGAATATCAAAATGAAATTTTAGGACGAACTAATAATTTATTAAAAATAGGCATTGAAGCTGGTTCAGCTCAAAATATGGCAAAATATTTAGATTATGAAGATTTATTTTTTGGAGTTAACGATTTTGGTCATTCCGCTAACGCCCGAGAAGTTTTTGAATATTTCAATTTGACTGCCGAAAGTATTGTTAATAAAATTATTTATAATGTGGTTTAAGATGTTGTTAAATTTTATTATTTTTTGATAACATTACCATGATAAATATTATTTTAGCAATATTGTTTTTTTGTAATAGCTCTTTTGCAGTGGGTTTTGCTACTCTTAAAAAAAACGATGTTAATGTACGTAATGGTCCTGGTAAAGAATATGGCATTTTATATAAATTTACTCGAGTTGGCATGCCTGTGCATATTATTCATAAATTAGATAATTGGTATTTAATTAAAGATTTTGAAAACGATACTGGTTGGATAAAAAGCAACATGTTGTCGTTTAACAAAAAAAATGGCTTAGTTATAGAAAATAATGTTCCAGTTTGTCGTTTACCTACTTTCGGGACCGAAAAATGTAGCAAAATAGCTATATTAAAATATTTAGTGATTACTCAAATAAAATACTGCGGTAAAAAATGGTGCAGAATTAAAATTGATCAATCTAGTTCGGGATGGGTAGAAAAAAATAAACTATGGGGAATATTATGATGCATTATTCAAAAACAAGCAAATCTAACATATATAATTCTGATAGATATAAAATAATATTTTCTAATTTTGTAGAATATGTTATAATAATAGGATTTATTGTCCTGCAATTAACAAAACCTGATGCCAAATCATTTTTTCAAGAATCATTATTTAATTATACTGGTTGGATAATAAAAAGTTCACAAAGTAGAATAAGTAAAGTTGATGAGTTTTTATATAAAATTAAAAACATCGATATTATTCAAGATACAGATAAATACAATAAATTACAAAATGAAAATACTGCTTTAAAAGCCAGGATTGCAATTCAAGAAAAAGAACTAGCTAAAATTGCCGAAAGTAGCAACATAATAAATGCTAATTTTGGTATTATAAAAACCGAAAATTATATTATCTGCAGTGTTTCTTTTTATTTAAACGGTGATAGTAAAATGATTATTTGCAATGCTTTAATGGATAAAGAGGTAGAAATTAAAAGAAATTCATTAGTTATAAATAATTATGGATTGGTAGGTAGGGTTTTGGAAAATTATGATAAATTTGACCCTAAAAATAATATAAAAATTCAGTTGATAGAAGATATCGGTTTTAGAATACCAATAATATCTGGCATTTCTTTTACTCGAGGGATAGCTATGGGATCGGGAATTAACCGAGAAATGCAAATAATGTATTCTGATTCAACGCAGTTTATTAATCAAGAACCTATATTTACGTCAAATGATGGCAATGTAGTTACCCCTGAAATACCAATCGGAAATGTTGCAATCAATGAAAACGGAGCATATGTTGTAAAAATAACTAATCAAATTTATAACCTTGCGTTTCTTAAAATTATGCTATGATTACCGATAACTGGAGTAATTTTAAAAATATTATTTATAATAAAACAGGCAAATTACTAGCGATTGATTATGGATTAAAAAGAGTTGGAATTGCTCTTTCGGATGATTCCAAAGCTATCGCTATGCCATTTAAAATTCTTTTGAACAATAATTTTTTAAATTTAAATATATGCGAAATTATTAATGCCCAAGGGGTTATTGCAATAGTTATGGGATGGCCGATTAAAATGGATGGAAAGTCAGTCCACGACATAAGTAATAATATTTTATATTTATGTGGCAATATTTATAAAACATTATCTTTGCCTATATTTCTTTGCGATGAAAGCATGTCTACTAAAAATGCTTTAAATAAGGTATATTCTTTAAACCCTCGATATGGAGATAAATTTATTAAAAAACTTGGAAAAGGTCCAGACGATCATTTAGCGGCACAGGTTATTTTAGAACGAGTTTTAGAAAGACTATGATAGATTTGCTTTATATAAATTTAATAGGTCTTTTTAACCGTTCTTTTTGCTATATAAATGATGCTGAAAAAAAAGCAAAAATTGGAGATTTAATAGAAGTAGAATTTAATCGGCGAAAAATGTACGGTATTTGCATAAAGCAACAACAATTAGATAAACAAGAATTAATCGAGCAAGAAGGTATTGCACTTGAAAAACTAAAAACTATTACCAATATTGCTTATTCTAATATTTGTTCTGCCAATTTTATTAAATTTTTGCAACAGGTGGCTGAATATAACATGATTCCGCTGGGCAATGTATTAGAAATGGCCCTGCCAGCAATGCTTTTTAAGCATCCAAAAACAACAAAAAAAGCAAACGAAATAGAGCCAATTTCAAGTAATTCAGATATAGTGTTAAATATAGAACAGTCGCAAGCGGTATATCATATTTTACAAAATATAACTAATTTTATGGTTTTTTTAATAAATGGAGTAACAGGTAGCGGAAAAACTCAGGTTTATTTATCGGTAATAAAAAAAATATTATTTGAATTAGAAAGCGACAGCCAAATATTAATTTTAATGCCAGAAATTTCTTTAACTCCAGCTGTCTCCGAAGGAATAAAAAAAAAATTTGGCATTAACATTGCTAAATGGCATTCTTCGATGACTCCTGCTCAAAAAAGAGAAACTTTAAAGGGAATTGTAGGAGGAACGAGTAAAATAATCGTGGGAGCCAGGTCGGCCATATTTTTACCTTATAAAAATTTAAAAATGATAATTGTAGATGAAGAACATGATTATTCTTATAAACAAGATGAATCTCCTGTTTATCATGGTAGGGATATGGCTATTTTGCGAGCCAGCATAGAAAATATTCCAATTATTTTAGCATCTGCAACGCCGTCGGTTGAAAGTTATTACAACGCTATTAGGCAAAAATATAAAATGCTTAATTTAACCAAAAGATTTGGCGATGCTAAAATGCCTATAATAGAAATTCTAGATTATAATAAAATAAAAAAAATTAAAGGATGCCTACTTTCAGAAATAGCTCGCAATAAAATTTTAGATACTATAAAATCTGGCAATCAAGTTATGATTTTTTTAAATCGCCGAGGTTATGCTAAAATTGTAAGATGTGAAAATTGTGATTATATATTTGGTTGCCCCAATTGCACTAATAAACTTACTTTTCATAAAAAAACAGCACTTTTAAAATGTCATTACTGCGATTTTGCTATTTCTAAGCCCCCCGCTTGCCCTGCTTGCGCTAAAGAAGATACCTTGGGAGATTTTATTCCAGGCGTAGAGCATCTTAAGGAAGAAGTTGAGGCATTTACTAAAGATAATGCAAAAATAACAATTTTTTCAAGCGATGAAGTACAAAAAAAAGATGAAATTATTAAAAAAATCCAGCAAATTGAATCTGGTGAATTTAATGTTATAATTGGAACTCAAATTGTCTCCAAAGGTCATAATTTCCCCAATCTTGCCTTAGTTGTAGTTGTTGGTATTGAATTTGCTGCCAATCAAAATGATCCTCGAATTTTTGAAAAATTATATCAATTATTGGTGCAAGTTTCGGGCAGGGCAGGGCGTACTAAAAATCTTGAAGGCAAAGTTTTAATACAAACATCCAATCCAGACCATCCCGTTTTAAAAGAAATTATTGAAAATAATCATGATAAATTTTATAATGAAGAAATTAATCGTCGCAAAGTTAATCATTTGCCGCCATTTAGGCGACAGGTAAATATGATTATATCTGCCGAAGTCAATGAACTTGCCCAAGCTAATGCTCGAACTATTTCACAATCTCTAAGAATTTTATTAAAAGAACAAAAATATAATGGCAAAATTGGTATTCTTGGACCAAGTGAAAGTTTAATACCTTATTTAAAAAGAAAATATCGCTATACAATTTTGCTTGATAGCCAAAAAGCTAGCCTTATAAGAGAATTAATCAAGCAATCGCTAGAAAATATAAAAATTTCACCTAAAATACAAATTAAAATAGATTTTGATCCATATAATTTTTCTTAATTTACAGCTGATTCATATTATTTATAAATCACGGATTGGCGAAACCTTTACTATATTTGGTTTTAATAATTTACCATAATGCTCGGGATTTAATATCAAATATATAGCTTTTTTAATTTGCATATCATTAATTGAATATATTTCATCATTTTCTGCTTTAAAATTATGAGGGTTTTTTATTTCTATATCAGGATTTATTCCAACCTGGTCTATTTTATTATCTCGAGGAGTATAATAACTGCCAATTGTTATTTTTACTGCTGCACCAGGAATTGTATTAAGCTCAACAAATGCTTGCACTGCTGCTTTACCAAAAGTTTTTTCTCCAACTAATACCGCTCTTTTATTATCTCGTAATGCGGCGGCTAAAACTTCCGCAGCCGATGCACTTTCTCCATTTACTACTACCACTATTGGCAAACCTCGCACTACATCTGGCAAGTCATTAGCTACATATTCTTCTAAAATATAATTATCTTTGGTTTTGACAGAAATAATTTTCATATAATCCTGCAAAAACAAATTAGATACATCAATAGCTGCATCAAGTAAGCCACCAGGATTGTCTCTTAAATCCAGAATTATTCCAGCTATATTTTTATCTGGTAAAACAATTTTTTTAATTCCAAATAATAATTGATCATAAGTTTGTTGATTAAAACCAGTTATTTTAAATATAGCAACATTATCAATTTTATTAAAAATAAGTAAATCGTTTTTTATTTCCTGGCGGGTAATATTAAAACTTAAAGATTCTTTACCGTCACGAATTATTGTTAATTTGACTTTTTGCCCAACAGGACCACGGATCATATTTGTTATTTTAGCTAAATCTAATGTGTTGGCTGCAATATTATTTACTTGGGTGATAACGTCTCCTGTTTTTATTCCAACTATACCAGCAATATCTCCTTTTATTACTCGAATAATTTTGTAATTTTTACCAAATTTTTCATATTCTATTCCAATGCCACCATATTTACCTTTGGATTCTGTCTTAAAAAATTGATAATTTTCAGGGCTATAATAAGCAGAATAAGGGTCAAGAGATTGTAACATTCCATCTAAAACTCCTTCTAAAATTTTATCATCATGAATTGGCAATGGATATTTATCTTTAATAATATTATAAACCTCGTTTATTTTACCGATAGATTCAGAGTCTATTTTGGTGGCTAATACTGTGTCGCTAGGTATAAAAAGAGCGATAAATATTAATAAAATATTTTTTTTAAATGTTCTCAAGACGAATATAACTATAAATACACTATAATAATTAGCAGAATTAAGCTTTATTAAAAGCAATTTTTTTATTATAAAGTTAGTAGCTTTTAGCAATAATTGCAATTTTAGTATTGTTTAAGTTTAAAATGCATCGTCTTGAAAGAGCCTGGGTTTGGCAAATTTTAGAAAATATTTCTGAATCATCGGTAAGAGATTTTTCAATTTTTGCAAAGCCAGCAAAATTGTTTGCGAATAAATCATCTAATTCTTTTAAACTATTAATTTCTTTTGTGTTATTTTCTAAATTTTCTTTACTTTTTTTTAACATTTCGATTTTAATATCATTTAACCAGGATTTTACATTTAATGCATTAAAATTAACTTTTATTTTAGGTTGACCGTCATGAATTCTAATTGCTACGCTAATTTCTTGAGCTTCAGCTTCTCTGGGACCTATTTCCAATCTAATTGGTGCGCCTTTTTTAATCCATTTCCACATTTTTTCAGAATTAGCCATATCCGATAGGTCTAAAAAATTTCTAATTCCCTGCTCAAATAATTTTTGTTTAATTTCTTTACAAAAATTTATAACTTTTTCTTTAGTTTCTTCGCCTCGTAACATTGGCAAAATAACAACTTGATAAGGTGCAACATCAGGAGGTAAAACAAGACCATTATCGTCGGAATGATTCATTATTATGCCTCCAATTGACCTAGTAGAAATGCCCCATGAGGCCGTATAAGCAATTTGCTGAACATTTGTCCGTCCTAAAAATTTTATATCAAAAGCCGTAGAAAAAGACTGCCCTAAATAATGAGAAGTTGCCATTTGTAAAGCTTTGCCATCTTGAGCCATAGCTTCTAGGGTATATGTATTTATTGCTCCAGGAAACTTTTCTTCATCCGACTTTTCACCTTTAAAGCTATAAATACACAGTGAATTAGTTATAAAATTATTATATTCATCGTGCATTAATTGAGCGTTTTGCTTGGCTTCTTGTTCAGTTTCAAAAACAGTATGACCTTCTTGCCACAAAAATTCGGATGTTCTTAAAAACATTCTGGGTCTCATTTCCCAGCGCATTACATTACACCATTGGTTTAATTTTAAGGGCAAATCTCTATATGACTGAACCCAGTTAGCCACAGTTTTGCCAATAATAGTTTCTGAACTTGGTCTTATTATAAAAGGTTTTTCTAATTTGCCATCGGGCACCAAATTACCTAAGCTATCTTTTGTTAGTCTGTGATGAGTTACTACTGCGCATTCTTTAGCAAAGCCTTCAATATGATCGGCTTCTTTGGCTATAAAATCCAATGGAATAAGCATCGGAAAATAAGCATTTTCAACTTCTAGCTCTTTAAGGCGTTTGTCGAATATGCTTTGAATATTCTCCCAAATAGAATAACCATAAGGTTTAATAACCATGCAACCTCTAACATCAGAGTTATCGGCTAAATCGGCATTTTTTATAATTTCTTGATACCAATCTGAAAAATTTTCTGCTCTTTTAGTCATTTATTGTTTTAATTAATGCTTTTTATTGGCATATTAAATATATAAAAAGCAAGCCATTTCTCACCTCAACACCCAACTCAAAATACACCCATTAATAAGCAACTTACTACTGCTGCCAATATAGTTAGCACTTGTGCTAACTGTTGGCGTAGCCAAGCTTGCAGATGAAAGCGTTGTTAAAGTAGTGCAACTGGTTGAAGG
>JANYEN010000009.1 GCA_025363115.1 Alphaproteobacteria bacterium | reverse complement strand
TTTCATTTATTAATGCTCATAATGTGGCTTTAGTGTCTGATTTTACTTTAAATTTTACTAGTAAATTTTGGGCTAAAGTAAATTTAGAAGGAATTTTTATGGGTAAAAATAGTGCATCAGGAACTGTTAAGGGAGTTAATGACGTAGGAGGTACAAGTGGTGAAATAAAAGCAGTAATTGGTTATGATGTTTTTTCATTTGAAAATTTAGATGTAAGTGCATATGGCGGTCTTTATTATAGAGGAATTGAAAATGTAGCTACTCCACAAGGTGGTTCAACTCTTTCGGAAGTAATCAATTACATAGGAGGAGTTTATGGTGTTGGATTAACTCATTACACTGAAAAATTTGTAACTAATATGTTTTTTGAAGGATATTTGACAAAGGTGCAAGGTTACGACTCTATTGGATTGCAAGGTCAAAATACCTTAAATTTTAGTAGTTCAACACCTGGTGCGGGTTTTGGAATAGGTCTTTCTACTGAAATTGCCATAGCTCAAAACTTATGGATTAAACCTTTTGGAAAGTTCCAAATGATGTTTGCCAATAACGTTAGCTATGATGCTTTAAATAATGGAGTAGGTTATGCCAATTTTATGGCAGCAACTTTTGGTTTAGCACTAAGCTGGAGATAATTAAATTTATGGAGAAATTAGATTTTGTTAAAATAGAAAATAACGAAAATTGCATTAACGAGTTTAATAAAATATATTCATATAAAGAAAATATGAAACGTAATTATTTATCCGATAGCAATGCAGTATCTAAAAGATTTAATACTATATTGGAATTACAAAATCTAGGCTTTCCCTGGTTTTTAGTATATAGTGACAAAAAATTGGTTGGACTGATTGGAGTTAATTTAGCTAATACAGGAGTATTAATATATTATTCTAAATGTTCTCAAGCTGTCGCTTCAGAAGTTTATCACTTTCATAATAAGGAATGTGTACCAATGATTAGTGCATATATTGTGCCAGAAGATTCTAATTTTGATAATTATGGCATATTAATGATTAAAAAAATATTGCAATATCTTAAAGAAAATCGTCCTCAAGATAATAAATATCTGGGCATAACCACAAAAGATGATGACCAAGATATTATATATTTAGCTAATGAACAAAAGCTATTTAAAAATAGCGTAAGTTTTTATGTTAAGGAATATGATACTTTGCAGTCATTTTCTTATTGTTCAACTAAAGATAGTATAAATTCTTATATTGAAGAATATGATCCTTCAAAATCCCTTTTATAAAATCCAGCTTTAACTATAAAACTAACTGAGGCAAAATGTTATAATTAAGATTAGTTTGTAAACTTCCAAAATCGTTAATTTGACTTGTTTGACTATAAACAACATTATTAACATTATTGCTGCTAATTTTACTAATCGGACTACCACTTAAATTATTAATTATAATATCATAATTATATTTAGAAGAAAAGGAGCTATCATAAAAACTATTTTCATAATTTGACCTAGGTAAAAAAGATATATTAAAATTTGCATTTTTGTTAACAGCAGTTGAAGAAGAGGGCAAAAATGATTTGTTAGAATTGCCCGATAAAACAAAAGAAACTGGAGCGGTATTATAAATAGAATCATTATTAGATACCGCCTTAAAATATAATGTTTGACCAACTCCGCTAAGAGGTATGGTTAATTTTGTAAGTAAGCTTTTATTGAGGAGAATAAATTTTTCACCCACTTGGTGATTGTTTGCCATATTTTCTGTGCCAAATCTGCCACGTAAAAGACCGCTAGCAAGAATAGTGCTTGAATTTGCTTGAGTAATGTTTTTAAAAGAGATAAGTTCATTGCCAATTAAAGCTAAATTGTTTAAATTAAATAAATCATCAATAGAAATTGATGTAATACCTGATATATTATTCAGTAAAACACTAATGTTTGAAGAATAATCTATCAAGTTTGGATTAATATTGTTATTGGGAGGAGTTATAATTTGACCACTAATAGATTCGTTGGTTATGTTAGCTACAAAATTATAAGTTTTTTGATTGTCATAAGATATGTAAATTTGACAACCTTGCCATTTAACGCCCGCTGTGCTTCCAGTAACTGCCAAATAAAGTGTTATATTATTTGCATCATAAACATTGTCAATATTATTAATATCTAAAATATTAAGAAAAGTTGGAATAATTTGGCAAATATTATCTGCAACAGGAATTGAGGAATCGATAAATTTAGGAATATTGGGAAAGTTGTCACTAATAGTATCAATACCCTCAACCTCCAAAGTTGTTGCATTGATTACCGAAACTTTTTGCAATCTAACCAAATAATTTATATTATTATATCTAAAGCTAATTATATCATTTGGCAAAATTTGCGAATATTTCATTGGAATCTGAAATTTGTATTGAGTTTGAGATAATATTTGATTTAAACCAATATTAAAAGCAGTTGATTGAGCGTCATTGGGCATTAAAGCCAAAGAAGTATGATGGGTATTTTTAATTCTTTTATTAGTGGCGTTACTTGTGGAACTGAGAGAGGCAGTAATTGTGTTAATTTTATAAGAATCATTAGGATTGGTATATAGTAGTTCAATTGCACCAGCGTGTGATACTGAGTCGCAACTTTTAGTAATCGTTATTCCAACATCTGAATTAAGCATTAAAATATCATCTGAGGAAATTTGATAATATAAAGCCGATGAAAGCATTTTAAATACTAGGTTGCCAGCTTCTACTCTGGCATCAAAATTAAATACTTTAGCTAGTTCGGCAATATGCTGAATAGCTCCAGTTTTTGCATCTAAAGACAAACCTAAAACATTGGCTTGCAAATCAGTGGTGTTTATTATTGAATAGTTTATGCCAGATAATATACATAAATATTTTACAATATCTCCTAAAGAACTTACGCTACCAAGTTTGCCATTTAAAAAATGTCCATATTTCCATCCTACGCTATCTGACCAAAAATTGGTTAAAGAAGGAAAAGCCGGATAAGGTCGGGCATCCCAGGTCCATATCATTTTTTGCTCAACTATACTAGAATTAGCCCATTGGTTTTCGGTGGCACTAATTGCAGCTCTTTGTGCCTGGATATCCATAATCCCTGTAGAATGAAGAGGTAAGCCACTTTCACTGCTAGTTGGATTATAAAAAAGATTGGGTTGATTAGTGCAACAATCTATGGATGGAAAACCATATTCTGTAAACCAAATGGGTTTTGAACCAGGTATCCATGAACTGATGCTTCCATCGGGATTTATATGGGTATTATTCCAAAAATAATTGATATTTTTCCAAGCATATTGGCTAGATAAAGGACTAGTTACTGTTTTATTGGCATCGGTATAGTAAAAATCATATCCTTCACCGCTTATCCATCCTTGTTGTATTGTTTGCATGTCAGTTATGCTATTATTGCTATTACTTAATGGGAAATACGCATCTATTCCAATAATATCAATATTAGGGCTAGACCATAATGGATCCATATTAAACCATCCACCAGTGGTATGATGATATTCGCTCCAATCAGAAGCATATATTATTTTGGTATTTGAAGAAACTATTCGTTTAACTTGCGCAGCTAATGCAACAAATTGTTGTACGCCAGGAAATTGATTATTGTTATTAATTGAAGTAATTCCTATCATTTCAGAGCCAATAATAAAAGCATCAACTAAGCCCTTTGTAATATTGGCATAATGTTTAATAAAATTATTATATCCGCTAGGTTTAGTAAAAAAATTAGTTACGCTAGATGGTGTTCCTGTCATTCTACCTCGCCATGGTTTACCTGGTGTATCTAAAAAAATCATTGGGTATAAGCAAATTTTGTATCCCATTGCTTTTAAATAATTTATAGCTCTAATAACCGCAACGTCGGATACTGTTCCTCCATAGTTTAAATTGCCATTAAGGTCTTTGGTTATTACCTTGGCTTGGCTTCTTGATAATCCTGCTACACTCCAATTATCAGGAAAAGTTTCATAGTCATAGCTTTCATGAGCTGGATAAATATTAGCATTTGCTATATCAACGCTATCAGCAAACCAACCAACTACTAACGATACCCATTTTAAATTGGGTAAAGTTGCTTGCATTTGTGACATAGAAATTGTGAAATCTGTTCCTTGTTGAGCGGTATTTTTATTAATTTGAGTGCCTTGCTTAGATTGTAGAGTATAATTACGCCCGAAAGAATCAGTGGTTGTTATTATTTGATATTTTGTTTGGATTACTGTATCATAAACAGATTCGCCCGTGGCGGGAATAATATTTACCCCAGTTATCATTTGTTCGGGTTTAATTTTATCTGCTAAAGTGTTGCTTAAAAAATTTGTTCTGGTAACATCATAAGTAAGGTTAGGTACTGAATTATTATATTGTTCTAATGGGAAATCATTAAAAACAATGTATGCAAGCCCTCGAAATGCTGGAACATTTGTAGTTCCTAAAAATGCTTGCATAGTAGAATCAGGCATTTGAGTTTCGGTGCCATTATAAACAGTATAATTTAAGGTAGCAAGATTGATGGCAATTTCATTAGCATAAATAGCATTTACCATATCAATTGGACCTTGACCTAGGGCTACTGCAAACGAGGCTTTAACGAAAGTTTGAGATCCTCCGCCACTAACTTGACCCCCTTTGCTCATTTGAGGAGGATTGTAGACCGTGGTAGTTGTTATTTTTGAATGCCAGATTATGTTGCCTGATACTCGCATTTTACCAAAAATTTCTGGAATCATTTTGCCATACATTCGAGTTTGCACTTTCATGTCTTTAGTCTTAGTTTTGCTATTATTTCCACTAAAATAATTTAAAAAGGGCATAGCCATATTTTCTATTTCATTGCCAGGACTATCAAAATTGCCACTGAACATAGAGATTAAACTACTTGTGGTTCCATTCATAGATCCTCCCATTCCTCCTGTCAATATTCCTGAAATTCCTCCAAATATGCCTATCATAAAAATTTATGTAAATATGCAGGCTGTTAATTTGAAAAAAATTTAGTGTGGAAGCAAAAATTTAGTTATTTTTTTTGAATTGCCAAATATTTCTTGAATTTAACTTTATTGTATATTGCTTAAATAATATAATAAATTTTATCTAAAGAATGCCATCAAAGCCTAATACAAAATCAAAATCTGGTGGTCTGGGCGGATTAGGAGCAGGTGGAGGGGGAGGTGGTTTTTCAATGGCCTCTAAATTGCCAGGGATAGGACAACTTTCTGGTATGTTAAAAAAACTGCTTGGCGTCGCCGTTGTATATATTATAATAGATTTGGCAGCTGGAGGTGCTATGAAGATAGCGGATATAGTAATTTGGATTAAAAATGGAATTTCTAATGACAAGTCGCCGACTGGAAAGCAATGTTATTATTCTTATGATAGATATCCTGATGAAATTAGATTTTCTTTGTCTGGTAGCGGACAAAATGTTACTGGAGCTCCACCAAGTAGTATAAATTCAATGGGTCAAAAAAGTCAATGGGTTGATACGGGTTTTCTTACTAATGGAAAGCCTTTGCAGATAAATGTTACAGGGGGCTGGTATCCATTTGGTAAAGCTTCTAAAAAAATACGAATTAAAAATCAGCCAAATATGGCTCCTAAATTACCTCCTGATGCGGATGGAGGTGCTAATTATGCTTTACAAGCAGATATTGTTGATATGCCATGTATTACTACTACCGATCTGTCTTACTTTGCCGATACTTTTATTTCTCCTACTTATCCTTCTGGTACTTCTATTACTGGTGCCGCTACCGCTCTTAAAAATACTAGACAAGTCAATCATCTTTTAAGGTATTCTGATACCGATAATAGTGGTCATGGGCTTACTGGTATTGATGCTCAGATGGAAGAAATTATGGATATTCATTGCTTGGGTACGGATGCAAAGCCAACTGGCACCGCTATTGCCACCAATATATGTTCAAATTTTAGACCGGCTACTTTAACTAGTGGAGTAGCAAATACCAATTTTACTCCCTGTGTATTAGCTAATGGGCATGGCGTATATTTAAAAATTGGAAATGCAAACTATGGTTATCATTTGGCTAATCACGAGGTAAATATTTATCAAAAAAAAATAAATCGAGATGGTTCATATAAAGTATTGCAGGCTGTTGATGATATGGATCAACCTTTAACTACTCTTATTCCTTTTTCTTTGCCTACGCAAATTTATTCTAATTTTAGAGCTTGGAATGATATTGTGCCAATTTCTAATTTGAATCAAGATTTAGGAAATTATGCAGGGGGAGTTGCTGGTTTAACTATACGAACAGATAATTTAGGTGGAAGAGGACCCAATGGATGCTATAAAACTGGAGATACTATTAATCCTAATTTAATAAATGAAACTTGTCCTCCTCCTCCAGGTCAACCTATCTATGCTATTATAAACGATACTAATTATGGAGACAATACGGGTGAAGTAGAGTTGATTTTTTTATCGGGGGCTACTCGATCAGACGGTAAAAATGGATTTTATAATGGCTCTGTATTTACTTCAATAGCAACATGGATTTTTTCTCCTTGGTTTGGTACTGGAGCAGTTTTGGGAGGCAAGAGTATTGTACAAGTTTGTCAAACTCAATATGATGCGAATGGAAATCCCATACTCAATTCTGGTCAAAGTTGTGGAGCTGTGATAACTTTAAGAAATATGTTTTTATCTAATTTTACTTTTCAGGTATTAAAAATTTTATTGCTGGTTGTTTATGTAATGTTTTATGGTTTAGGCTTGATAAAAGGTAACTTGCAGATTAACGAAACTGATATAGCTAAAAGATTAATGAATTTAGCTTTTATAATATGGGCTACCGATCCTACTAATTATGAATTTATAGATAATATAGTTGTACCATTCTTTTTTGAAGGTTTCAACCAGTTAGCAGTAATTATGGTCAATACTTCTCTTAGAATTGTTGATATTACTACTGAGATAGATGATCCTTTTGGTATATTTGATGTTATGCTTGCTCAAATGTTTTCTCCTGTAATTGGATACAAAATGCTAGCTTTAATAAATACTAATTTTATATTTTTGCTAGGCTTGCCTTTAGTTTGGATATTAATGATAGCAATTACCATTGTTATGATTAAAACTGCCTTATCTTATGCTTTATCTGTTTTTATGTTAGGGTTTTTTATTGTTATTGCTCCTTTAGCAGTTTTAATGATGCTTTCAGAATATACCGCACAAGCTTTTAATACTTGGCTTAAAACTCTTATAAAAGAAGCCAGTAGTAGTGTGGTAGCATTATTTTTTATTTCTTTATTTTTTGCTTTAATTTATAAACCTTTTCAAATGCTGTTTTCATTTGACGTATGTTGGAGTAAAATTTTTACTTTAAATATACTTAACATTATTAAAATTAATGAATATGGGTGGCTTATACCGAACTCTCCATCTACGGGTAATTATTTCCTATCCATTTTATTGTTCACGGTTAGTACTTTTTTATTACTTCAGTTTAAAAATGAATTTGTTTCAATTGGAGATAAACTATTTGGAGGTGGCAGTAGCTTGACAAGCCCCAAACAAGGAGAGGCAGTATTAGATACAGCATTGGGAAGCTTAACTGGTATGGGTACCAAGGGTACTGGCATTTCTGCAGGAGGCGGAATATCCTCTACGGTTGGAAAGTTGCCTTATGTCAACAGACTTGGTGCTCCGCTAAAAACAGCTCATGATGTTGGCAAAAAAACTTTTAATGACCCAAATCCTGCAAGTTCATTAGCTAAAGGAATGTGGAACTTTGATGCTTTAGGCAAAGCGAGCTCGTTTGCTTCTAATAAAATGAAAAATAATAGAGTAAAAAAGCTTGAAAAAACTTTAGGTAATGATAAATACGGATTAGGGAAAAAAGAAGTTGGAACAATTATGCAAGGTTTAAAAAAAGGAAATGTTAAAGAAGGGGAAATTAATCAATTTATTAAATCTTTTGATAAAAAAAAATAATACCTTAAATTATTAAAATTTTATTTTGCATTTATGCTTTTTAAGATTAAATAAAATTTTTGATAAATAAGTTTAAAAAATATGATTCCCGATGTATCTTTTTATACAAAAATGATTGAATATCGTAAACAAATAGATCAACAAGATCAAATTATTTTAAATGCTCTAGAAAAACGATTTAAAATTGTTCAAGAAGTAAGTGAGGTTAAAAATAAAAACCGCAAGTCTGATATAGATTTATTTTTTAATATGAAACGTGAACATTCTCTGGTTAAAGATTTAATAAACAAGAATATATTACCTCCTAAGCTAGTTTTTTCTGTATGGCGTAATTTTATATCTTTAGCTAATGAGTCTGAACAAAGTATAGAATTTTTTTGTGATAGTCACGAGGCTCAAATAGAACTGTGTAAAAATTATCCAGCTTTTTGTGGATTAGCCAAAGAGTATGATATTAATTCTATATTAAATCCTCAACAACCAATAGTGGCTATTTTAAAATTAAACAAAAATAGTTCATGGTGGTATGATATTTTTATTGTTAATGCCCCTATTCAAAATAATTTATATATTTTTAATTTACTTCCTTCATTTAAAAATCATAATTCGTCCGACGATGTGTTTGTTGCTCTTGGATATATTAACCAGGAGGCCTTGGAAAATGATTATAAAATATATATTGTACCAACAAAAAGCCTCAAATCAGATATTATATTATCTCAATATGAAGAGATGTCCTTGATTATTACAAAAAATATTATATCTAATGGAAAGTTAGTTGGATTAGTAGGAGAAAAAGTTTATGATAAATAAAGATGATTTGGTTCATTTTTGCGGCATTGCAGGAATTGGAATGTCTGCAATAGCCAAATTAATGCATCAAGAAGGTTATAATATACAGGGTTCTGATCTTGTCGCATACGAATTAGATAAAGTTCGTATTTTTAATAGTCAAAAAATAGAAAATCTTAAAAATGTAAAACATTTTGTATATAGCAGTGCTATAAATACTCAAAATCCTGAGTTAGATTTTGCTATAAAAAACGGTCTTAATATATTGCACAGATCTGATTTGCTGGGATATTTAATGAAAGATAAATATGGTATTGTAATTGCTGGCACCCATGGCAAAACCACAACTACTTCAATACTTTCCGATATTTTTATCAAAAGCGAAATAAATGCTACTTGTCTTATCGGCGGTATTATGAAATCTGCTAAAAATAATATGATTGGCACGGGAGGTGAATTTATTTTAGTAGAAGGTGATGAATCGGATAAAAGTTTTTTAAAATTTCCTCATAAAATTTGTATTGTTACAAATGTTAATTTAGATCATATGGAAAATTATGATCATAATCCCGAACATTTATTTGAGGCATTTATAAATTTTATTAATAATACCGATCCAGCAGGCCTGTGCATTTTATGCTCAGATAGCTATTTTTTAACGCATCAAATTAAAGATAAAATTACTCATCCTAATGTTATTTGGTATAGCGAAAAAAATGCTCAAAATATCAAGCTTAACGAAAATGGTTATATTTTTGACTTTGATTTTAATGGCAGAATAATTAAAGATATCAAGCTTCCCTTATTTGGAAGCCATAATATTTGTAATGCGATGGCATGTATAATAGCTGCAAATTATTTAGGAATAAAAGAAGAAAAAATTAAATATGCTCTTGCTACTTTTTCAGGTGTTAAAAGAAGATTTGATGTTATTGGAACCATCCAGGGAGCAAAAGTTATCGATGATTATGCCCATCATCCCGTGGAGATTATTGCTACTCTTAAAGCAGCTAAGAACTTGCTGGATTTAAAAAATAATAAAGATTCTAAACTTATAGCAATTTTGCAACCTCATAGATATAGCAGAGTTTCCAAGCTTTTGCAAGAATTTGGCAATTGTCTTAATTATGCAGATATAAAAATTATAACGGATATTTATGGAGCCTTTGAAGATAAGACACAATATCAAGAATTATCTTATTTAGATTTGGCTAAAACAATTGAAGAAAATAGTAAAACCCAAGTAAAAACTATTGAAAATCTTGGTGATATTGAAATATATTTGCGAGAAATTGCAAATCCAGACGATATAGTAATTTTTTTAACAGCTGGGACTGCTAGTGAATATGCCAGAAAAATAGTGGATAAATAAAACATAACTTGTAGCAAATGAATTATAATTTCATTCGATGCTCAGTTACTGTTTCCGCTTTATAAGATTCTGGTATACCCTTAAAAGCTGATAAATCTATGGTAAATAGTATTTTCTTACTTTCTGCATAATAAACATCTACTTTAACTGGCTTATCCAAATCTTTATTATGGACTTTTCTATAGGCTATCATAAAATCATAATGTTGATTTAACATATTTTCATGATCAATATGTGAATTAATAGTGCCAGAAAGTAAAAATTGTTTTAAATCATTGGCATCATTATCTGTGCGATGTGTAATAATGGTATTTTTAGTATAATTATTTATTACTCTTGTATTTGCCTCACTACAAGTTGAAGACGAAATATCCATTTTTTGTTCTAGCCATTTTCTTTAGATATACTTTGTTTATTTGATACACGCTTTTGATAAACATTGTATGTTACGGAATTTCTGAAAGGTTGAGCTTGAGTTGGATATATTGTAATATAGTCCCTTTTTATACCATTACTATTCATTCCTTCTAAATGTGGAAATCTTTCTCCAGTTTTATCAACTGCAGTGTCGTTATCTACTGCATGAAATAAATTTAAACGATCTATTTTTTTTAGCTCTGCTCTAATTTGACCTATAATCGCATTTTTATCTAAAGATTCCTTTTTAGTATATACATAATGCTTATTAACTAGATTAGTAAGATTTAAAAAATTTTGCAATAAACAACTTTCTTTTGGACTAGGAATAATTACAGGAAAGCCAACTCTTTCAGCACCATAAATTCCAGATTGGGTAGAATTTAACATATAAAAACAATAATCTCTTACCTTTTCTGTTAGCGGTGGATGTGCAATCGGAAGTCCTCTGACTACCAATCTTTTTTGTGGTATTTGTGATCCATAATCGTCATGTAGATTTTTATTTTCTTCATCCAACAATTTAGCCCATTCTATAATTTTTTGGGCATTAATAAGTAAAAACTTTTCAATATTTTGTATTTGATTAATTTCATCTTGTGAAGGCTCTTTCAAATACATTTTATATATTTTATCATCTTTATCTTTTTCGTACTCTGCTATAGCGAAAAATCGTAATTTAAGATTAAAGATATCAATTTTTTTATCGCACCCTTCATTTTTAAATGAATCATTTAGATAATTAAACAAATTTGATTTTATGTCTATTTTTTCCAAATCCACATTATTTATAATTTAATTATAGGTACAACTATATATTAACTAACATTAAATATTAACCAGGATATTGATAAATCTATTTATAAATAATTATTTGGAATTATTTATTTCATGTTTTAAATCTCGTGCTAAATAAAGCGATCCACAAATAACCACCATTACTTTGTGATTATTAGATTGTTTGGCTATTATTTCTAAAGCATTTTTTATGTTTGCTCCTTTCTGAATGTTTAATCCTAATTTTAAGCCAATTTCTACAATAATTTCGGGTGGTTCTGCCAAGGCTTCCATTGTGACTCTAATGGCTACAATTCCATCAGCAATTTCTATAAATTGCTCTAAAAACCCCTTGCTATCAGTGTTTTTTGATCTTCCATTTATAATATATATTTTATAATTTTGTTTGTAGTTTTGTAAAAATTCTTTGACAACTTTAGCACCGCTAATATTGTGGGCTCCATCTATAAAAACTAAGCTTTTAGAAGGCAGAATATCAGTAAAACATTTATCATAGATTGATTCCATTCTAACGGCCCATTTGGTTTTTAAAAGCCCTCTGCTAGTTTTGTTAGCCTCAATTTCCACGCCTAACTGTATTACGCTCATTGTAGCAACAGCAGCGTTTATAAGCTGATGATCTCCTTTCAAAACAGGTCTATCTAAAAGCATTAAATTATTATTAAAAGAAAAAATCATTTTTGTAGGTTTTTCTTCTATTTTTTCGATACTATAATCTTCATTAAAAAAATTTGCATCGCAGTTATGTGTTTTAGCATATTCTTTAATAAAAGCATTTACCTCAGATATTTGTGGTCCGATAACCGCTCCTTGATTTTTTTTTAAAATATCAATTTTTTGCCAAGCGTTTTCTATCGGAGTAGAGCCTAAAAAAGCAATGTGGTCTATATGAATTGGTGTAAAAACTGCCATTGAATTTTCAAAAACATTAGTGGCATCATTTTTACCACCCATTCCTACTTCTATTATATTAAAATCTGCTGTGGTTTTTGCAAAAATCATAAAAGCCACTATAGTAGTTGCTTCAAAAAGCGTAGGCTCTATGTTGTTGTTTTCACATAATATTCTTAGTTTTTCAAAATAAAAATATATTTCGTGATCAGTGATTTTATTACCATTAATTACAATTCTTTCATTACATTCGTAAATATGTGGCGATGTATATAAATTTACTGAAAAACCATGCTCTTTTAATATGTTGGTAATATAATTTGCGGTAGAGCCTTTACCATTTGTGCCAGTAATATGAACTACTCCTTTTAATTGTGCCTCTGGATTTTCAATTAAATTTAATATTTTTTTAACTCTTTCTAATGAATTAGTGGTATCTTTGATTGATCCTAAAAATAATGGCCAATGGGGCATAGCAGTCATGTTGTGCAACAAATATCTACAAATCTACTAAATAGTTTTATAAAAGTAAAAAATTATTATATTCAATTAATTAATTGACTTTTATTGAAATAAAATAAGCGTATAAAGAATATATTTAATGCTTTTTCTAAAAAAATATGCTTTTTAAAATAGCCAAACAAGATATTCTTGCTAGTAATGAAATTATAGAAAGTGGGGCGTATTTTTCAGAAAGTATTAACTGGTATAATGAAATTTTTTTATCGCTTTTAGTAAATCGTTTTGGTTATTTGTTATTTTTTTTAATATATAGTCTTAGTGGATATTTAGCTTTTACTTTTGGATCTTCTTTATTTCCTTTGCAAGAAACTAAGCAAATAATGATATTTCTTAGTCGTGATAGCGACACATATGTTAGTAAGCGTCATTTAACTAGATTTGATAATCCTGCTAAAAATATTGTTTCAGTTATGCTAGAAAATTATGTTTTGCAAAGAGAACAATATATTTTAGATGGAGGTAATCCTTTTGAAATAATTGAAGGTAAAAATGCTTTTATGAAGCGTTATTCTTCACAACGTATATTTGCGGATTTTAAAGACGAACTTAACGCTATTGGAAGCCGAGGGGATAAACTATTAAATAACGTAGAAACTCATATACAAATAACGGATTTTAATTTTATTATTGAAGACGAATCTGTCATAGAGCATACAATAAATAATTTTATTCCTACGGGTCCTCCTAAAAGCGCACAAATAGAATTTATTATAAATGGGCAAAAAAGAGTTGCAACTATGTCTTATATTTTCGATTTGCCCTATAGCAAAGCTAAAGGCAATAATGCTAAAATTAAACTAACCATTATAGATTATAATGTAGCACGACTTTAAAAATAAAAAATTAACAATATTTTGTTGCATATTATATTAATATAGATGAAGTTTTAAACTTAAGGTTGTTTTTAATTAATTATTTTATGAAATTTTTATTTTTAAAAAATGCAATTGTTGCATTGATTTTATTCTTTATCCCTTTTGTTGCATTTTCTTCTAATATCCACGAAAAACCTAAAAACCTAAAAATTTATAATGCCTGTAAACAAGAAATTTATAAAATTTGTCCTAATACAAAAAAAGGAAATATATCATTAATTAAAAAGTGTATTTCTTCAAATCGTTACAAAATCTCAAAAAAATGTCAGCAATCATTAAAAGATTTTGAAGAATTTATTAGCAATCATCAAAAGCATAATTAATATTATATTAAAAACTTAATTTTATTGCTTTTATATAAAAAATAGTTCTTTCTATATATAATATCTTTTAATAAAGCTCATATGCTGTCGGATGCTAAAAAGAAGCGATTAGCAGAAGCGATGAAAAGAAATATTGCACGTCGCAAAGGAATCGATGATATAGATTTATTAAAGGAAAGAATAAGTAAGTTTAATAAGCCAGTCCTTTCTTTAAAAACTAGATCTAAAATAAGTTATTCTTTAATTTTTGTATATATAGTTGATTTAATTGCTGGAGGGCTGGCTGGATTTATTATCGGAATTGGAATATCTAGGCTTTTTAATATTAAAAATAATATTGTTATAATTTTATGTTTTGTTTTTGGTATTATGGGGGGATTTTATAATATCGTTAAAAATAATAGTTTTGTTTTTAATAAAAAATAATTGGTATTTATTTTTATATTGCATTTTATATAACTTAACAGTCTGCTTAAAAAGCTTTGGGTTTATCGTAATTGCAAATTTATGTCAACGGTACGTAGGGGTCTAGGTTCTGGTATTTCTGCTCTTTTAGGAGACATGGAAAGTGTTTTGAACACAGAAGATAGTTTTGGATTACGGCAAATTAATATTGATAAAATATTAGTAAATCCTAATCAGCCACGTAAAACATTTGATGATAATAGTTTAAAACAACTTGCAGAATCAATTAAAATATATGGAGTATTGCAACCGATACTTGTTGCACAAGAAAATGAAAATTTTATTATAATAGCAGGTGAACGTAGATATCGGGCTAGTAAAATATCGGGTCTTAGATTTATTCCAGCTATAATTTTAAAAAATCGCAATGCCGAAGACCGCTATAAACTTGCTATTCTAGAAAACATTCAACGAGAAAATTTAAACCCCATTGAAGAAGCTCAAGCTTATCAGTTTTTAATAGAAAATTTTGGTTATACTCATGAAAATATAGCTGAAAAAGTTAGTAAAAGCAGATCTTATATTACTAATTCACTTCGTATACTTAAACTGCCGCATGAGGTATTATTAAAGATATCGGAAGGAGAAATTAGTTCAGGGCATGCAAAAATTTTATCTGGTATGAAAGAAGAAGCCATCAAAGAAGCCATAGAGTATATTGAAAATGATAAAATGTCGGTTAGAGCTTTAGAAAATTATGTTAAAAATAAAAAAAATAAGTTAAACGGCATTCCTAAAGAAGTTACTCTTTCGGATAAATTGCGAAAAAAGATAACGGGTATGATAAATCATTCCGATTCTCAGTTTATGAGAAACGAAACTTTATTAGAAATTGCACAAGGATTAAGCGATATTACAGGATATACTACTCAACTTACCGATAATGGAAGAAATATTTTTATGAATATAGAAATTGGTAGTGTAGCAGACTTAGCTAAAATGGTTGATGCTATTCTAAAAGATTTTGATGTAAGTTAGTATTTATGAAAAATAGTTGGGTAATTATGTTTGTGGCTGTGATAGAATTTTATGGCGCAGATTACTGTATATATTGTCGGAAAGCTCTTCATATTTTAAATTCTAAAGGGTTACAATATAAACACTACGATACTCAAGACTCTCAAGTAAGAGCAGAAGTTTATTATCGCACTGGTGGACAAAAAACCATTCCTCAAATTTTTATAAACAACAATCATATTGGTGGATATGATAAGCTACAAGAATTAGAAAAGTCTGGTAAATTGGATGCAATTAATAAAATATAAAATATGAGAATTTCTTTTTTTAATAAATTTTCCAAGTTAAGTTTAACTCATTATGTAACCTTAGGATGTATTCTGGGGATTGTAGTTGGGATATGTTTTAGGTTTTTTAAACCAGAGTTTTTATATTTTAATATAGATGTTTCAAAATTTAATATTTTAGGCAAAATCTTTATTGATTTGATTAAAATGATTATTGCTCCATTAATTTTTTGCTCAATATGCTCAGCAATTCTTTCAATTGAAGATGGTGCCAATGCAACCAAGCTTGCAATTAAAACTATATCAGTTTTTTTAATTTTAACTGCTTTTTCGGTAATTATTGGCATGCTCGTGGCTCATAATTTTAAAATTGGCAGCAATGTTTTGTTTGACAAACAAGCTATTATTGATAGTAGTCATGCTAGTTTGACATCTATTAAGCAAAATGCTAAATTAGGCACTAACAGTTTGGGAGATTTTGTTATGAATATTATTCCTAATAATATTTTTGATGCTTTTTTAAAAGGTGATTTTTTACAAATTATATTTTTTGCTACAGTTTTTTCAGTGGCAGCAGCAGGTTCGGGGCAATCAGGCAAAAAAGTTGCTGAAGTTGTTAACGCTTTTTCTTCAGTAATTTTTGCGGTTAGCGATATTGTCACTCGTTTTGCTCCTATTGGTATTTTTGGTATTTCGGCATGGTTGGTAGGTACCCAAGACGTAGCTTTAATTAAATCACTTGGGGTTTTGGTTATTGCTTATTATGGATGTGCTTTATTTTTGATGTATCCAGTTTATGGTTTGATATATATTTGTTGTGGCATCAACCCAATTCCATTTTTTAAAAAAATGTTGCCAGTGCAGCTTTTAGGATATATGACGGCTTCTAGTGCGGCAACCGTGCCAATGGCAATAGAAAGGGCACAGAAAAAATTGGGATGTACAAAAGAAAAAGCTAACTTTGTTATTCCATTGGGAGCTACAATTAACATGAATGGCGGGGCAATACATTTTGGGATGAGTACAATATTTATAGCTAATTTGTGGGGAGTTCATTTTGTTCAAGCAGATTATATAACTATATTTTGCTTAGCTATTATTGGTGCTATTGGCACCGCTCCAATTCCTGGGGTTTCTATATTTTTATTAGCAGGAATATTAGCTGCTGTTAATTTGCCAATTGACGCAATAGCAATTATTTTGGCAGTAGATAGGGTTTTGGATATGATGCGTACAGTTTGCAATATAAGCGGAGATTCATTCGCCGCTGTCCTTATTGATAAATTTGATAAAACATTGGATAAAAAAGTTTATTCTGGTTCAAATAAAGTTTAATTTATTAAACAATGCTACCCACTAAAAACTACACTAAACAATTTTTTTGAAATATTATTTGATTTAAATAAATCGAATTATTAAAATTATTTAAAATTGCAGTATAGCCTGTTGAGATATTACAACGTTTTGTTAAGTATAATTGTTATAATTCCTTCACCACTATCTTGACTTTTAATACAACTAAAATAATATAAAGCTATTTATAGCGTAAAACCATAAAATATGTATTTACCAAACTTCTATCAATATCTAAATTTGAAACTCATATGCCAATAAATTCTCTTTTTAACTCTCTCTCTCTCTCTTCAAACCCTTAAACTCTTCAATACTAGTAGTGTTAAAAAAAATCAGATATTCTATTATAATATAAATTATGGTGGTAAGCATAAATTATTCTTTTACAAACTAATTAATTTTATATTACTTTATAAAAACTTAAATCAGATTATGGGTAATTTTTTTAACAGCAACTTTTTCGGTGTTCGGTCTTTTAAGCCAAACCCTTTTAACAACAACTTTTTTAGCCTGAATACCTTTAGCTATAATTTTTCTAGTGCAAGTCTAGGTCTTTTTAGCGAAAAATCTTCCAATCAAATCTCTCTGGGCAACAAATCTAGCCATTTCTCCCTTTACCGCCTAAAACTTAACCACCTCTCTCTAAAACACTCCTTTACCCTGGTCGAGCTATCAGTTGTAATAATTATAATATCAATAATGCTATCGGTGATATTAATTTCTAAAAGCCTAATTAACTTAAGCAAAATAAACAAGATATATGAAGAATTTAGAATGTATAATAATTCAATACAATTGTTTTATGATCAATACGGATGTTTGCCAGGAGATTGCAATGCCATTCAAATATCTAGTATAAGCCCGCAGGCGGCTTTAGCGTGTAGCAGCTACACATCTCCTCAATCTAACATTGCTCAAGTTTTAGGAACTAGTGGTACTAATAATCCCGTAATCAATGTTACCTTACCAATTTCTTATGGAGCTGGAACTACGCCAAATATAAGTATCAGTTATTGTGGAAATAGCATTGATAGCTTTACTTGCACTGTTCAAAATAGCGCTAATTCAGGTTTTCAAGTTATTGTTCATAGAACGGATTTGAACCTTGGCTGGGGAGCA
>JANYEN010000027.1 GCA_025363115.1 Alphaproteobacteria bacterium | reverse complement strand
GTCATATTCTTGATAACCCAGGAGTAACTGGCATACAGACAGCCTGTAAAGAAGAAGTTTGTACAGACGGTACTTCTAGACAAAATCGTCCAGGATTTTTTGAAACACCATGGCTAGCTGGCAGATGTTCTCCAACCAAACAAATGCAAGGGGATTGCCCTAAGCCAAGTTTGCGACCTGTATTTGAAAACATGAAGTGGTGCGAGAAAAGAAAGCATGTGGGTGCTTCATGTACAAAAATTTAAATTAATTTATAAAAATGTGGGTGCTTCATGTACAAAAATTTAAATTAATTTATAAAACTTGCAAAATAAACAAGTTGTAAAAATTATTTTTTATAAACATTAACATTATTTTATGATTGGCAATACTTTTGGCAAACTATTTAGAATAACAACTTTTGGTGAATCCCACGGCAAGGCTTTGGGCTGTATAATTGACGGATGCCCAGCAAATTTTGAAATTTGCGAAGCGGATATTCAAATAGAATTGGATAAACGTAGACCAGGACAAAGTTCTGTTACCACGCAACGTAACGAAGGCGATAAAGTTGAAATTTTGTCAGGCGTTTTTGAAGGTAAAACTACAGGAACTCCAATAACCTTGATTATTTTTAACAAAGATCAAAAATCAGAAGATTATACAGAAATTAAAGATACTTTTAGACCATCTCATGCTGATTATACTTACTTTGCAAAATATGGAATTCGTGATTATCGGGGTGGAGGGAGATCGTCGGCACGTGAAACGGTAGCCAGAGTTGCAGCTGGAGCAATTGCTAAAAAATATTTAATGCAAAAATTGGGTATACAAATTTTTAGTTATGTTGAACAAATTAATAAAATTAAAGCAAATATTGATAAAAATACCGTCAAAGCAGAAGATATAGAGGCTAATATTGTACGTTGCCCAGACAACCAAGCTGCCATAAAAATGATTGAATTAATCAATAAAACCAAAGAAGAAGGGGATTCGCTAGGAGGAATAATTTGTGGAATTGCTAAAAATGTACCAGTTGGTTTGGGTTACCCAGTTTTTGATAAAATAAATGCCGACTTAGCTAAAGCAATTATGAGTATAAATGCTGTAAAAGGTTTTGAAATAGGCTCTGGTTTTGCGGGCGTAGAGCTGAAGGGGTCTGAACATAATGACGAATTTGTAAATGTAGAAAATAAAATTCGCACTAAAACTAACAATGCTGGCGGAATATTGGGAGGTTTGACAAATGGAGAAGATATATTTTTTAGAGTGGCAATAAAACCAACTGCTACTATAAAAAAAGAGCAACAAACTGTTGATAGCAATCTTAATGCCAAAACAATTAGCCCTTCTGGCAGGCATGACCCCTGCGTTTTACCGCGGGCGGTGCCAATTATCGACGCTATGACCGCCCTGGTTATTATGGATCATTATTTGCTTGCTAAAATTTATAATTGACTTTTGAAGTTATTTATAAAATTAAACAAATATCATTGATAAATTCTATGTTTAAATGAATAAACAAATTATTATATTTCTCTGGAATGCTGTAAAATCTTATAAAGGATGGATGGCAATAATGATGATAGCACCTATCACTTCTACAACATTTGGTTTTGCTTTTAACTATGCTACTAAGTTAATGGTAGATATAATGTCTACTAAAGATCATATTACTTTTGAGATGGGTATAATGCCTATTTTATATTTATTGGGAGGATTGTTAATACCATATTTATTTTGGACAATCCATAATGTTGGACAACTTAAAGTATACCCTTTTTTATCTCAAAATATAACCAGCGCCACTTTTGCACGCATTTTAAAAAATGATTATAATTATTTTGAAAATATTCCTTCAGGTTCTATTGTTAGCAAAGTAAAAGGAATAACCGATGGATGGTGGAATTTATGGAGTGCCATTGCATATGAATTAGTAGAGCCTGTATCACGCATTATAATTTCATCTGGAGTATTTTTATTTTTTAATATAAAACTATTTTTGATAGTAATAATATTTTTTATTATATCATTGCCTCTTTCTCAATTCTTTTTTTTAAAAGCTAGCAAGTTGAATCAAATAGACAAAGAAAATTATCACAAAATAATGGGTTTTATTTCGGATAAAATTACCAATATTTTTTCTCTTTTTTCTTTTGCTAAAAAGAGACATGAAATTAATGCTCTTAAAGATTTTTATAAATCTACCGCCATTCCAGCAGCCGAAGCTTTTTATCGCCAAAATATTATAACTCACACTGCTATTCCAATGCCTTCTTGGGCTTTTATAACCAGTATTTTTATAGTTACTATGGTTTTGTATAACAAAGGAGAAATTGGGTCAGGAAGTATAGCTTTTATAATGATGACGGCGTTAAATGTAATGCAATCCTTTGAAGACATAAATGAAACTTGTAACAATATAATTAAAAGTTTTTCTGATTTTAAAGCTTCGTGTTCAATTATTCTTGATCCGTTAATTAACCAAGATAAACCACATTCAAAACCTATTGTTATAACTAAAGGTGAAATTATTTTTAATAACATTAGTAGCGGGTATGGAGATAAAAACATTTTACAAAATTTAAATTTGCATATAAAACCTGGCGAAAGAATTGGACTAGTGGGAACCTCGGGAGCTGGAAAATCAACTTTAATAAATTCTTTAATGAAATATATACCAATTCATAAAGGAGAAATTTTTATTGATGGTCAGAACATTGATAATGTCAAGCAAGATTCATTGCGTGCCCAAATATCATTAATTCCTCAAGAATGTATGCTTTTTAATATTTCGTTGAGAGAAAATATTGGTTATGCTAAAGAAAAAGCTAATTTAAATGAAATTATAGAAGCAGCCAAACTTGCAAATATTCATGATTTTATTGAAAGTTTACCCGAAAAATACGAAACTATGGTAGGTGAACGAGGGGTTAAATTAAGTGGTGGTCAACGACAAAGAATTGCTATTGCCAGAGCTATGATAAAAAAATCTTCAATTTTAATTTTAGACGAAGCAACTGCAAGTTTAGATAGCATCACCGAAATAGAAATTCAAAAATCAATAAATACTTTATTAGAAATAACTAAAGCTACTGTTATAGCAATTGCTCATCGTCTTTCTACAATTAAACATTTGGATAAAATTATTGTATTGGATCAAGGAAAAATTATAGAACAAGGTAGTTTTAGCGAGCTTACTCAAAAACCCGAAGGTAAATTTAAAGAACTTTGGGATCATCAAAGCTATGCGGCACTTTAGAATTATTTAATAAAAATTAGATAGCAACTTTAATATTTGTGTCTTAAAGAAAAGAATACTTATAGGGCTATATTAAAGTAATGTTCAAAATAACTTTCGCTTGACAATTGGTCATTCTAAGTTAAAAAAAATTATTAAATAACATTTATGTTACTTTAATATATTTAAACATTAAATTTTTTATTTTATGTCAACTGAAAAAATTATTACCATGGCATACGCCGCTAACACAAAGGATTCCCCACTTTCTTTATATAAAATTGAGCGGAGAAGCCCAGGTGATAATGATGTTTTAATAGATATTTTATATTCTGGAGTATGTCATTCTGATATTCATGCTTCACGCGGAGAATGGGGCAGTAAAAATTTTCCCATGGTTCCTGGACACGAAATTATTGGTAAAATATCTCAAATTGGCAGCAAAGTAACAAAATTTAAAATAGGAGAATCAGTCGGTGTAGGATGTTTTGTTGATTCATGCAGAACTTGCGAACAATGTAAAATTGGAGATGAACAATATTGCGAAAATGGCGTTAGCTTCACTTATGATGGCTTTGAACAAGATAAAAAAACAGCAACATATGGAGGTTATTCAACAAAAATTACAGTAGACGAAAACTATGTACTAAAAATTCCCTCTAAATTAGCTTTAGAAAAAGCCGCTCCTCTTTTATGTGCTGGAATCACTGTTTATTCTCCAATGCGTTATTATGGAGTTAAAAAGGGAGACAAAATAGCTGTTTTAGGGTTAGGAGGTCTTGGTCATATGGCAGTAAAAATAGCTGTAGCTATGGGTGCCGAAGTTAGTGTTATAAGTCGCTCTGAGAGTAAAAGAAAGGACGCTCTTGATTTAGGAGCAAAAGAATTCATTTTATCAGGTGAAAACCCAAAAAAATATGCAAACCACTTTAATTTTATAATAAATTTAATTTCCGCACCTAATGACTATAATCAGCATTTAAGTATGTTAAAAACTAATGGAACAATGATTTTACTGGGTGCCCCTTCTGAACCTAGTGCAATACAATGTTTTTCACTTATTTTAAAAAGACGTAAAATTGGCGGTTCGTTAATTGGAGGAATAAAAGAAACTCAAGAAATGTTGGATTTTTGTGCTAAACATAACGTTTTACCAGAAGTAGAAACAATAAAAATGGAGCAAATTAATGAAGCATATGAAAGAATTGTAAAAGGCAATGTGCATTATAGATTTGTAATAGATATTGCTGATTTTGCAAGAAAACAGCAAGAAAGCTAACTAAACCTAATTTAAATTATATATGCTTTAATTGTATTAAAAAACAAAAAACAAATCAATATTTGTTTTTTAAAGCAAAAAAATACCTATATTATTATATATGTCAATCTTGCTTAAAATCGGGTAGTGGGTCAATTTGAAATTTTATTTTTATAACTACCGCGTGCCTTTGGATTTTCTTCTTTTTCAGTGATTAATTTTACTATATCGACAACATCCCATATCTTATCACTAACTTTAGCTGCCATAGCTGGAGTGCAACGTAACGTTTTATGTATTTTAACAAAATTATAGTAAACTGCATGCAAAGCCACGGCATAAGCATGATTTTCAACTTTTTTGCTAAAGCCGTTTGTCAGCCTAGTAAATCTACGCATATGCATTCTCATTATTAAATTATGTCTTTCAACATATGAAGTAGACGCTCCGTCAAATGCTCGCACACCAGTGACACACTTCTTAATTATGCCAGTGCATTCTGCTGGCGAATATCTTTTAGAGTTAGTATCAACTCCACCGCCATACAATTTAATCAATTGTACATAATCTATATTACCACCAAAAGCATCTTCTACAGCCTCTAAATACGCCTTGTGTCCATCGGTGGTTAATTGCACTTTATTTGTTAAACGTGAAGCGACATCATTCATAAACTCCGTTGCATATTCAGCACTACGACCACCAACAAGCCATGAAATTAATAGCTTGCTATCACTATCTAAGGCAGTCCATGTCCATGTATCACCTGCACCCTCTGGAGCTTTCTTAGCAGTTGCTACATTTTTTTCTTTAGCATAGGTAAAACTCCATATTTCATCGCATTGCACACGTTGAGATTTTAAATTATTAACTGTTTGGTCATGAAATTGATGGCACGCTTTACCTGCATCAACGAATAGCTTAGTTATAGTGTTTTTACTACATCCAGTTGAACGTGAAACTGCTCTTATGCTCATACCCTCACATAATAATTGGATAATTTGAGTTCTTGTTTTATCGTCTAGTTTATTCATATATAGTTTTGTTAATCTTGTTTATATTGAAACATACACTTTTTAAAAGTCAAGCATAAAGGTCAGTTTTATGCTATGCGTCAAAAAATAATATTGACAAATAAAATATTGTATTGTATACAATTTGCATATTGATGTAAACTGTTTTAAAAATGTCAGAAATATATCATCCAGGACTCAAGCTTAAAGAGTTGCTGGATAATAAAAATTGGTCGCAAAGTGATTTGGTGCTTGTTTCTGGCTGCAGTGCGGAAACAATAAATCTAATTATTGCTGGAAAACGTGGAATTAGTCCAGCAATGTCAAAGATACTAGGAAAAGCCTTTGATTTAAAGGAAGATCATTTTTTATCTCTACAAAAAGAATATGATATATCGCAAGCCGACGAACCAAATCCTATTGTTGAACTGAGGGCAAAGCTGCAATCAAACTACCCTTTGCGTGAAATGATCAAACGTGGCTGGTTAAAAGAAGATGGAGACTTAGAGGAACAGTTTATAGAATTTTTTGAGGTAGACAAGTTTGATGAAGTACCCCATATTGCACACGCAGCAAAAAAAAGCAGATATGAAGAAAAAGAAATACCTGCTCCACAGCTTGCTTGGTTATATCGTGTTAGGCAAATTGCAAAAACTATGGTTACACCAAAATATTCTCATGATAAATTAAAAAAACAACTGGAAAAGCTTCGTGAATTAATTATAGAACCTGAAGAGGCTAGACATGTGCCAAAAATCATGCACGAATGTGGCGTTCGTTTTGTGGTTGTCGAGAATTTACCGCAATCAAAAATTGATGGCGTTTGCTTTTGGCTTGACGGCAACTCTCCAGTAATAGGATTATCAACAAGGTACGATCGTATTGATAATTTTTGGTTTGTTTTAAGACATGAAATTGAACATGTATTACAAGAAGATGGGAAAAACGAAAATGTACCAAGTATAGATGAGTTTGATAATAGTATAAATAATGATACATTACCAAAAGAAGAACAAAGGGCGAATAATGCAGCAGCTGATTTTTGTGTATCAGCCGAAAAAATAAAATCATTTATCCTAAGGAAAGGCCCATTTTTTTATGAAAAAGATGTGCTTGCTTTTGCTAAAGTACAACAAATCCACCCTGGAATTATTGTTGGTCAAATACAGCACAAACTTAAACGGTATGATTACTTAAAAAAGCATCAAGTAAAAATTAGGCAATGTGTATTACCTGGAGCTAGGGTAGATGGTTGGGGTTATAATGATTTAGTTAGTTAATGTATGAGCAATAAAGACGAAAAAATACGAAAAATTTGCGATCAATTTAGAAAAGAAAATGAGAATAAACCATTTAATATTGATGAAGTAGTTGTATGGGCAGTAAATAAAAAGCTCTTAGATTTGCCAGAAATAAATAATATTCTTGAAATGCAATTCAAAAAACTACATAAAGAAGTGTATGATGTAGTTAGTAATGAATATGGACTTCATAATAACAAAAAATATAGAAAAAATCGTGTAGTAAAAACAGATAAAAAAGATGGCACTTCGGGATTTTTGTGGGATAGTGTTGACACTTGCTCTCGTGATCATATGTGGGGATCGGTCAAGCAACAACGAGAACAAGTGGTTAGTGAAATGTTACAAATGAAAATAGATGTTGATGTTTGGAACGATATACATCAAAATGAAGAGTTAATACAGCTTGTGCTTGATTTTACAGATGATATTGCAGAGCGAGAAGTACAGTAATTAAGATTTTTTCCACCTTGCCTTAGCTGCCACTGTAGCTATATCATGCCTTTGTTCTGGAGTTAATTTATCAGCTCTTGCCTTGCCTCCAATTTTACCACCCAATTTACCAGCTATTATAGCCTTTGGATTTTTGCCAGCATTAGGGTTATGTTCTTCTATATTACCAGAAGCGATACCGACAATAAGTGAAGCAAGTTGATTAGGGTCTTTCGGTCTTTTTGGTTTAGTCACGCTTGCTAAAATTATAATTACTCTGATTATTTATTATAACATAAGATTTAACTTGCAACTGGCTTATTTTTCAAATTGACCCACTACCTAAAATCGTTCAGTGTTACCGTAGACACAATATTTCATCACACGCATTTTGATTTACGTAATTGGTTTTATATGCTTTCTTTAATGCTTAATGCTAAAAAAGAAGTTTCTGCCTGCCAAGTCGCTAGAGATATTGGATGCA
>JANYEN010000083.1 GCA_025363115.1 Alphaproteobacteria bacterium | reverse complement strand
AGATTTTATTCGATTATCATTTTTTTATTTAGTCTTATTACATTCTCTGCATAAAAGCCATTTTTAACCAACCCTGATAAAAATAAACAACTTAATAGTTCGCAGTAAGGTGTTGTTTATATGTGTTTATTGTTGTTTTTTAATAAATAAATAGGTTATTAACTTAAAAATATTGGTAACATAGGCAAATAAATAGCATAGCATTTGCATTGTGAAATCAGAAATTTAGGTAATGATAAAAAAGATTGAAGAAAAATAAGATTTAATAAATTTTGAAAAACCAAATTATAGATTAAAAGCGGACAAATATTTAGCATTAATAGATAACAACTAATAAATAAAAAACTATTTTTTTACTAATTAGACTTGTCGATAAAATATAAATTTAATTAGTAATAGGCAATCCTGATTTGTTTCTAATATTACACCAATCACAATCAGACTTTAATTTTTTTATTTGTTTTAAATCGCATAAAAGCTTTCTACCTACAAGCTCTGTGGCTAAATCACTCATCCCTCCAAAAGATATATTAACTGGAGAGCCTCCATTGACTTTGTTTTTTTCTACTTCTTCACTATTTTTATTAAAATTAATTTTTACGTCACCTGTTGTTAATAGTTCTTTAATTAAATGTGATAAATAAATATGCACTTGGGCTTCACATTTTGCCTGATTATTTTGCTTTATATCTTTAGGTAATGTAGGCAAAATATAATTTGATAAATTTACCAAAATTACTTCTTTTTTTGCCACCAATTCAATAGTGCCATTGTCTTTAAAATCTCTAAAATAAGCCACTATTTCACCAACCCACTTACTTGGTATAGTTTTTTTAATATTTTTTTTTCTATAAACAAAAGTGGCAATCATAAAAATTATTATAAAAGTACGCTTGGGGTTTTGTATAAGCCACCAGCCCAGTCTTTTAATATTGGTTTTATTAATATAGTTGGTAATATCAAAAATCATAAATTTATCTTAATCGTTGTTCAATTTCTTTTTTAAAATGTCTTATTAAACCCTGTATAGGCCATGCAGCAGCGTCTCCTAATGCACAAATTGTATGACCTTCGATCTGCTTAGTTATTTGCAAAAGTTGCTCTATTTCTTCTTTTTTAGCGTCTCCTTTTTGCATTCTATCTAATATTCTATACATCCAGCCAGTACCTTCGCGACATGGCGTGCATTGTCCGCATGATTCGTGTTTATAAAACCTTGCCAAATTAGCAATAGCTTTTATTATATCGGTACTTTTATTCATTACAATTAAGCAGGCAGTGCCTACGCTGGTGCCATTTTTACGCAAATTATCAAAGTCCATAGTTGCCGTTTCGCATATCTCTTTAGTAATCAACGGGCAGGAAGACCCACCAGGAATAACGGCTAACAAGCTATCCCACCCACCAATAACTCCTCCAGCATATTCGTTAATCAAGGTTTTTATTGGCACTCCCATTTCTTCTTCTATAATACAAGGGCTATTAACATGACCCGAAACCGCAAATAATCTAACTCCAGCACTATTTGTAACTCCAAGGTTGGCAAACCAATCGGCGCCTCTTCGCAAAATAGTAGGCACAACCGCAATTGATTCTACGTTATTAACAACTGTTGGGCAACCATAAAGACCAGCAGAAGCTGGGAAAGGTGGTTTTAGCCTGGGCATTCCCTTTTTTCCTTCTAAACTTTCTAGCAAAGCAGTCTCTTCTCCGCAAATATAAGCTCCAGCCCCTCTATGAACAAAAACTTCAATATCCCAACCGCTGTTTGCAGCATTTTTACCTAGTAATCCTGCCCGATTCGCCTCGTCTATTGCTTTTTCTAAAACTATTGCTTCTTTATAATATTCTCCTCTTATATAAATATAGCATGTGTGAGCATTGATAGCTCGAGACGCAATAACAATTCCTTCAAGCAATTTATGTGGTTCATGCAATAAAATTTGCCTATCTTTGCAAGTTCCTGGCTCCGACTCGTCGGCATTAACAATTAAATAATGAGGCTTTTTACTTTTTTCTGGCGATGGTACAAAAGACCATTTAGCACCCGTTAAAAAACCAGCTCCTCCCCTCCCTTTAAGACCAGAATTTTTAATATTTTCAATAATCCAAGCACTACCTTTTTGCACAAAATCAGAAGTTTTTAACCAATCTTCTCGCTTTAAACTTGCCTCCAACGAAGCAGAATCACGATTAATAATATTTGTAAAAATTACGTTTTTAGCTGATATCATTGACTAAATATAATTTGCTATTATTCACTTATGGCAAAATAATATTTAATTTTCAATAGAAATGTATCGATATTACAAGTAAATATTATTTTGATATTAGATGCTTTACTTTTAAAATTTTTGGAGATTAAAATTTTATAATAAAAATTGTCAATTATGCAATTATGATAAACGAAACTCTTGTTAATTTTTCTCGTATCCAATTTGCAATTACTGCGCTTTATCATTTTATTTTTGTACCCCTAACATTAGGGTTAGTAATGTTACTTGGAATAATGGAAACTATTTATGTAATTACGGGGAGAGAAGTTTGGAAAGACATGACCAAGTTTTGGGGTAAATTATTTGCTATAAATTTTGCTATGGGAATAGCAACAGGAATTACTATGGAATTTCAATTTGGCACAAATTGGGCTTATTATTCCCATTACGTAGGGGATATTTTTGGAGTTCCCTTGGCTATTGAAGGCATTGTAGCATTTTTTCTGGAATCGACATTTGTTGGAATATTCTTTTTTGGCTGGGATAAAATTAAAAAAACATCTCATCTTTTGTGTACCTGGTTAATGGCAATAGGGACAAACCTTTCAGCTCTTTGGATATTGATAGCCAATGGATGGATGCAAAACCCAGTAGGAGCAAAATTTAATGTTATTTCAATGAGAATGGAATTATCTTCAATTTGGGAAATAATTACTAACCCAGTTGCTCAAGATAAGTTTGTTCACACAATTAGCGCAGGATATGTAACTGGAGCAATTTTTATGGTAGCAATAAGTAGCTATTATATATTGAAAAATCGCGATCTTGAAATTGCTAAAAAATCGTTAATTATAGCTTCGGCATTTGGTTTATTATCATCTCTTTCTTTAGTAGTTGCAGGCGACGAAAGCGGATATACTGATGGACAACATCAAAAAATGAAACTAGCATCTATAGAAGCAGTATGGGAGACTGAAGAAGCACCAGCTTCGTTTACTTTATTTGGATGGCCTGACAAAACTAACAGAAAAACTCACTTTGCAGTTAAGGTACCTTATGTTCTTGGGCTTATTGCAACTAGATCGTTAGATACAAAAGTTACTGGAATAAACGACTTAATTAAAGAAGCTCAAAGTGAAATAACAGAAGGTGTAACGGAATATAAACAATTAAAAATAATAAGATCGGAATTAAAAGAAATGCAAAAAAATAACAATAATTTTAATTTAAAAGATTTTGAAAATAAATACAAAGATTATTCCTTCAATAATTTAGGTTCTGCCTTATTGTTAAAAAAAATTCGCCCAGATATCGAAAATGCAACCACCGAAGATATCAATAAAGCTTCTTTATTAATTATTCCGAATGTAGCTTTAATTTTTTGGTCTTTTAGAATTATGGTTGCCTGTGGTTTTTGGATGATTTTATTGATGATATTATGTTTTTATTATTTTTCAATTAAAGCAGATTTTACTAAAAAGTGGCTTTTAATCCTCGCCTGTTTAACGCTACCTATGCCGTGGATAGCCTCGGAACTTGGATGGATTGTAGCAGAATGCGGTAGGCAACCTTGGGTTATAAATAAAATTTTACCTACTTTTGCTGGAGTTTCCTCAATACCAACTAGCAGCGTAATTGGTAGTACAATATTTTTTGTAGTCATGTATACGGCTATGTTAATAGTAGATGTTTTTTTGATGATAAAATATATAAAATTAGGTCCACAATATTTAAAATAAAATGACTTTTCTTAAAGCCCTACTTGATTTTACAGCTAAAGACGAACGAGAGCTTAAAAACAAAAACTTAGCGATTGCACATTTTAAAAAATATCAATTAAATTCATTGGATAGAAAATTTTGCAATAATGGACATTTTACAGCTTCAGGAATTGTTTTTAACGCCAATAAAACTCACATATTACTTACTCATCATAAAATTTTAAATATTTGGATACAATTGGGAGGGCATATAGATAAAACCGATAAAAGCTTTTCGAAAGCTGCTATTAGGGAATGCATCGAAGAATCGGGAATTGAGCAAATTGAATTATTAAATAATGAAATTTTTGATATAGATATTCATGATGTTCCTTTAGATAAAAGCAAAAATGAATCAGCTCATTCACATTATGATGTTAGATATTTGTTAATTTCTAAAACTGATAAATTTGTTGTTAGTAATGAATCCCATAATTTAAAATGGGTCGAAATAAAAATGATTAAAAAAATACCAGCTTTAAAAAATATAGCTAAAAAAATAGAATATTTTATTTAAAAAGCCTATTTTATAACAAACAGGCTTTTAGTAAATATAGTTTATAAAGTAGGTTTTCCTGGAGTCCAGCCACAAGGAGTTAAGGCTCCGCTTTGCAATGCATTCAGCACTCGCAAGACCTCGTCTACATTGCGTCCTATACTAAGATCGGTCACCGAAACAAAACGAATAATGCCTTTGTCGTCAACAATAAAAGTAGCACGATTACACACTCCAGCTTTAGAATTAATAATTCCTAATTCTGACGATAACTCTCTTTTAATGTCGGAAACCATTGGAAAAGGCAAATCTGTCAAAGTTTTATTATCTTTTTTCCAAGCCAAATGAACAAATTCGCTATCGGTGCTTATTCCTAATACCTGAGTATTAGCATTCATAAATTTGTCATTTATTTTACCAAATTCTGCTATTTCAGTTGGGCAAACAAAAGTAAAATCTTTAGGCCAAAAAAATATCAACATCCATTTTCCTTTATATGAATTATTGCTAACTTCGGTAAATGAATCAGTATGATCGTTATTAACCCCAGCTTTAACCGCCGTTAGTTCAAAATTAGGGAATTTATCGCCAATTGTTAACATATTCTTAAAAATTAATTATTTATAATAATATTTAAAAACCCATTAATTGATAAGTCAAGTAAAGTTATTATTAAATATTAATTTGCTTTTAAAAAAAATTAATCATATTTTTAATATATTATTATTATTTAATAGTTGATATGAAATTCATTTTTTTGGGGTTATTTGTTATAATCTTTAACATTTCCTGCTCATCAAAAAACGCAAATAATCATACAAAAAAAGTTTTTATTTTTGATTTTGATGATACGATATCGACAACTCCTATTTCTTTAGAAGCATTTTCAGTAGCCTCTGATAATAGCCCAGTAAAGTTAACAATAATTAAAGAAATGATAAAAGAAAAATCTAAAAACCAAATAGGCCCAGTTAGTTATTTATTATTGAACCAAATAAATCAAATTATAGGCAGAAAAATAACAAAAAATGATTTTGATATCGCCAGCAATAATATAATTAAAGGCAAAATAACTCCTGGAATAGCAAAAATTATAAAAAAAATAATAAAACAAGGTAATGATGTGTTTATAATAGGCGGAGGATATAGCACCTGTGGAGTTATTATAAATGTAGCTAAATACCTTGAAATACCAACTGAAAATATTTTTTCTGGAATAAGCTCGTTCAATAAAAAAAATGAACTTGAATTAATTGATAATAAAATAGGATTTTCTCATTGTGTGAGTGGCAAAAAAATAACTAATGATTTTTTAAAAAGCAAAGTAGTAAAATATTTAAAAAATAACGGAAAAATAAAAAATGATATTATTTTTGTTGGCGACGGAAAAAATGATCTTGAGGTCTGGCAAAGCGGACAAATTAAGAATTTTATAGGGTTTGGTATTAATAAAATTGATATTTTAGTCAAGCAGCAATCTCCGATATTTGTTGAAAAAATGAGTCAATTTAACAAACATATTAATAGATATCTTGATTAAATATTCATTATTTATGTTGGCTATTTAATATTATAAAAGCGATAAAACTTGACTTTAATATAGCATATTAAATAGTAGAATTTAAGCTTCTAATGTTCATTTATTAAAATAATACTTATGTGTGGAATTGTAGGCATTATTAAGCAAAAATCTGAATCAGGAGTAGCAAAAGATATTCTAAATGGGTTAATTAAATTGGAATACAGGGGATACGATTCCTCAGGAGTAGCAATATTAAATGACAAACAAAAAATTGAAGTTATAAAAGTTGTTGACGGTCCATCTGTAATGCTAAATAATGAATTTTTCGAAAAATCGTCTTGTATAGCCATAGGGCATAACAGATGGGCTACTCATGGCAAAGCAACTCCAGAAAATGCTCATCCACATGTGACTGATAAAGTAGCGATAGTGCATAATGGAACCATAGAAAATTTTGCAGAACTTAAAATGCAGTTAAAACAAAAAAATTATCATTTTAATGGGGAATCTGATACTGAAGTAGTTGCTGTATTGTTGACTAGCTATTTAGATAGTGGAATAAGCGGAGACGAAGCTTTTCTAAAAACTTTATCTCAAATTAAAGGAGCTTTTGCTTTGGCAATAATTATAGCAAGTGAACCAAAAAAAATATATTTTGCTAAGCAACACTCTCCTTTGCTAATTGGTTCAAATAATTACGATTATTGCTTGGTTTCTGATGCAGTTGCTTTTCCCGCATGGATCAATAAAGTGGCTATTTTTGAAGATGGAGATTATGGATTTATTGAAGATCAAAAATTACATGTTTGGAATAGCGAAAAAATATCAAAAAATATGAATCTTAAAGATTTTGTTAGCGATAATGTTAGTATAAGTATCGGAGAATATGCAACTTTTATGTTAAAAGAAATAGCCGAACAAGCTGTCGTAAATGCTGGAATTATTAATCATTATATTGACATAAAATCACATAATATCGATTTGCAAGTTGACATAGACTGGAAAATAATTAAATCTTTGCACATTGTGGCGTGTGGAACATCTTATTATGCGGGAACGGTAGCTGGATATTATTTTGAAAAATACGCTAAAATACCAGTTTATACTTATATAGCTTCCGAATTTCCTTATCGGGATAGCATTGATTTATTTGATAAAAATTCAAGTCTTTTTATATTTATTTCTCAATCAGGAGAAACTTTAGACACAATTAATGCTATAGAAAAAGCTCAAAAGTTAGGCTATAAAACTTTAGGAGTAGTAAATGCTCAACATACCACTATTACACGAATGATTAAAAATATTATTTATTGCAGGGCGGGCGTTGAAGTAAGTGTGGCTTCTACTAAAGCTTTTACTGCTCAGCTGACAGTTCTTTTAACCATCGCATTAAAAATATCATTTGAAAATAATAATATTTCAAGCGAATTTTATAAAAATAATATAAATGAAATGTTTAATATTGGTAGCATTACGGCAATGGCACTTAAAACGCTAGATCAAGTAAAAAAAATTGCTAATAATATTTTAGAAGTAAAAGGTATGATGTTTTTAGGGAGAGGTGTTTGTTCTGGTCTGGCATTAGAGGGGGCATTAAAAATGAAGGAACTTTCTTATATTCATGCCGAAGGTTTAAATTGCGGAGAAATGAAACATGGCTCTATTGCATTGATTGATGCTAGCGAAGCTGTAATAATTATTACTCATTCTCAAGACCCCTTACTAAGTAAAACACGTTCAACTGTACAAGAAGTGGCCGCTAGACGAGGAAAAATTATATTATTGGCTGATAAAGAAGCAATTGATCAAATTAAAGCCGATATTGACGAATCAGTAGTTTTATATTCAATCGAAGTTCCCGATTGTAGTTTTTTTATGTATCCTCTTATAGCTATTATTCCTTTACAATTTTTAGCCCATTTTGTAGCAACTGGATTAGGGAGAAATGTTGATAAACCTAGAAATTTAGCCAAATCTGTTACAGTAGAATAACAATTTATATAGTCACAATAAAATTGTTTCTTTTTATTAAAGCATATTATTAATTTTAAGTTATTAAAATCAAAAAATATTTAATATTCTTTTTTGTGATAGTTTTTGTTCAAAAATTTTATTATCGTAATTTTAAAATATTTAACTTATCAAATATAAAAGATATTAATTTTTTTATATTATTTATTGTTAGTTTAATAGCAATAATCGGATGCGCATTATTATATTCTACTGCAGCAGGCAGTATATATCCCTGGGCAATAAAACAATTCGTATATTTTGGCATTGGCTTAACAATATGTTTAATTTTAGTAGCGGTTAACAACACATTTCTTTCTAAATCATCTTATATGGTATATTTAGGAGCTATATTCTTGCTAATAATAGTAAAATTTGTAGGGCATAATGTAATGGGAGCTCAAAGGTGGATTGATTTAAAAATATTTCATTTACAGCCTTCTGAAGTAGCCAAAGTAGCAGTTATTTTAATTTTAGCAAAATATTTCGAAAAAATATCTTTTAGCGTTAATATATCTTTTTGGGGAATTATCCCCCCTTTGTTAATTATATTAGTGCCTTTTATATTGGTTGCTTTACAGCCTGATTTAGCAACCGCTTTAATAATTCTTTGTTTATCTGTAATGATGATTTTTGTTTCGGGTGCTTCTATTAAAACTTTTATAGCTACAGCTTTAATAATATTAATAAGTTTGCCAACATTGTGGGTCAAAATGCATGATTATCAAAAAGATAGAATTTTAAATTTTATCAACCCCGATAGCGATCCGTTTGGAAGAGGATATAATATTATCCAGTCTAAAATAGCTATTGGTTCAGGAGGCATAATTGGCAAAGGTTTTATTAAAGGTTGGCAATCACAGCTAAATTTTTTGCCCGAAAACCAAACAGATTTTATATTTTCAGTGCTAGCCGAAGAATTTGGATTTTTAGGATGTTTAGTAGTATTATTACTATACGGCATTATTATAAGTTACGGTATTCTTGTTTCTTTGCAAGCAGAAAATATGTTTTCTAAAATGATATCATTTGGTGCATCTTGTTATTTCTTTTTACATGTAGCTATTAATTCGGGAATGGCTAGCGGAATATTGCCTGCAGCAGGAGTACCCATGCCCATGATGTCTTATGGTGGTAGCAATTTAATAATTAGCATGGTTTGTATTGGGTTTATATTCAATAGCGCTATTTATGGTAAAAAGCAATGATATTTGATAATAATATAATAAATTTACATTATCAAAGATTTAATAAAAACTTCGAATCTTGTAATCAACTTTATAATATAATATGTGAAGATATATTGGATAATTTAAAAGATTTAACCAATTTTAACCCTAAAACTTTTATAAATCTCTCTTCAAGAAGCAATTACTTAACCAATTTGATACAAAATCAATTTAGTTGTTTGCAAGGCGATTTTAAGCAATTTGATTTAGTTTTGGCCCCTATGATTTTACATAACGAGAATTATCCTGTAAATTTTTTAAAAAATACTGGTAGCAAATTAAATTCTAATGGTATTTTTATTGCCAATGTTTTTGGAGGAGAAACCTTAAAAGAGCTAAGAGAATCTTTTATAAAAATAGAATCTGTTCAAGGAAAATTTTATCCTCATATTATGCCAATGGTACATATTAAAGATATCGGTTATTTAATGCAGATAGCGGGTTTTAAAAATATTGTAATTACCAGCAAAACCACTACTCTTTTATTTAAAGATTGTCTCTCTTTAATGAAGTGGATTCAAAAAAATGGCGAGAGTAATCCTTTGATTGGGCAAAATAAAACCCTATATAGTAAAAAAAAATTAACCAATGTTATTAATTACTATAATAATACATATAGGAATGATAATAAAATATACGCTAGCTTTGAAATTATTTATCTTTTTGGGCAATTTAGTTAACATGTAAAACTTTTCACCTCAACACCCAACTCAAAATACACCCATTAATAAGCAACTTACTACTGCTGCCAATATAGTTAGCACTTGTGCTAACTGTTGGCGTAGCCAAGCTTGCAGATGAAAGCGTTGTTAAAGTAGTGCAACTGGTTGAAGG
>JANYEN010000025.1 GCA_025363115.1 Alphaproteobacteria bacterium | reverse complement strand
GGAAGAATTATTTTGGTAATGCAGAGGTTACATCAAGATGATTTGACGGGCTATTTAACTAATAAAAAACATAATTGGCATCAAATTGTTTTGCCTGCAATATCCGAAAAAACCGAGTCGATAAAACTTAATAATAAAATATATCATATCCGTAATAATGATGAAGCATTAGATAAAAATAGAGAAAACATAGATATGTTATATAAAATAAAAAGCGACATTGGTAGTAAAACATTTGCCGCTCAATACCAACAAAATCCCTCCAGCGCTGAAAGCGGATTTATTAAAGAAAAATGGTTTAAATATTATTCTATTTTGCCCGATAATTTATTAACAATAATTAGTATTGACTGCGCTATTGAAACCTCCGAAAGTAGCGATTATAGCGTAATTTCTATATTTGGTTTTGATCAGGGTAACAATAAACATTATTTAATCGATTTAATAAGAAAAAAACTTTCTTATGTTGATTTAAAGCAAGAATTAAATCTTATTATTAACAAACACAATCCGTTTGCAGTATTAGTTGAAGATAGAGCCGTGGGAAGTGCCCTAATAAGAGAATTGAAAACTAAATATAGTACCATTATAGGTATTATACCAAGACACGATAAAATAACCAGATTTGCTCAAGCGATGATTGCAATTGAATCAGGAATATTTTGTTTACCTCAAAATAATATTTTTTTAGATGATTTAATTGAAGAAATTGTTGGCTTCCCAAATGTTAAACACGATGATCAGGTAGATACTATAAGCCAATATTTTAATTGGTTAAATACTAAATTTAGTTCTGTTCCAAGAATTAGATTTGTCTAAAAAAAAGAATTTTTTAAACAACCATAAAAACATATTGACTTTAAATACAATTACAAATATACATAAATTAATAATAATATTTTTATCAATTTGTATATGAAGTCATTAACTCTGTTACTTTTTTGTTTTGCATTAAACATAACTCCAGTAAATGCTAAAGATGTTTATAATTCACAAATTGCATAATTAAAGCTAGCATTAGTCAGTTCTAATAAAAAGATAATAAGCTTAGAGCAAACAATAAATAAACAAAAATCTAATCCGATAGTTGCCGTTAATAGTGTTAAAAACGATCCATATGAAGATAAAAAACTTTCTTTTTCTGAAGGAATATTAACCAATACCGCTGGAATAAAAAATAAAAAACATTCTTTTGTTTCTGGGCTAATGGATTTTAATATATTGGGTAAGGATATATCTATTAGACCATATTTTGGTCTAGGTTATGCGTTTAATGTGGCTAATTATGGAGATTCTTTATATCGTCAAAATACACTTTCTTCTGTTAACAATTTTGGATACAATTTACAAGGTACAACAAATGCAAATAATGTTTTGCCAAACACTTTTCATCAATTGGGCGGTATTATTGGCTTTGCGGTAAACGAAAAAATATTATTTGAATTTAGCGGACACGGAAGCATAATCGATAGCTCGGGTGGAGGAATATTCGATGTTCCGATTGTAAGTGGTAACAGAACTATAACTGACCACTACGAATCAATATCAACTGCAAGTATGAACACTTTTAGAGCAACAGTTGGTTATATTCTTGATGAAGAAATATTTGGTAAATATGGAGATAAAAATAAAATAATTCTAATGGCAGGTATTGCTGTTGGTATATATAATACCTCTGTTATTGATAAAACATTAGGCTATAGTGTCAGTACTGGCTCTACGGGAGTAAATACTACCGATATTGAGCGTGGAACTAATACTACTAAATCTACAAATATTATTATATCTCCAGAAATAGGTCTTGCTTATCAACGTTATATAGCTGACCATTTATCATTACGTGTTGATGCAAGAATGAACATGTTGGGTGCTAATGGAACTGCCGCCATAAATGGAACTATTATGGCAAGTGTGTTGTTTCATGTTTAATTTATAATTTGCATAATTTTTTACTTTTAATATAAAAATTTATCCCTTACTATATTTGTTAGGGATTTTTTTATATCTGTTTTAGAAAAAATAAAAACCTATCTTTGCGAACCGCTCTTTTTAATATTATTTCAAAGCCTTCTGGGTTTATATCGATATTTGTTTCAACAATTATAATTGCGCCTTCTTTAAGCAATTCTTTTGATTTTACTAAAGCAAAAAAAGCAGGCAATATCTGATTAATTTTATTATAAGGGGGATCAATAAAAATTATATCAAACTTGCCCTCTATTTTTTTTTGAGCTAAAGAAGCATTTAAAATATCTACTGCTTTGGTTATTATCTTATCGGATATTTGTAATTTTACTGCGTTAGTTTGAATACTTTCCAAATTAAGAAAATGTTCGTCGACAAAGGTGCAATTTGCTACGCCAAGTGATAAAAACTCAAATCCCACCCCACCAGTACCGCAACAAAAATCAGCAATAAAACAATCAGCAAAAGAAAATTTAGGCAATACTGAGCTATGAGCTAGCAAATTAAATAAAACACTTTTTACTACTGATGATGTTGGACTAACCGCTTTTTGTATATCTAACGGAACATTATAGGTTAATTTTTTGCCTTTAAAAAGACCAAAATTAATTCTCATTTAATCGTCAACTTCTAAATTTTGATCCGCAAACATACTGCTATCAATTTCTAAGCCCTTAGATTTAGTTAATTCCATGTCAGCTTCGTCAGGTTGAAAATCTTTCATTCCAAAAAACGAACTCATATTAAATTGCGAGCTAGGCTTAGGAGCCGTTGAATCATGCTGGGTATATTTTTGTACAATTGCATTATATAAAACAGTGGGGTCAATTTTGCCTTCTCCAATTTCGCGTAATGCCAAAACAATAGGTTTGTCGTCACGTTCAACTAAAGGTTTGCTACCAGATAATATTGCTTGCGCTCTTTGACTAACCAATACTATTAATTCAAAGCGGTTGGGTACAATTTTTAGACAATCCTCAACTGTTATGCGAGCCATTTATATAATATATTAATATTTAATGCTAATAATGTTGATTTTTGATTTTTTATTGTCAATAAATAATTGAGTTTGATAAATATTTATGACAAATACTTTATATACCAACGATAATTTATTTATTTTGCACGGTTTAAATAGTGAATTAGTTGACTTAATATATTTAGATCCGCCATTTAATTCCAAGAGAATGTATTCAGCGCCAATTGGTAGCAAGGCAGCGGGAACCAGCTTTAAAGATATGTGGACATGGCAAGATGTAAATGAATCGTATTTAGATAAACTTATCGAAAAATATCCTTTTTTGGTTAGATTTATTCAGTCAATTGAAGGGATTGGAGGCAAAGACATGTTGGCTTATTGCGTTTATATGACTCAGCGAATTATTGAAATGCACCGAATTTTAAAAGAAACTGGCAGTTTTTATTTGCATTGCGACCCAACAGCAAGCCATTATTTAAAACTTATTTTAGATGAAATATTTGGTAAGAATAATTTTAGGAATGAGATTATTTGGCACCGAAATTATAGCAGTGGCAAAGGAAGTCAGTTTGAAAGTAAAAAATTTGGCGCAAATACCGATACTATATTATTTTATAGCAAGTCTAATAATTTTTATTTAAACATAAATCATGGCATTGAAGCCAATAGTTTAGAAATTTTAAATACGTTTCCTAAAATAGATGAAAACGGTAAAAGATATAATACAGCAACTCCAATTTATTGTTCTAAAACAATGGGGGCAAGACCAAATTTATGTTACGAGTGGCGAGGCTTTAAAAATCCACATTCGTCGGGTTGGAGATTAAGTAAAGAAAGGTTAGAAGAAGAATATAAGTTAGGTAATGTGGTTATAACTTTGGATGGAAAATTAGAAAGAAGAAAATATTTAGATGATTATAAAGGTAAGCCAATTGATAATAATTGGGTTGATATTCCAAGGGCAACGGGTAAAGAACGCACGGGTTATCCCACTCAAAAACCCTTAGCATTGTTAGACCGCATAATAAAAGCCAGTAGCAAAGAAGGAGATACCGTTTTAGACCCTTTTTGCGGATGTGCCACCACGTGTGTTTCGGCACGAAATTTAAAAAGAAAATGGATTGGTATTGATATAGAAACAAAAGCAGTAGAAATATTAGCTGATAGATTAGATACACTTGGCAAATTTGCTAAATCAAATAAATCCAATTTAGATTTTATTCATAGAACCGATATTCCGCAAAGAACCGATATTAAAATTGAATTAATTACCAATAAAAATGTCAAAGAACGTCTATTTAAACAACAAAATAGCTTATGTAACGCCTGCAATGTTGAAATGGAAATTTGGCATTTTGAGGTTGATCACGTTGTGCCTAAAGCCAAAGGTGGAGGCGATTATTATGAAAATTATCAACTTTTGTGCGCCAATTGCAACCGAGTTAAAGGCGATAGACCAATGGAATATTTGCGAACTAAAATAAAAAGCCGTGAACAATTGTTAAAGAATAAAATTACTTTTGGTGGTTGATAAATAATTAATTTTATTAAACATTTATACAAAAAAATCTTTTATTTTGCAAAAATTTAAATACTTAATTACGGCATTTTCAATTGGTAATAAAGTTTTATTGATTTTTACTTAAATGCAACTAAAATACTGTTTATAATATAATAAATAATACTATTAGTATGTATACAAAACTCTTATCTCTCTCTCTCTCTCTCTCTCTTAACTTTTAAATTATTAGTTAATAAAATAATATACATATATCATATGCTGATGCCTAAGCACAAAAAAAGTTTTACAATTATAGAAATATCAATTGTTGTAGTAATATCTAGTTGTATTTTGCTTGTAATAATAGCATCTAAAAATTTAATTGATGCTGTAAAAAGTAATCAATTATATCAAAATTTACTATATTATAAGCAAGCAATCACTACATTTAATAATGTATATGGTGCTTTACCTGGAGATATTACAATTTCAGGATTAGCCGTCAGTGGTGCCGAACAAGCAAAATATCGATTTCAATATGCCGATCCTAGTACAACTTTAGGTTATAATTTTTCTTCGCCTCAAGATGGAGTTGTTATCGGCTGCGATTCTAGAGATGGATTTCGTCAAATGTTCCTTTCTTCAATTATAGATAAAAAACTTTTTAGTAATCCCGATATCACAATTCCTGCTCAATGTTCTCTCTTAACTAATACTGGAGCTGTTAATACTCAGCAATACTTAGATATTGGCAATGACATAGGAATCTCTTTGCCTAAAGTATCTTTTGATAAGAATATTGGAATAACTTATAGCACTTATAATCAATCCATTAATAATACTATTTTGGGACCCAATTTAAGTGGTTCAGATATATTAATTACTCTTTTTGGGGCACGAAACATTAGTTTTTATGCTTATAAAAACAGATATAATTTAATAAATACCGCAAATGCAATAACTCCAACAAGTGTTACAAATGCAAATACCACTACCACTGATGCACAAACTGCTATTAATAATCTTGTATACGATTTAAACAATATTTCAAATCCTGCAAACTGCTATCAGTTGAGCGGTAATTGTGGAAGTTCATATTATTATTTTCAAACAAATGGCGGTTGCGGTAATTCTAATGCAATTGGTTGGTTATGCTATTCTGTTAATTCAATATTAAATGACTTAACTCTTAGTAGAAATGCAATAATAACGGCTTCCACTGCCACTTCTCTTTTGGCATCAAGCTCTCTAATTGGCTCTTCTACAACTGTGGCAATAAACAATGCAACAACCGCCGCTACCAATGCTAATACTGCGTATAGTAATCTTTCTAGTTTAATGTCTAATTTGTCTGCTGGTTGCAGTAGTAATTGTAGTCTTTTATCTGGTCAAGTTGCAAATTTAATATCTACTGGACCAAATTACGCGGCTCAACTAACCCAATCTTTAACAACAATCCAGGCAAGCAATAGCATGCTATTTAATAGTTCGTTTAAGTCGACCGATCTTTTAAAAGCTAATCCTTCTTTTCCATCAATATCTTCAAAAATGGCTTTTAAAATTGACCAAAAATATGATGATGGACTTCCTTTAACTGGGTCAATTATTTCAACAAAAGGATGGGATCAGGCAACTGGTACCTTTGGAGAATCAAATACCTCTCCAAATCCCAATTGGTGTAATGATTCAAATGTTCCCCTGCCTTCTAATCTAAGTTCTGCACAATATAAACTTGGTAATAAAGCAGATAAAACTGGATGCATTACATCGATGACTTTTACTCTAAGTTAATTTATAATAAAAAAACTATTTATAGTTAACATATGTAAAAACATGTTTTAATCTATTTTTTTCTTTACAATTAAAACCTTTATCACGAACAATTCTTTGCACTAAATTTATATCATAAAATGACCCAAAAAATAAAAACCCCAGTAACTCGCTCCGATTTAAATTTTCAGGATAATATTATCATAAAAGGAGCTAGGCAGCATGTATTAAAAAACTTTGACATTACTATACCAAAAAATAAATTAATCGTAATTACTGGTCCAAGCGGCAGTGGTAAATCTTCTTTAGCGTTTGATACTATTTATGCCGAAGGGCAACGACGTTATGTAGAAAGCTTATCAAGTTATGCCAGGCAATTTATTTCGCAAAATTCTAAGCCAGATGTAGATTCAATTTATGGCTTATCTCCTTCAATTTCAATTGACCAAAAAACTACTTCGAATAATCCAAGGTCGACAGTTGCTACAATTACCGAAATTTATGATTATTTAAGATTAATGTATGCAAGGGCAGGTACTGTTTATTCTCCTGCAACTGGAGAACCTATTGTTAGTCATAGTGCCTCGGAAATTAATGAAATTATTTCTCAGTTACCAATTGGTACTAAAATAAGAATTTGCGCCCCAATAATAAGGGGAAGAAAAGGGGAACATACTAAAGAACTAATGGATTTAAAAAAACAAGGTTATCAAAGAATTAAAATTGACGGAGAATTAAAAGAATTAGATACAATCCCAGTTATAGAAAAAAACAAATCCCATGTAATTGAAGTAATTATAGACAGAATTATTATTGTGGAAACCTTGGGAAACCGACTTAGTGATTCTGTAGAAAAAGCTTTATTGGTTGCCGACGGCATAATGTGTATAGATATTGTTGAGCTACCCCCTGAAATTAAGGAATTCAAATTTAGTACTGGTAAAATTGTTAAAAAAAATGATACTGTTAAGTTTTCGGAAAAATTTATGTGTTTAGTTTCTGATTTTACATTAGAAGAATTGGAGCCTAGAATTTTTTCGTTTAACAGTCCGCATGGAGCTTGCAAGGCGTGTAGCGGATTAGGTACTGAAATAGCTTTTAATATCGATGCGATAGTACCTAATAATACCTTAAGTTTAGAAGAAGGAGCAATTAAACTTTGGCACGACAATAATTCTAAGTATTATCGTCAAGTTTTAAAAAGTTTAGCAAAACATTATAAATTTGAAATAAATGTCTCTTTTAAAGATTTACCGCTAAATATTCAAGATATGATAATTTATGGTAGCAAAGGAGAGGTTATAGAATTTTATTTTGAAACCGATTTAGAAACTAATAAAATTAAAAAAAGCTTTGGTGGGGTAGCTGAAGACGTAGGCAGAATTCTTTCAAATAATGACGATCATAACGAAGAAACGGATAGGTATCAAATAGAAACCCATTGCCGAGAATGCCGAGGTTATCGTCTTAAAAAAGAATCATTATTGGTTAAAGTTAATGGGCTAAATATTGGAGAACTAGCTAGTTTTAGTGTTTCTAAATCTATAGAATGGTTTAAAGACTTAGCTAACCATTTATCTGAAACTAACAAAACTATTTCAAAACCTATTATTAAAGAAATAATTAGCAGACTCATTTTTTTGCAAGATGTAGGGTTAGAATATTTAACTTTAAGTCGTAGTGCTACCACTCTTTCGGGGGGAGAATCGCAACGGATAAGACTTGCTTCTCAAATTGGATCAGGTTTATGTGGGGTTATTTATGTTTTAGATGAACCTTCGATTGGCTTGCATCCTTCGGATAACGATAAATTAATTGGCACTTTACGCAGGCTTCGTGATTTGGGTAATACTGTAATTGTGGTAGAACATGAAGAAGAAACAATGCTAGCGGCAGACCATATTATTGATATTGGTCCTGGGGCAGGAGTAGATGGGGGATATGTTGTAGCTCAAGGAACATTACAAGAAATTATGGATACCCCAGAGAGTATTACTGGTAAATTTTTATCGGGTAAAGAGTTTATAGAAGTTCCTAAAGCCAGAAGAAGATATGGAAAAAATCAAAGTATTGAAGTGATTAATGCCCGAGAAAATAATCTTAAAAATATTAATGTTAAAATTCCTTTAGGCATGTTCGTGGCTGTTTCTGGTGTTTCGGGAGGCGGCAAATCAACCCTTGTCTTAGATACTATTTATGCGGCTTTAGCCAAAAAAATTAATGGGTCAGGAGCATTGCCAGGCTTACATGATAAAATTTTAAATACCGAAAATATCGATAAAGTAATTAAAATTGATCAATCTCCAATTGGGCGTACCCCTCGTTCTAATCCAGCAACTTATACCGCTGTTTTTGGTCAAGTTAGGGATTGGTTTACAGCTTTACCTGAATCAAAAGCTAGGGGATATAAACCTGGGCGTTTTTCGTTTAACGTTAAAGGAGGTAGATGTGAGAATTGTCAAGGTGATGGTGTATTAAAAATTGAAATGCATTTTCTGCCCGATGTTTATGTAAGTTGCGAAGTATGCAAAGGATCGCGATATAACAAAGAAACTTTAGAAATTAAATATAAAGATAAGTCCATTGCCGATGTATTAAATATGACGGTTAAAGAAGGTTGTGAATTTTTTAAACCTATTCCAGCAATTTATGAAAAAGTTTTAGCGCTTAAAAATGTAGGTTTAGGGTATATTAAATTGGGGCAATCGGCTACCACTCTTTCAGGCGGAGAAGCACAAAGAGTTAAATTAGCCAAAGAATTAGCTAAAAAATCTACGGGCAATACTTTATATGTTTTAGACGAACCAACTACTGGTTTGCATAGCGAAGATATAAGAAAATTATTGCGTGTATTGCATACTTTAGTAGATTATGGCAATAGCATGTTGGTAATTGAGCATAATATAGACGTTATCAAAACTGCCGATTATATAATTGATATAGGACCAAAAGGAGGAATGGATGGTGGCTATGTTGTTGCAAGTGGCACACCCGAAGAAGTTGCTAATAACCCCGAAAGTGTAACTGGACCTTATTTATTAAAGGCCTTGCAAAAAGCTAAGCAAGTTCAATAAATTACATTTTTATTTTGAATAAATTTAAATTTTAATTTTTTTTCGTTGTAAAGCAATATAAAATATGCAACAGATAATATTATTGGGTTTAAAACACAAAAAAATATAGATGTATTTCTTTTATGTAAAGCTAGTGAAAATAAAGTATAAATAATTGTAAAAAAAGTTATAAATAAAACAAAGCATATCAAAGGATGTCTGCTAGCATAATTAGGATTATTTAAAATAGTTAAAAACAGCTTAAATAAATCATAAGATATTAAAAGGCATAAAAAAGTCATTCCAATAACATTGTCATTATAGGCATCAAAAATGATTGTAAAAATAGCAAAAGTAATGTTAGCTTGCTTTGAATTTTTAACTAAATTAATCCTAAAAAACATTATAATTGCAAAGCCAAATAATATAATACTAATATAATGGTAAAAGCTTGATATTACCGAAGCTGTAATAAAAAAAATAAAATATAATAATTGTTTTAGCATGTTTTATAAAATAATTTTTTAATTTAAAAAAATTATTTTTATTAAAATCAACATTAAATAATTATTATATACAACTTTAAAATTGTTTTTTAAAAAAAACTTGCTTTTTAGTTGAAAAGAAAAAATCACATTTTTGTATAATAACATAGACAAGTTGTTTGAGGTGCTAAATATTTATATTTGGCACCAATTTTATTTTTCATGCTTCCCAGAGGATTTTTCCGAACTGTCCAGTAGTTGTTCCCATGTTCTTATCCTGGTTGATGAATTACGTCTTGGTTGATCGCGATAATTTAATGGCGCTTCTTGTGCTATTATAGTTGACTCTATACGATATTTTTGATCGTCATTACTAGAAGTTTTTAATTGTTGCTCGGTAGAAATATAATTATCAGGATGTTGTAATTGACTTATATGATAGTCTGAAGAAACAGGCGCTAATGCAGGTGGATATTGGTAGCTCGGCTGATAAAAGCGATTATAATTTTCTTCTGTTGTAGCACTCTCGTAAGCTCCACGCGTAGGCTCATTACGTTTCCTGATTATGGATTTATAAGGTTTTGAATTTGAATTATCAACATTAATATATTGTTGTTGGGTCATGGGAGCAAAAGGATCATTTGAAAATGAGTTACGTCTTGAGTATTGGTGATCATTATCAACTATTATCGTTTCATAGTGATGTTCTTCTTGCAACGGTAGTGGTTCAAGATATGCACCCTGATACGAGTCACTTCCTACACTATTATCTTTAGTGGAAAGTGCAATATCACTACTATGATTGTTAAGATTAAATTTTGCAGCTGAAATATATGTCGAATGGTTCGATTCCCTATTATTCAAAGAAACTTGACTCATTTTTTCATCACCTTGATTTGTTTCAACGACAAGAGGCTCGCCTGAAGATAAGCCATGTGGTGTTCGATATTGATTATTAGAGCTATGATTACCATTAAGATCATCGCCAGTTATTCTGGATTGACTCTGCCTATATGTTGTGGGATTAACTATTCTTTTCGATTGACGATTGTAGTATTGGTCTCCATTGATAATGCGGTATTTTCTAGGCTGATTGGTATTACTATTTGATGAATCGTCAACAGTAATAAAACTTTGGGTTTGGTGTCTGTGACTTGTATCGTTGGGAGTTACCAACAAAGTTGGAGATCTATGCTTGTACTTAACGTTGTAATTTTCTTTTTGTTCCGCCAATAATTTTCGTAAATCATCAATTGTATGTTGAGCATCATGAAGATTATAAGTCATCTGGTGATTTCCAGACTCTTCTTCGTGATAAAAACGTGCCTGGAGAGTAGTTGAGCCACCATTGTCAATTGTAAATATTCTAGTTTGCGGATTATTCTGAATTAGTTGAGCATAATACTGTGCTATTGGATGCGGTAATCTAAAAATATTTTCAAAAAAATCGGCACTGCCAATATTTTCCAAACTATCAAAAATGCTTATTACTTGATTAGTATGTGGATAATGCTTAAAATCATTATATGTTGAAATATTATGTAAATTTAGATAATCTTCCGAAAAACCTAAACGACTCAATGGAATTCCTCGAGGATTAATTGTACTAGGTCTAAAACTCCTCCCATTTAAACCTGCCTTACTTTCATGAAACTTTAGTTCTTGAGCAATAAGGTCATTCTCGACCATTCTTTGTGTGGGTATATCTATTCTTGAATTTTTATCAGACTTTTCTGTCCAAAAATGAGTAGTATATTGTTCTTCTACAAGATCATTATCTTCTATTTTCTTACTATGATATTCTGTAGGTTCGGTCTGAGTATCCCGTGACATATTTGAATTATTGGTCATTACGCCAACATCCTTATTTTTAGTGGGTATTTTTTTTGTTTTTAATTCATTATTTTCTTGGGTAATAATCTCAATTTGTGCAATAAAGATATTTTGCTGTGCTGTTAATTCTTTGATTCTTCTTTCAAAATAATTTATTTTTTTTTGATGATCTATTTCAATACCCCCTATTTCAACAATGCTTAACCTTATTTGATTTTCCAAATCTTCAATTCTTTTCATCAAAGTTTCATTTTGGTTGCTAAGTGATTCTATATTATTTCTAGCTTCTTTTAGCAATTTTTTTGATTCATCCATTTTTTTTTCTAAATATTCTAAATATTCTTGATGATTTCTTTCTAACGTTTCTTTTTGAGCTATAGTTTCACTGATTATATTGGTAATTGCTGCTAATTGATTTTTAAGTCCTTCAACTTGTTGATCATCGTTATTTTCTAAGCTAAAGGAATCGGAGATTACCAAGGGATTTTGTACTTCAGAGATTACTTCTTCTGGAATTATTGAAGTTTTTATTTCATGAGATTTGTCTGTGAGAGTTGGGTCAAGAGGTGTGGTTATCTCCTCAGTTTCTCCAGTAAGTTGATTCTCAATGGGAAAATTTAATAAATTTTTCTTGGGATCAATAGAAGGATCTGTATTGCTTGGTAGAAATCCCTCGTTACCAACATTTTCTGTAGCAATGGGTGAAAAAGGTTCTAAATCAGATTGGTCTAATAGACGTACTTGTTCTTGTTTAAAATCTTTATTATTTAACGTAACACTCTCAGATTTATCTTCTTCTATAATTGCCTGAGTAGCATAACGCAATTCTTCTTTAGCAGTCATCATAGAGGCATCACGAGTAGAGGGTTTAATGTTTTTTGTATTATCAACTATCGGTACATCAAAATATCTTACATCGGGGGTTGGAAAAACTTGAGTAACTGGATAATTAGGAAATAAAGAAATCCAAGATAAAACAGGAAGTGATGGTAGAGCAGATAAAGAAGTTTTTATTATTTTTTGTTCCTTTGCTTTCTGTATTAAATTATTGTATAATTCTCTATTATTAATTTTTAACTGCCTTAAAGTTTCGGTATGCTCTTCTTTAGTCATTTTTTTACCATTAACAGGTACATTTAAAATATAATAATTATATTCGTTCTGATTTTCGATATCAGTTTGATTTAAAGGTAATCTATAGCCAAATTGCGATGAGGAATATGGTAGCGAGGGCAAAAAACTGCGAGTAGATGTTTGATAATTAACGGTTCGAGTATGATAATTATGGCGATCATTTTCACTATCTTCATCTTTTGGATATATAGGTCGTATTACATTTTCTCTCACGGAATTATTCATAATAAGATTTTAACTCAATCAATTGTTTATTTATAAAAAATTTAATAAAATTGCAAGCTATTTTTAAATCATGTGAATCAATAATAAAATAGACATATATAAAAAAGACTTAGTGTAATTTATAACTTTTTTACTGGGTACACAATTACCAAAATTATTTGACAATAATAAAACAATTTTTTAGTTAAAATAAGAGTTTAAAAATATATAAAAAATATATGCTTGAGTTTTTTCCTTATTTTGTAAGTGGCTTAGTATTAGCTTTTGTAGGTGCAACTTTTTATGTTCGTAACCCCGTTTATGCGTTGTTATTTTTGGTAGCAATGGTTGTAAATATCGCATTTTTATTTATAGCGGCAAAATCAGAATTTTTAGGTTTGTTACTTTTGGTAGTTTATGCTGGAGCCATAGCAATATTATTTTTATTTGTTATTATGATGGTTAATTATAAAGCCAGTCTAACTGCTCGCCAACCAATTTCACAAGGTTGGCCATTGGCTGGTATTATGACGGGAGTTTTTATTTTTGAAATAAGTCGCATTTTGCTAAATTATACTAGCTTACTCAAAGACAATACTATCAGAAATTTTGACTCTGAATTTTCGAGTTTGTTTTCAATCGGAAAACTTCTTTATGGGTCATATGGCAACGAAGTTGTATTAACTGCAATAATATTGTTAATTGGTGTGGTTGGAAGTATTGCCATGACAATGAAATATGTAAAAGAAGTTCCCAAGCGAATGATAATTTCTGATCAAATCAAGCGAGATAAAAAAGATTCTATTACTTTGGAGCATCCTGTAATTGGAACTGGTATAAATTATTAAAAGTTTTTATATGAAAATACTATATTTATTAATGTTAATTTTTGTTATGAATACATCTGTAGCTAAAAACTTAATTTTATCTAAAGGGCAAGGGGGAGATACAGCTGGTGCTAAATTAGTAGTTAATAAATTATTAAATACTGAAAATATTATAATAGAAAATAATCTAGCCGATATAGATTTTGCTAAATATGATAATATTTTATTATGTGGTCAGGGAGTTATTAATGATTTTATTAAATTAAATAAAAGCGTTTATAATAACATAAATATTAGTTTTTATTCCCATATTTATGATGACAATATTATTAATTTTTTACTAAAACAAAAAATTGCTAATTTAACTTTATTTGTTACCGATTCGCAAAAAAATAAATTAAAAAATATTAATGCCAAGATTATTTCTTCTATAAGGCCGTTAAGAACTATCGACAAAGACTACAAATATAATAAAATAACTAAAATTTTAAACAACGATTTAATTATATTTTTAGGTGGTCAATATAAGAATTCTCATAACGAATCCATTGATGTGAATGAAGAAGATATAGAAAAAACATTGCTAAAAATCAAAAATAATCATTCACATACCAAATCTGTAGCTTTCGTGGTTCATCCTCGCTTTACTAACAATATTAACAAAATAAATTTGATAAAATCTCTTTTCAAAAATAAAAAAATAGAGTTTTATTTACCAAAAACCAATTTTGACAATATTATTAAAGAATATCCTAAAATAAGTTTTATAGATAGCTATAATGATATTGTAGAAACTTTAGCTCACAGTAAATCTGGCAAAAACAAAATTTATGGTACAGTAGATCAATATAACTTATTCACTGATTTATGCGATACTATGCCCATTTCTTTTCATGAAGAAGATTCGGATCAAAAAGATTATATCGATAGCCTATTAAATTATCATGATTGCGGTTCTCTCACAGAAAGTATAATATCATTTTTTTCTAGCCACAAAAAAAGTAATAAATATTATTATTAAACTTAAAGTGGATAGTGCCATTAACGCAACTTGATAAGAATAAAATTTTGTTATTATTCCTGTAAGTAACATAAATACTATATTAAAAAAAGACATCATAAAGCTGGCAGTAGTCGATATAGTAGCTCTAATGCTAATGTCTATACTTGATTCAAGATCATTTTTTAATGAGGTAATAATAATTGGATATATAACTAAAAAAATCATAATAGCTATAATAGAATAAATTCCATAAAAATAAGCACTGCCACCTATGATAAAAAGAATAAATCCCGTTAATAATATATTATTTTTAAACTTGGGCTGTATTTTTAAAAAATATATAATTAAAAAAGCGCTAATAACTTGCAATAAATGAGTTCCAGCTTCAATTTTGGCAATTTGACTAAACGGTATATTTATGTCATTGCAGATAAAAATTTTAAATTTTCCCAAACAAATAAATAGGCTAGGTAATAATCCTACAGTTACAACAAGTAAGGCAATATTTTTATTTTTAACTATAAAGCTTATGCCGTTTTTAATCATTTGAAATAATGAAATGTCATGAAAAAGTTTTCGAGGGCTTTCTTCGGGGTCTTTCATAACAAAGAAAACCAAAGGTACATGAATTATTAAAATAATAAACAATGAAAATAAAAGCACCAATTTAAATCCTCCTATTAAATAAAATGTTCCAGACAACCAACTAATAATTGCTGCCGACAATCCATCTAACAAAAACATGCCTAGCCATATTTTAGAAAAATAATCCTGTTTATTAAATGAAAACAACATATTATAAGTATATGCCTCAATTTTGCCAACAGTGAACGATCTGCCCATACCCAGTAAAAAAATTCCAATAAAATAATAAACTAAATTATCGTTTATTATCCAAAAAATAATTCCCCCTGCCTTTATTATTAATCCAATTCCCATGATTTTTCTAATTCCATATTTATCAGCAACTACACCGCTATAAACATCTGAAATAATTTTGCTTATTTCGTGAGTTATAATAATTAAGGAGATTACAAATGGGCTGACATTATCTTTTTTTAAAATACTAAGATATACCGTATAAAATGATATGAATCTATGCAAAAACATAAAAGCATACATTTGAGATATTTTATATATCATATATTTGAATTATATTAAGCAGAACTAAGAATTTGCAAAGCCATATCGGCATCTTTTTCGGCTTTATTTGCATCACTTTCTTCTTGTTCGGTTGATTTAACTTTTTTTTCGTTGGCATCATTTTCAATTAATTGCTTTAAAATTTTCTTTGGATCGGATATAGTTTTGGAGATATCATTTATTTTTTCTCGTATTACAATGCCATCTTGAAGTATATCAGTTATTATTTCGTCAATACAGTCAAGCTCTAATGATATAGGTAAAATTATGCCATTTTGTTTTAAAATAGCGGCATTTAAGATACTGCTAATTCCATTTATAGCATAAATTTCTCCGCTATTTAAATTATAACTTTCTCCATATTCCTCGGTTGCCACCGTACCTCCAAAATGAAATTGTGTATCACAGTTGGCAAGCAAATTTTTTATTGAAAATTTAGTTTTTTCGGCGATTAAATTATTTAAAGTATCGTTATTCAAAAACATAAAATATATATTTTTTTCACGAGCAGTTTTATTTATTAACTCCCATTCTAATTTAAATATATGATGATCCATTAAAAAAATAGGATTATTTATAACTATTAAATTGCGTTTAGTGCTATCTGCAACTGAAATAAATTTAAGAATTATATAATAAACCAATAAACATCTTATAAATCTGTTTTTACAAATATTTTGGTTTAGATTAAAACCAATGATTTTTTTGTTATCGGAAAGCAAAGTATTTTCTAATGAGTCATTGCCTTTATCAAATAAAAATCCCAGTTGCTCTTCTTTTTGCCATTTTTTTAATTGAATTTTTAAAACATCATCCGTAATATAAGTTAAAATTTCTTCTATACTGCCAGATTTGTCTATGCCATCTGAAATCTCTTCTAGGTCTTTATCTAAAAGTCTACCCCCAAAAGCCATAATCATCATGCTAATGATATTTATCATAATTCCTTTGGATGGAATATCTCCTATATTATCTATTTTAAATAACGAAAAAGTGGGAGAACTATCTGTTTTATCGTTATCGATTTCGTAATATTTTCCATCTGAAATATCTAAAAATGATTTCATTGAAGAAGAAATATCTATAATACATATTTTTTCTACTTCTGGCGACAAAAATGATATTAATATTTTGCTAAACATATATTTTACTTCACTGTACATCGGTCCCGATATTAGAATATCTTGTTTTTTTTCTAAAATTCCAAAAGCATAGGGATATTTTTTCATGGTAGGTAAGATACATATTGGCTCTTTATTGATATATTCACTAATATTATCATTATCCATCATATGGGAATTTACCAAAGAGCAAACATCTTTAAAAGGTACAATGTTATAATGTGCGATGCTACGAAAATTTCCTGGAATTATTCCATAAAATGCTCTTTCGGTTCCTACATCTTCTTGACCAAACACTAAGCCATTTTCTATTGATATTTCACACATTGCTTTTAATTCTTCCTCTAAATCTTCTAAAGAATCGCATATTAAAACTAATCCCGCATAATGTCTGCAAAATTGATTGTGATCTTTATCTAATTCCTGCAATTCGGAAAGACCCGCTATTTTTATTACCGACGGATCCATTATATGTTTTTTTAATTGCATTATTTGCTTAGCATAAGAATGCTTGACATTGGCAATAGTTTCAAAATGGAAAAATTCAGTTAAAATTATATTCTTTAATTTGGATACTATGTCAGAAACCAAAGAAGGAGAAATAGAATTACTGTCTTTTAAAGTGAAAAACATGCAATATTTTTTTCCTTGATCATTTTTTACTACAATATGATCTTTTTCAATTTTATATAAACTTCTGTTTATTATTGAAGATAAATTTATTATCGGAACCCCATATTCTGCTTCACCAAAATTAATAATTTTATCCCAAAAAGCTAAATGTTCTGAATCGTATTGATCGTTTTTTTTAATAATTTGCAGGCGTTTTATAGTATATTGCGATAATTGATTCATTACCTGGTCTACAACATGCGTTAAAGAATAAGCACTTTTTTTAATCCATATTCCATGAGTGCGATAAAGAAGGCTTTTATTTATCAATATCATAAAATTTTTAATACCAATATTGAGTGGCATCGCAGTATGAATGAAGGTAATAAAAGTTACCACCATATAATTATTAAACGTTTTTTTATAATTTTTCCATTTTTCTTTAATTACGCTATATAAAGCATTGCCTTGCTTATCTTGCTCCACAATGCTTGATATAGTTTCGTCAGTAATTTTTACAGAATGTATCCAAAAAGAATAATCAGAATAACTTTCTCCCATAGAAGTTTTAATGGCTTTTTTTATGTTTTCACTAAAAATTCCGTTTATATTCGCATTATTATCGTGCGAGATAATAGAAATAGTTTGCATTAAATGCCCATTTTTGGTAATAACAGTTTTTTCATCATAATAACATGCAAAAGGAAAAACGTCATCTGAAAGTTTGTTAAAACCTTTATTGTTGTTTTTATTTTGTTTGATCTTTGGTGGCATAAAGCTCAAAAAATAACTTGCAAATCAAAAAAAATTGATTGCTTATAATAAAGTCAAAATTTTTAAGTATTATCAGACATTAAACTAGCTAAATTAACACTGCCATATTTATTTCTAAATTTAGTTACAGCGCTTGATTTTTCATTAATTGCATTGGCACCATCAGCTCTCCAGGCAGGATGTGTAGATATGTCAATTTCTATCATTATAATTTCGTTTGAAGCACCAAAAGTTGATTTTGTTGCAATTTCGTTGTTATTGGGAAATTTCATTATAACTGGATGGTAATCAGGATGAATATTTTTTTTTGCCATATGTTTATGTTGAATATAAATGTTTAAATGTTTGGGACATAAAAATAAATATCAATCTTTTTTAAGATAAATAGGTAATGATATACTTGGTACCCCTAAAATAGTATAAATTCTGTTAATAATTAAAACAAATATACTACAAACAAAGAGTAATTAATATGTGAATGTATAAAAACCTTTAAAAACATAATGGATTTAATAAAATTTTTTCACAGTGAGGAATTTTGCTATAGTTTTTAAAAAATATGTTTTGGGGTAAAGCTCGTGAAAACAGAAAATATCTTGTTTTTGGCTCAACACATGTTATAGAATTCGCAGATGTTAAGAAAAATCGTTGTGGCAATTGTAAGCTAGAGCTTTCTATTCGTAAAGGTACTATATTTGATAATAGCAAGATAGAGTTACAAAAATGGTTTATGGTTTATAGAATAAAATGCGGACGGTTTTAGTGTATCAAATAAAGAATTTGAAACTTTAGAGATTGATGAAGCTTACATAGGCGGTCGTGAGGGCAATCGCCATGCAAAAGATAAAAAAGTAGTTTTAGGTATAGTTAATCGTGAAACCAGTTGTGTAAAAACAACCAAAATTCCAACTGCAGAAAAATAGTTTTGCTTCCAAAGATTATATATAACGGTAGAAAAAGGTTCAACCATTGTAACTGATGCATATATGGTTTATAAGAGTTTAAAAAAACGCTATAAACACAAATCAATTAAGTATTGCAATCACTAATACGTTAGAACAGAGGCACAAACAGCATTTAAAGTTCACACAAACACTGTAGATGTTAAAAGAAACCAACCGCACACATCATTGGGTAAGCAAAAAGCATATTAGATTATTTAAATGAAATGGTTTTTAGATATTCTTACAGAGAGTTTAGCTTAGCAGAGCAATTCGAAGCTGTGTCTTTACATCTTAAAGCAAGATTGAGATATAAACAACTTATTGCTAAATAATACTTTTGCAACGCAAAAAGTTAAACTTGGGTTTACCTTTGATGTTGCGCCAGAGGTAAACCACAACTGTGTTTCACTTGTTAAAAAAAATGATAAAATGAGCTTTGGAACGATTGGAACAAAGCATAAAATGATAATTGGCGAAAATTATGATGCTTTAAAAACCTTTTAGCTACATATACAAAAAATGGTAAAGGATTAGTAGATGTTATTTATATAGACCCACCAATATAATACCGAAGCAGTAAAAGGAGACGGCAATGACCACAAAGATGCAGTAGAATCAAAAAAGTTATTATATAGAGATAAATTTACCCGCAATGGGTTGCTTAACATAGTGCAGGAGAGGCTTAAAATGGCAAGACAACTTCTTTTCCGGCGCTGGTGTTGATTTTTATTTCCATTGACGATAATGAGCAGGCGTATTTAAAGGTCTTATCCGATGAAATATTTGGGGAGGAAAACTTTGTTGGTGTATTTCCAAGAATTACAAAAAGAGGCGGCAAATCAAATGATTACTTTGCACAAAATCATGACTATGTTTTGTTGTATGCAAAAAATATAGATAGTTCTGAATTTTTTAGATTATTGCATAATGACGATAAATTTAACAATAAAGATGAATTTTTTGAAGAAAGAGGTTATTATAAATTAAACCAAACACTTGATTATAATTCTTTAGGTTATGTTAAAAGTTTAGATTATCCAATTGAAATTGATGGAAAAACATATTACCCTGGTGGTTTATTGGAAGCATATCGTAAAAGGCAATTCGGAGATCATAGACGTGCGGACGGGGCATGGAGGTGAAGTAAAGATTTATTTCATTTTTGCTATAAGTTAGGCTTTATTGTTATTAAAGATACAAAAAACAGTTCAAGAATATATACTAAAACATACTAAAATGCAACAATTAAAAAAAGTAAAAATGGTTACGAAATTGTTTATGAAAATAGAACAAAGGCAAGGTCAACTCTTGCATTTTGCAATGATTTTTCAAATGATAATGCAAAATCAGAATTATTTGAGTTACTTGGGGAAGGAGCGTTTGAATATCCAAAACCAGTCAACCTAATAAAACACTTACTAAAAATTGCCTCAAAACCAAATTCTATTGTCCTTGATTTTTTTGCTGGCAGCGGCACAACTGGGCAAGCAGTGATGGAGCTAAACGTAAAAGATGGAGGGCAAAGGCAATGCATTTTGGTTGCAAACAACGAAAACAATATTGGCAAAGGTGTTATGTACGAAAGGATATATAGAGTTTGCAATGGGTTTGGTACGCAAAGGGAAGAGTTTAAGTGGGAATACAGTAAAGAAAAGAAATGCCTACAAAATAATATTTGGGATGTTTTTGAAATAGAAAGCCACGAATTAAAAATAGATGATTTTGAAAAAGCAGACAAATTATTAGAAGAAGCTAAAAAACAACTTAAATCGCTAAATGAAAATTACGAAAACAAAGATTTTGATATTTATAACAAGTTAGCAAGTTTAAATCCTTATAAAACAGAAGAAAAATGACGATATTAATAGATTTGCAACAGCAAAAAGTTAATGAAATTCTTAGTCTTTACAGAAAAGAAAAAGAAGTTCATTTTAAGTCTCCTACAGGTTCTGGTAAAACCTTAATGGCAACAAGTGTTATTTCTAATCTTATTAATAACAATCCGCATGAAAATTTTATTCTTGTGATAGCAACAATCTCTTCTTCCGACTTGCCAAGATCGTTTGAAGCTAAAATCAACCAATATAAAGCAAACTTACCATATAGCGATTTTGAAGTTGAATATATTGAGTCGCCAAGTAGTTCCACCAATAAAAAGAAAGATTATACTCCGCAAATTAAAGTTATATCAAACAAGGTCTATATTTTTGGCAAGGCAACATTTGGAAAAGGTAGAATTTATACAGACCACGAAATTGTTGAAGATTTTATTATAGAATGCAAACAACAAGGTTATCAAATTATTTATATCAGAGACGAAGCACATATTGGAGATGGCGCAAAAACAGACAAGGGAACAAAAACCTTCGAAACCTTAATGCAAGAAAAATCAGATTTTATTCTTAAAATGACTGCAACTTTTGATAATAAATCGCTAGTCCGAAGAGTTGAATTAACAGAAAAAGACTTAAAAGATAATGCAAAAAATAATGATAAATGGCTAATTAAATTTGATTTAAAGCAAATTCATAATGATTCTATTGACGACAGCGATTTAATTGATTCTGCAATAATAGCACTTAAAAAGGTAAAAAACGACTATGATAAACTTGATTGTATAATTAAGCCAGCAATGTTAATACAGGTTGACAATGAGCCAAGCGATAGCGATAAAAAGATACAATTTTCTAATACATTAAAGCTGTTAAAAGAAAAATTATCTCAAAATGGATTATCGTGGGTGCAATATTTTGGTAGCAATGATAAAGATTTTAGCAATGTTGATAATAAAGACTGTATACTTTGATAAGATCAACAGAAACCACGATCCAACAGACTGCATTATTTTTAAAATAGGTCCAGCAACTGGCTGGGATATTCCAAGAGCTTGTATGTTCTTGCAACTTCGTAATGTGTGCTTTAAATCTTTAAATATTCAAACAATTGGTAGAATTAGAAGAAATCCATATCCAAATTTAATAAAAAATGAAGTTACGGACAAATATTACATTTTTAGCAATGCACCAAAAGACAACAGTCTAGATTATGCTGTATATCAATATAAAGTAAAAGAAAAGTTTGATAATGAACAATTTTCAGTAATAAAAATGTTAAAACAAGATGAAATTTAATAACGGCAATTATATCTTGAAGTAAAAGGGAAGGACGGTATTGATCAAAAAAAACCGAATTATTAAGAAAAGCATATAGTCAATATTTTCGAAAGCAAAACAATCATAGTGATTCATTATTTGCTACAAAAACTATAATATGTGTCTTAAACGTTGACGACAATGAGAAAATAACGTGTGAATATTTTTACGATCAAAATTATATAAAAGAAAATTTGGATGATAAAAATTTAGACCACGTTTTACAAATTTTATCATTACAGTGCCTTTTCGTATATTATTACCAAAAAAATTACTCAATTATTCAATAATAATATTGTGATTCATAATATTTATTTTATCGGCAAGATATTTACTATTATAAAAATTTTTCTTGGCAGGCAAAGGTTGGTTAATAAAAGAAAAGCCTAAATTCTTTAAAAAAATAGATTTTGATGAATTTCCTGTTAATAAAATAAAATTATCTAATGCTAAATCTTTTAAAATCATAACTGCATCATGATAGTTGCGTAAGTCAGCATCAAATCCTAAAATTTTATTAGCCTGGTAGGTATCCACATTGGATTCTTGTAATTTATAAGCATTTATTTTATTAAATAAACCTATTCCTCTGCCTTCATGTCCTTTGTTATAAAGTAAAAAACCGTGCCCGTTTTTTTCTATTTCCTGTAAACTAAAGTGTAATTGTTGCTTGCAATCGCATTTTAAGCTACAAAAAATGTCCCCAGTTAAGCATTCGCTATGGATTCTAACAATTGGCTTATTTTTGTTTTGTATTTTATAAATTACAGCATGCTCTATTTTATTTATAGGGTTTTTATATACTTTAATATTAAAATTACCAAATTCAGTTGGCAAGTTAGCTATTTCGCTTTTTTCTAAAATAGATATGTTTAAGAGAGAATAATTTTTGATTTGTTCTACTGATATCATTTTAATATTATGATGCTTGGCAAATATTTCTAAATCTTTCTTACGCATCATTGCACCGTCTTTTTTTATAATTTCACATATTATGGCGGCTTCAGGTAAATTGCAGAATTTTGATAAATCTACCGCAGATTCAGTATGACCCATTCTTTCTAAAACGCCATATGGTCTGCTTACCAAAGGAAATAAATGACCTGGTTTTCTAAAATCGTTTTTTGAAATATTGTCACGACTAAGTAATTCGGCAGTAATAGCTCTATCTTTTGCAGAAACGCCAGTAGTAACTCCATATTTTTCATTAGCATCTATACTTTCATAAAAAGCAGTTCCAAAAATATCGCGGTTTATTTGTTGCATGGGCTTTAAATCTACTTTATCGGCTATTTTTTGAGAAAGCGCCAAACAAATTAGCCCCCCACATTCTTTAATACAAAAATTGATTTTTTCATTATCAGCAAATTTAGCATTAAAAATAATATCTCCTTCATTTTCTCTGTCTTCATTATCAATAACTATTAGCATTTTGCCGTTTTTAAAATCCGTCAAAGCATCCTCAATATTGTTAAGCATATCTTTAAAATAATTACTGTTTAGTTGTTTTTACTGCAACAATTTTTAAATTTTTTCTGACTACCGCAAAAACATGGATCATTGCGACCAATTTTTTCTATTTTAATATTGCTTTTAAAATTACTGTTATTTAATTTTTTTTGAGGTTGTAATTCCGAGTAATCATTTAATATCACGTTATCTTTGGTGGCAATTATTGGGTCTGGATTATGAGACAACTCTATTGATTTTTCATTTCTTATTTCAACGTGCATTAATTTTTTCGCTACCATATCTTTAAAATTTTCAAGCATCATTTCAAAGGCTTTAAATGCTTCCATCTTATATTCTATTAACGGGTCTTTTTGAGCATATGCCCTAAGATGAATAGATTCTTTTATATGAGTTAAATAATGTAAATGATCTTTCCAAACTTCATCCAAGCTTGTTATAATAACATATTTTTCAACTTTATCAATTAAAAAATTCTCGTTGCCTTGCAGTCTTTCGGAGTTATATTTCATGCTAAATTCTGTAACTAAATTTGCTACATCTTTAACATTATGATTTTTTTCAAGGTCATTTTTTAAATTTTCTGCAAAAAACTTATAAGCTTTTGTACCGCAAGTTTCTAACAATGATTTTTCAAAATCGTTACGATTAAAAGCCCCGTCTTTATTTATAGAATTTTGATAAATTTGGCTTATAACATTTTCAAAAATCTCATAACTGTCTTTTTTTAAATTGTCTGATTGAATATAATATAGTCTTTTTTCATAAATAATTTCGCGTTGCTCGTTCATTATTGTATCATATTTTAATACATTTTTACGCATTTCATAATGCATGGCTTCTAATTTTTGTTGCGACCTGGTAATAGCTTTGTTTAACATTGGGTGATTCATCGGCTCTCCTTCTTTTAATCCGATTTTAGAAAGTATATTTCCTATGGTGTCTCCGCCAAATATTCTTAATAAATCATCTTCGAGAGCTAAAAAAAATTGGGATTCACCTTGGTCTCCAAGTCTCCCTGAACGACCACGAAGCTGATTGTCGATTCGACGGCTTTCATGTCTTTCTGAGCCCATTACAAATAAACCTCCTACATTTTTTACTTCTTCTTTGTCTTTATCGTGAGCATGCCTTATATTTTCGGTAATTTCTTTAATTTGATCGGCATCTTCAGTATCTTTGATTGCCAGTAATATTTTAGAATCTAGATTTCCTCCTAAAATAATATCGGTTCCTCTACCTGCCATATTAGTTGCTATCGTTACTGCATTTTTACAGCCTGCTGAAGCTATTATTTCGGCTTCTTTGGCATGATTTTTGGCATTTAAAACATTATGCTTTACATTTTTTGCTTTTAATATTTCCGAAATAGCTTCAGATTTTTGAATGCTGGTGGTTCCAACTAAAATTGGTTGCCCCAATTCGTGTTTTTTTGCTATCAGGTTAGTTAAAAATTCTAATTTTTCACGCTCTGTTTTAAAAATTAAATCATCATGATCTTTACGGACGATCGGCAAATATGTTGGTACGCTAATAACAGTCAAATTATAAATATCCATAAATTCTGCTGCTTCGGTTTGAGCAGTTCCAGTCATTCCCGATAGTTTATTATAAAGTTTAAAAAAATTTTGATATGTTATAGAAGCTATTGTTTGATTTTCTTGTTGAATAGCGACCCCTTCTTTGGCTTCAATTGCCTGATGTAACCCTCCTGAATATCTGCGACCTTCCATAATACGACCCGTGAATTCATCAACAAGCATGACTTCGCCATCCTTTAATAAATAGTCTTTATCTTTTTTAAATACATTTCTGGCTCTCAAAGACTGCACAACGTGATTCAATAATTCAAAATTTTCAGCATCATAAATGCTTTGATTAGATTCTATTAATTTAGCTTTTTTTAATAATTCTTCTACTTTTTCATTTCCCAAATCAGTTAATTGAATATTATTATTTTTTTCTTCAATTTCAAAATCTTCTGTAATTAATTTTTGAACAACTTTATCAATTTTTTCATATAAATCAGAGCTGGTTTTTCCTTGCCCAGAAATGATTAAAGGAGTTCTGGCTTCGTCAATTAAAATTGAATCTACCTCGTCAATGATTGCATAATTAAATTCTCGGCTAAGAATTGTCATATCTTCTTTATAAAACCTAGTATTATCCCTTAGATAATCAAAGCCAAGCTCGCTATTTGTGGCATAAGTAATATCGCAATTATAAGCCTTTATTTTTTCAGAATTTGAACTTTTTGCGGCTACAAAACCAACGGTTAATCCTAAATATTTATGCACTCGCGACATCCATTCAAAATCACGTTCTGCAAGATATTCATTGGCAGTAACTATATGCACTCCCTTGCCACTTAAAGCATTTAAATAGGCGGGCAGGGTAGAAACCAATGTTTTACCTTCTCCAGTTTTCATTTCAGAAATTGCTCCGTCATTTAACGCCATTCCACCAATAAGCTGTACATCATAATGCCTCATATTCAGAATTCTTCCAGCAGCTTCGCGTACCAAAGCAAAAGCTTCTGGCAATACTATTTCGTTTCCAAATTCTGCATATTTCTTTTTCAATTCCTCTGTTTTAGCAAGTATTTCTGAATGACTTAATTTGCTAAATTCGTTGTCAAAGCTATTAATTTTATTAACTAATTCTTTATATTTTTTTATTATTTTTTCGTTACGCGAGGGTAACAAAAATTTTAATATATTCAGCATTTTTAAAAATAATTAATCGTTAAAGCTTTCAAAGATAAATTTTACAATTGTAAAGAAAAATTATCTACTCATTATTTGATCAATTTCTGATTCAAAATTTGTATTTACTTTTAAGTGATAGTTTTTTAACTTATAAGCTGAAATTTTATTTTTTATTATTGCGTCTGAAATAGAATCATCAATTGGTTTATTGGCATCTATGTTGCTCAGCATATTAGCTGCTCCAAAATAACTGTATGCTAAAGCGTAAGTTCCCGATATTTTGTTATTAGCTGAAGTAATTTTTTGAATTTCACTGTTAAATAATAAGTTTTTAAATTTTAACAATGATATTGTTGATTTTTTTGAATATCCTAGATACAAAATATCGTAATCTTTAAAATGTGGCAAATTGTTTTCTATTTTAACTTTAAGTTCTTCAAAGTTACTGGGTATTATGGTATCATCTTCTAATACAATAACAAATTTATACCTATTTTTTAATACATCTAGCATTATTTCATAATGAGAGCACATACAGCCAAATTCTCCAGGCACCATTGGTCCCCCCCTAACTGGGTAATAAGCTGGTTTATATTCGTAATTTAATACAATATTAGGGCAATAAATTTTATATTTTTCTCCAATTTTAAAACTATACTTACCTGATTTTATATCTTTACCATAAAAAACTTCACCTTTTTGGTTTTCCATTTTAATGTCCAATCCATTGATTGCGTCGAATCTTTCAAATTTTAGGTTTTGCTTTTGCAGTGCTTCTGTTATTGCAACAAGTCTATCATTGTTTTTCTTTAAGTTAATAACATATATTTTATCAAGCTTGGTATATTTCTTGCCTAATCTTTTAGGTAAAGAAAATTTTAATGAAACGTAAATTAACAATAAAAAAAACAAAAAAAAAGATATTTTTTTTAAGACCATATAAATTAAAGTATTTTATTCTTCTATAAAATCTTCGCCATCTTCAATCAAAAACTTAACAAAATCATTTTTTGGTTCTATCAAAGTTAAATTAAAATTTACGCAATCAATGTATTCAAACAATTTATCTTCGCTTTCGTCTTTTTCATTACATTTGGTCATAACTTTATCGACAAGGGATAAAAATGGACTTGCATGTTCCTCTTCTTTATAAACTTTAGCAAATTCGTCTATGATGCCTGGCCAAATTTTTTTAAATTCAGGTAAAACGTTAAATTCCTTTTTATTTGCAGTGTTTTTCATATAATTGTGATTAAGTAATTATAATTTTGTCTCCAGGTTTAGGGTAGTTAAAGCGTTCTGCGGCATTGCCTCCACGAAACGAAATTTCTAAAAACTTCATATTGCCCATATTTCCTCCTGAGCTACCTTGAGCAATTACCATGTTGCCATTTTCTATTCCAAATATTCCATCGTTACTAATATAGGCCGTGTGAGCTATGTCATTAATAATTATTTTTACAACTTTTTGCTGGGTTAATACACTTTCTGGCAAGCTAGTTTTTAAATTGCCATATCCGTCAATATATAATATGTTATTTATTTCAATATCGCAGGTATTATTAATAATTTCGGTAGCGTGATTGGATTTTGATAAATCAGATAACCCCTCAATGTATACCTCTTTAACTAAAGATAATAGAGCTTGTGGAAATATATCTCGAGATCGAAATTGAGAACCTTTATTATCGCACTTAACGCCGTAAATTGGAGCAATATTTTTTATGAATGAAAAAGTAAATCCAGAATAAACCCCTACAATTAATACTCCATTTGGCAACAAAGACATTGCTAAGTTTTCTCCAGCGTTATCTTTTCTTATCGATATATCGTCTTTACGAGGGGCTGTATTATGATAAACAACATGGTTTTTAATGTTGCTATGCGACGCCAATTGAGCTACCACAAATCCTGTTTCGATTGTATTAAAAGCATTAACCGAAAGGCATGACATAATTCTATAATCTATTGCCTCAGCATCAAAAATAGAACAAATTTTATTTTTAACTTCAGCAAATGCCATATCATAGCAACCTGGGTTACCACCATAGTCTGCAATTATATCAATTGATATTTTCATTGAATGGTTAAACAATTTAAATTATAAATTTAGTTGCCATAGCAGAATTTTTATAATCAAGAAAAATAGTTATATTAATATAAATAACTTCTATAAAACTTTAGGTGCAAATTTTCTTGCAAATAATCAATTATATATTCATTTGTTGATTTAGCAAAAATATATCTAAAAAATTTATGATAATTCAAGGTAAAAAAAATAATTACGAAATTGTTATAGGGTTAGAAGTGCACGCTCAAATAAAAACCAATAAAAAGCTTTTTTCTGATACCCATTATGTATTTGCCGAAGAACCTAATAGCGCTGCTAGCTTTTATGATATAGCGTTGCCAGGAGTTTTGCCTGTGCTTAATTTTGAAGCCGTAGAACAAACTATAAAAACTGGTTTGGCCATCAATGGCATTATAAATAAATATTCGGTATTTGACAGAAAAAGTTATTTTTATCCTGATTTACCTTCAGGTTATCAAATTACCCAAATGTATTACCCGATTGTAAGTGATGGATTTATTGATATAACAATTGAGGGGAGCGAGATCAAAAAAATCAGAATTGAAAGAATTCATATAGAACAAGATGCAGGCAAATTAATTCATGACAAGCTAGCAAATAAAAGTTGCTTAGATTTCAATAGAGCGGGGGTACCTTTGATGGAGATAGTAACCAAGCCTGACTTTAAAAATTCTGGGGAAGCAGTTAGCTATTTAAAAAAATTACATGGCATTTTGCGAGCTATTCAAACCAGTGATGCTGATATGGAGAAGGGATCATTTAGATGTGATGTTAACGTTTCGGTTATGCCGGTAGGGTCAACAATATTGGGAACCCGATGCGAAGTTAAAAATGTCAATTCATTTAAATTTATAAAAGAAGCAATTGAATATGAGGCTGAAAGGCAAGTAGAATTAATAGAATCGGGCATAAAAATTATTCAAGAAACCAGGCTTTATGATTCCGCTAAAGGCATTACATTTGCTTTACGGGTTAAAGAAGATGCCTTAGATTATAAATATTTTCCCGATCCTGATTTATTACCTATTATTGTTAGCAATGAGTTTATTGAGAAAATTCGCCTTACTTTGCCAGAGTTGCCCACTAGTCGTAAAGCTAGATATATCAACGATTATAACCTAATTGAACGAGATGCTCAAGCTTTAATTGAAGATGAAATTGGATGTATTTTTTTTGATGATATTATAAATAAAGGCGGTGAAGCAAAAATGGCTTTCTCATGGATTATGGTAGAATTAATGGGAAGACTAAAAAAATTAGGTATTAAATTGGAGGATTCTATAGTAAATAGCCAAAAACTCTATGACCTTATTGCTAATATTTCTACTGGCATGATTAGTGGCAAAATGGCAAAAGATATTTTAGACGAAATGCTGGAAAGTGGCAAATCTGCACAGCAAATTATTGAAGAAAAAGGTTTAAAACAGATGGATAATACTGAGGAAATAGAACAAATTATAAAAAAAATAATTGATGATAACCCTGATAAAGTTGCCGAATATAAAAATGGCAAAGATAAATTATTTGCTTTTTTTGTAGGGCAAGCTATGAAAGCCACGGAAGGTAAGGCAAATCCTCAAAAAATCACCGACATTTTACGTAATTTTTTGTAAAATAGTATTGCAATTTAGTACATAAATAATAATATTATTTATATTAGTTCTAACAAAATATGGCTAATTCTTTGGAGATGCCTTTAAATACCTCTCAACCTATAACTTTTTTAGGAGAAGCACATGGAGATATTACACTAGCTATTAAAAATTTACAAAGCCTGCAATCAATAATATTAAAGCATCAAGGCAAACCATGCGTATTGGGAATAGAGATGGCTTTCAATAGTTTAACCGATAAAGATTATTTTGATGTTAATGGAGAGTTGAAATTAGATGCAATAATCCAAAATTATACCAAAAACTTGCATAACAGTATAATGCGAACTATGAGAGTCTTTCCTAAGCAAAATATCGAAAAAGTAATTCAAATAACCTCTGAAGGCTTAAAGTTTACTAAAGTACAATCGGAGCAACTTCAATATTCCGCTTTTAAAGCTATAATGGTAAATCTTGTACAACTTAATATATATCGTGAATTACAAAGATTAAAAGATAAATATCCAAATTTTACTATTATGTCGCTTGAACACAATATAAATAAAAAAATAGATATTCCTTCTCCAGAAGTTATATTAAATACATCGCGTTCAAGAAATACACCCGAAGGCTTTACTTTTATGCAAGCAAGAGAAAAACATATATATGAAAATTATAAAAATAATAATATTAAAATAATTTGGTCCGGATTATTACATATAATTGATTTTTGTGCAGATGGCAGTTTGCATGGAGTTGCCATGGAATGTCTTTTAAATAATAATTTTAATATCCAATTTGAAAGTTATGATTCTAAAACTACTGACCAATTTTATATAGATAAACAATTGGAGGTATATCAGAGCTTTAAAAGAGATATTGAAGCATTTGATACAGAAGAAAGAAATATTTCTGGTACCATTTTAAATTTTATGGATATAGCCTTTCAAAAATCTACTATGCCACTTTTTGCTGAAAGAAAGAAAATTTTTGAAAGTGCTTATTTTAAGCATTTAATTGAATCACAAAAGGCTCAGCCCACTCAAGCAATTAATCCCGATACAAACCAAGTTTTTGCTAACGTAGCAGAAGCCGAAAAATATTTAGCAACCAGAAACAGCGGTAGACCTTTGCATGATCTACAAGTAAGCTCATTAAAACAAATTATTAAGTTTCGCACAACAACAACTGGGGAATTTGATAATTCTGCACATGGAATGTCTTCTCCCGTTTCTAAAACCCCCGCAATACAAAATTTTTTTGCCAACTCTGAAAAAAAATCACCAATTGCAAATCAACTTGCACAAGAAAGCTGGAATTATGCTTTTGAAAAAATTCCTAATTTTGAAGAAATAGTGGGTTTAAAATCTTTAAAACTAGAAACAAGAAATATTATTGCCAAAGACATAATGGATGTTGCTCAAAAACTTCCAGGTAGTTTAAAAACAAATATGCAAACAATTTCTGAAGTTATCGATAATTTTATAAAAGAAGAATTTACTATAGGTAATAGCAAGAAAATAAAAGATTTTAGCCAAACAATTCATGCATCTGATCACGAAAAACAAGAGATAATAAAAAAATTGCAAAAAATTGAAATTAATATACAATCTATAATAAATCCTCAAAAAAGTATTGTATCATAAAATGGCGATAATTTTAGGAATTGATCCATCTTTAAATTCCACGGGATGGGCGGTTGTAGAACGAATTAATAACAAATATAATTTATTAGAATATGGTTCAATTTTAGCTAAACCTGGCGGAGATGCAATTGAAAAAATCAAAAATATCACTATTATTATTGGGCAAATTATTAAAAAATATGATATAAAAATTGCAGTTATTGAAGAATGTTTTGTAAATAAAAACGCCTCTTCTTCATTAAAGCTAGGGATGGTAAGAGGAGGATGTATAGCAATCAGTTCAATATTGGGAGCTTCTATTGTAGAATATAGCCCCAAAACCATAAAAAATACTATAGTTGGCAATGGCTCTGCACAAAAACAACAACTTGAATATATGATTCAACATATTATTGGGAAAAAAATAAATTTTAAAAATGATGACGAAAGTGATGCTGTTTGTGTTGGTTTAACTTATTTGCTTAAAAATACAGATTTAAAATAGCTTTAATTATTTGATAAAAAACTTTTAAATTATATTTGCTAATAAAAAATAAAAAAGTTCTTGATTTTAAAAAATTACTCCTTTGAACTATATCAAGAAAGAATGCAAATTTATTATCATTAAATATTTTTATTTAAAAATATGGCTAAAGAAATTGGTTCAGTTGTAAAATTGCAAATTGAAGCTGGAAAAGCCAACCCAGCACCTCCTGTTGGTACTGCCTTAGGACCACGTGGGGTTAATATTATGGAATTTTGTAAAGAATTTAATGCAAGAACCAAAGATCTTGTTGGTTTTCCTATACCTATTATTATTAATGTCTATAAAGATAAAACTTTTAGCTTCATAACAAAAGAGCCTACTGTTACATCTTTGATTAAAAAAGCGACATCATTAGAAAGTGGGTCAAAAGAGGCAGGCAAAGTAATTGTTGGTAAAATCAAAATGTCGCAAATTAAAGAAATCGCCATCAGAAAAATTAAAGATATGACATCTTCTACCGTTGAAGTTGCTATGCGAGAAATTGCTGGAAGTGCAAATTCTATGGGCATTGAAGTTATTAATGATTAATTAAATTTATGATTATTAGCAAAAGACTTAGAAATTTTAAAGCCTTAAAAGAAAATTTGAACTCTCAAGTTTCTTTAGAAGCATTCTTTAAAAACTTATCAGATTATATACATACTGCCAAAGCAAAGTTTAATGAATCTATTGATCTTTGTATAAAAATAGGTCTTGACCCTAAAAAATCAGATCAAGTGATTAAGTCTTCCTGTATATTGCCTAATGGAAGTGGCAAAGCATCTGCAATTGCAGCATTTACCTCTTCTTCCAATTCAGAAAGTTTAATTGCCTCGGGTGCAAAATATGCTGGAGGAGAAGATTTAATAGAAAAAATTTTTAGCAAGCAGATTATACCTGGAAAAGATTTTTCATTATGTTTAGCTTCGCCTGATATGATGGTAAAGCTTGGTAAAATAGCTAGAATATTGGGTCCTAAAGGTCTAATGCCAAATGTCAAGCTAGGTACGGTAGCAGAAGATTTGGTAAATGCCACAAAAGAAGCAATAAAAGGTAGGGCTGAGCTAAAAACAGATAAATTGGGTTATATAAGGCTTTCAATTGGGAGAATTGATTTTGAGCAAGATAAAATAAAAAGCAATTTGTTGGCTATATATGAAGCCCTTAAAGCTATTAAGCCAGCGAGCATAAAAGGAACTTATTTTCTAGAATTAAGATTATCATCTACTTTAATGGGTAGGTCTTTTGCGATAAAAATGTCAGACATATATAATGCTTAATAAATATGAATAAAATACAAAAGAAAAACCTTGTTAATAGCCTTTTAACTGGTTATAACTCAGCAGAATGGATTTTTTTTATAGACTATTCGGGACTAAAAGCAAATACCACCTTAGCTATTAGAACCGAACTAAGAAATATAAACGCAAAAATGCTAGTAGTAAAAAACAAGATTAATAAAATAGCTTTAAAACAAACTAAATTTATAAATGCAGAAACCTCCTTAAAAAATCAGATTGCCGTTGTTTATGGAAGTGAACCAGTTGAAATGTCAAAAATAATTGTGAAATATGCGAACGATAAAAATAAAATTTCGATTATTATGGCAAGTGACGGTAAAAGCCTTTATGAGTCTAAAGATATAAATTATCTTTCAAATTTACCACCACTTCCTGCTTTGCGTACAAAATTACTTGGTACTATGCTTGCCTGCCCTTCTACCTTAGCTAGATTGCTTAAAGAGTCGGGAGCTTCATTATTAAGAGTAATGGACGCACATTCTAAAATTGCGAATTAATTATTCTTTAACTTAACTTTAAAAAAACTATGTTAGACTTAAATAAAATTGCCAATGAACTATCTGAATTGACTATTATTCAGGTATCAGAATTAGTAAAAATGTTAGAAGATAAATGGGGAGTTTCAGCGGCAGCTCCAATAGCATCATCTTCTGCTCCTGTTGCAATGGAGGCTATAGCGGAAGAAAAAACTTCTTTTTCTGTAATTTTATCTTCTTTTGGAGAAAATAAAATTAATGTTATTAAAGAAGTTAGGGCAATAACTGGTCTTGGTTTAGGTGAAGCAAAAACTCTTGTAGAATCAGCTCCTAAAAGTCTTAAAGAAGGAGTTAATAAAGAAGAAGCGGAAACTATTAAAAAGCAATTAGAGGCAGTTGGTGCTAAAGTTGAAATAAAATAATGTATCAAGATTTTTTAAATCGTTGAATTAGTATTTATTATAACTTCACTAACAAATTTAATATCATATGTCCAATATAAAAAGCTTCAGAAATAACTTCGGGTATAAAGTATTAGCAAGCATATCGCCTGCTTATAGTTTGGTTGATATACAGAAAAAGTCTTATCACAATTTTTTATATAGCGAAGATAAAGATACTGCAAATATGGAAGATTTGTTCAAATCTGTATTTCCTTTTACGGATATATTTGGTTATGCTTCAATAGATTTTGTTAAATATAGACTTGCTGAACCTATTTTTGATGTGGAAATATGCAAGAAAAAATCTATTACGTATGCTGCAGATATTTATATTACAGTACGACTTACTGTTTTTCATAAAGACTCAAATACTGGAGAAACTGAAATAAGGGCAATTAAGGAGCAGGAAGTTCTTCTTGGTGGCATTCCGCTAATGACCGATAATGCTACTTTTATTATTAATGGTTTTGAAAGAGTTGTAGTATCTCAAATACATCGCTCCCCAGGGGTATTTTTTATTAGAGATGTTATTGGAAATATTTCTTCATATGTTGCCAATGTTATACCATATAGAGGTAGTTGGCTTTCTATTACTTTTGACAATAAAGGATTAATGATTTTCAAAATAGATAAACGTAGAAAAATGCCTATCTACTATCTATTAGCAGGTATGAAAATGAGTATACAGGATATTGTTTCATCTTTTTATCATAAACTAGATATTTTTTTTGACCCAAAATTAGATTTATGGAGCTTCAAGATAGACGAAAATATGATGGGAATTTATTCTCAATTTGATTTATTGGATAGCTATGGTCAAATTACACTAAATTCTGGAAAAATTATAAATAAAAAATTTGTTAAATCGGTACAAGAGGGTACAAGCATGGTTTATATTAAATCTGAAAGCTTGCTAACTTTTAATTTATTTAACAACCACGAAATAGAAGGTAATAATATTTATAATATTTGTTCTCAGATATCGGAAAGTTTTTTATCTACTTTTAAAGATTTTAAAATTAAAAAAATATCAGTAATTAATAGCCTTCATAAAGACTATAGCAACGTAATTTTAAATTCAATATTGCCTTACTTGGATGTTTCTTATGAATCAGTAATGCAAAATATTTTGAAAGTTATACGACCTGGAGAACTATCTTCTATAGAAGAAGCTGAAAAATATTTTAATAATTTATTTTTTAACCAGCAATATTATAATCTATTAGGAGTTGGGAGATATAAAATTAATAAATCTTTGGGCTGGGATGACAAAGAAAATACGAGTTTGGTATTGACACACAAAGACATAACTGCCACTATTTTAAAATTAGCAATATTAAAAGAACATAATGGTATTGCCGATGACATAGATCATTTAAGCAACAGAAGAGTTAGGTCGGTAGGAGAATTATTAGAAAATCAGGTTAGGATAGGGTTGGCTAAAGTTGCTAAATCTGCTTCAGAAAAATTAAATTCAGTATCCTTAGAAATAGCTGTTCCAGTAGATATAATTTCCAATGGTCCAGTTGTTAAAGCAATTAAAGATTTTTTTATGGTCTCCCAGCTATCTCAGTTTATGGATCATACAAATCCTCTTTCAGAATTAGCTCACAAAAGGAGAATATCTTCATTGGGAGT